>DASXST010000193.1:0-11991 GCA_036505835.1 Pseudolabrys sp. | reverse complement strand
AATGACGAGGCCGGATACAGTGCAATGGGACAAGAGACCAGCGAAAGCCGAAGGAAGCCCTTCCAATTCGCACGCGGGGCCATGCGATACTCCTACACAAGAGGCAAGGACAATTAGACCTATAACGACAAATTTAGCAGATCGTTTATAGGCACAGGCGTCCGCGCCCGTAGATAGCCCGCAAAGCCCCCCTAGGGTTAATTCTTGGACCCCGCGAAACCTGCACGTTGTTGCCAAGGGCGTTGCCAAATCGGGATTTTCGGGTTGGTTTTCGATTTGGTTTTTTAGCTAAGTTATTGTTTTCATTTAGCTCCCCGGGCCCGGATTCGAACCAGCGACCAAACGGCCACCAGCAGATGGTGCAGGAGCGACAGGGCGAGGATACGGTCGCATCGATCGACGACGCCCGCTGCCGTTCATACGCAGCCCCGGGATCGAAGGATTATCTCGAGTGTCGCAGCCGCGCCGCAAGTGCACGAAAACTATCGCGATAGGTCGGCAACCCACCAAAACCAATTCGGAACTCAGCCGATAGGCTCGCTTCCGCCTTCAATGCTACGTTGGACCCAAATCCCGTGAGGCTGGCGCAGCGAGCGCAGGTTGCTCAGCGCCTACACAGTCTGAGCTGTGTTATGTTCGCACTTGGCAGCACGTGCCGGATCGATCGGGAGACTCCGCCATGAAAATCGATGGAGCTTGTCACTGTGGCCGTATCTCCTATGAGGCAGACGCGCTGCCGGAAGACGCCGCGATCTGCCATTGCACTGACTGCCAGACGCTATCGGGTTCGGCCTTTCGCACCATTGTGTTGACCCAGAAGGGTTCTTTCAAGCTTCGCTCGGGCGAGCCGAAAATTTACGTGAAGACGGGCGAAAGCGGCGTGAAGCGACAGCAAGCTTTCTGCCCGGAATGCGGATCGCCGATCTTTTCGACGACGGTTGACGATGGGCCGAAGGTTCATTCGATCCGCGTGGGCACCCTTCGCCAGCGCGACCAGTTTGCACCGAAAGCACAAGGGTGGTTTCGCTCCGCCCAAAAGTGGGTCGGCGATCTCGCTTCGATCCCGAAATTCGAAAAGCAGCGTCCGAACTGGTGACGGCTCACCAGCAATAGCCGCATTCACGCCAGTCAGGTGCCTCGATTATTCTTCAGGCGAAGCAGCACATAGCCATATTTAAAACTGCGGCTGTCGTCGCCGAGCGCTTCGACCTTGAACGTGCCGGCTGTCTGAAATGCCTTCACGCCCGGCCCATGCATCAACGTTGTCTGGTCGCCATCCATCGAGCGCCAGTAGATCTTGGCGTCGGTGTTTGACTCGATGATGGTGAAGAACACCGTGTGCCGCTCGCCGTCATCGACGATCGTCTTCGGCGGCGATCCACCGCGCTGGGTCCCTGAGCCCAGCGATTCAAACGCGTCGATCTGGCCGAAATCGAAGACCTGAGCGCGGGCGGTATCGGAGTACAAAAATGCGGCCGCGCAGAGCAGCGCCGACATTGCAATAGCGCGCATGACAGGCTGGAGATTCATGAGACCTTTCGACCTCAGTAAGATTTGCCTCCTATAACCCTGACTTCTGCCGGTTCGTTCCTGTAGCACCACGGCCGGGAACGACCGGACTTTGCGTCAGCCCTTGCGCTGCCGCAATGCACAAGTATGCGAGCACTATGGGCACCAAATTTACCTGGGATTATGATCGCGGCGAGACTGTCGCTGACGCGGTTGTCCATATCCTGGGTATTGCCATCGCGATCGGCGGCGGCGCGGTGCTCGCCGTCATTGCCGTGCACCAGGGCGACATCACCGAACTGACGGCGGTCGCGATCTATCTCGCCGCGCTTCTGGCAATGTTCGGCTTCTCCGCGGCCTATAACCTGTGGCCGGTGTCGCCGTTGAAATGGTGGCTTCGCCGCCTCGATCATTCGGCAATCTACCTGCTGATCGCGGCGACCTACACGGCTTTCCTACTGCCGATGCGGGGCACAGTCCCCGCCGTCGTGCTCATCGTCGTTTGGTCCGTTGCGCTCGCCGGCATTGCGATCAAGCTCCTGTGGCCCGGCCGCTTCGACCGCACCGCGGTCGGCATCTATCTCTCGATGGGCTGGAGCGGCATCTTCACGATCGGGCCCATCACCGCGGCGCTCGCACCGGTGACCTTATGGCTCATCGGCGCAGGCGGCGTACTCTATTCGGTAGGCGTCATCTTTCACGCCTGGAACAGCCTGCGCTTTCAGAACGCGATCTGGCATGGCTTCGTGCTTACCGCGGCGCTGTGCCACTACGCCGCCGTATTGACGTCACTGGTCACGTAGCACGGCGTCAGTGCATCGTTACTTGGCGGTTGCGGCCTTCAGGATTGGCCCCAGCCGGTTCACTTCGCTCCTCTGCAGATCCGCGAGAGCCCTTGGCCCGCGACGGTTCGGCTCCGCAATATCGGCGCCGAGCTCGGCAAGGCGCTTCTGCACGGTCTCCTCGCTAAGCCCCTTGTTCAGGGCCTCGGCCAGCTTGTCGATGACCGCCTTCGGCGTGTCTTTGGGAGCGAACAATGCATAAAAAGGTGCGCAGTCGAATTCGGGCAGGCCCTGCTCATAGGACGTCGGCACGTCGGGCAGCAGCGGGCTTCGTTTCTTTGTCGCGATGGCAAGCGCCTTGACGGTGCCCGCGCGCACATGGGGCAGCGGTCCCAGCACCGGACCGCAATCGTAATCGACTTGTCCGGCGAGGATTGCGTTCATGACAGGCGCCGTGCCGCTGAACGGCACCATCGCCAGCTTGATGCCGATGGCCGAGTTGAGAAGAAGGCAGCCGATATAGGACACCGAGCCAACGCCCCGCGTGCCCCATGTTGAGCTTGCTCTCGTTGGCCTTCGCGTAGGCGATGAACTCCTTGAGGTTGTTGGCAGGGAAGTCCTTGCGCACCGCGAGCAGCTCGGGCTGCTCGGCGATCAGGCCGATCGGCTCGAAGTCCTTCTCGGGGTCATAGCCCAGGTTGGGATAGAAAAACGGCGCCGCGGCGTGCGTGCCCATGTGGCCGGAAATGATCGTATAGCCGTCGGCTGTGGCACGCGCTGCGCGCAGCGATCCGATCGTTCCGCCGGCGCCGCCGACGTTCGCGACCACGAACTGCTGCCCAAGATGACGGGAGAAGATGTCCGCGACGATCCGGCCGGTCACGTCGGCCGGGCCGCCGGGCGCGAAGGGAACGATAATCGTCACCGTTCGCGCCGGGTAGTCCTGAGCCCGTACGTTTCCTAGTCCGCCGAGCACAAGCAATGCCGCCGCAACGCACTGTCCCTTCATTATCCCCTCCGTGACGTTCTCTTCCCGACAACGATAGCCATGTCGTATTCGCGATTATAGCCATGCCATTTGCGAGACGGCGGAAAGCCAGGCGGGCACATCCATGAAATGATTGGTTTGTGCTGTCTTTTTGTCGCACCATGGGTTCGAAGGGGTCCTATGCAGCGACCTGATTTCATCCAGATACTCACCGGTGTAGCAGCGGCCTGGCCGCTTGCCGCTTAGCAATCAAAAAAAATCTGGCGCATCGGAATGCTCGAAACCGTAGCCGCGCCTCTCAAGACTGCGGACTATGATGCCTTCCTCGCAGGCATGGAAGCGCTTGGCTACGTCGAAGCCCGAGACTTCAAGATCGAATGCCGTTCGGTCGATGGCCACCCCGATCGCTTTCCGAAGCTTGCGCAGGAGCTTGTTGGTTAAAACGTCGACCTGATTACGACGCGCGGCATTCCGGCTGCATTTGCCGCTAAGAATGCAACCAAAACCATCCCGGTTGTCATGGTTGCCATCGGCGACCCCCTTCTCGTCGTGGGGAGCATTGCCGTCCGCAAGGCAACATTACAGGGCTCAGTGCCTTCGTTAATGACCTGATAGGCAAGCGCACTGAGCTGCTTCGCGACATGCTTCCCGGGCTCTCCTGGGTTGGAGCCGTCCTTAACATGAGCAACCGTCTCAGCCGCCCCAATGGACTGAGATACAGACGACCGCTCAAAGCAATGGCGTCCAAACTCAACTGTTCGACGTTCGAAGGCAGATCTGGCTGCTGCAATCGATGAAGCAAGCAAGCACAATGCTGGCGCCATCATCGTCGGCATAGATACCCTCACCCAGTCCAACCAAAGAATTATTATCGAGCTTGCCGCGAGACGGCGCGTACCGGTGATCTACCCTTCGAGAGAATTCGTCGATGCCGGAGGCCTGATCTCATTCGGCGTGAACTACCCCGACCTCTATCGCCGCGCGGCGACTTTCGTCGACAAGATTTTCAAAGGCGCCAAGCCCAGCGACCTGCCCGTCGAGCAGCCAACCAAATTCGAACTGGTCGTGAATCTCAAGGTCGCCAAGGCAATCGGCCTGCCTGTGCCGCCGATGCTTGCTCGCGCGCGCTGACGAGGTGATTTACTCATTGTTTCCTTGACTGCAAATCCTTGCCGTCGCTTGAGACGCCAGCAGGCAAGCACGTGATCCATAAACGTCCCAACGGTCGGGCAGCGCGGTATTTAGATCGGGCACTTTCGGATAACCAAGAGCTGAATACGGCACTAGACTGCGTTCCACTGACCGGGACGGATAGTCGGGGACCTTATGTTCAGGGATTTGCGCGCCGGGACCAAGTTTTTGATTTTGTGCCTCGTGTCCTTGGCGCTCACAAGCGTCGCTACTTACGCGCTTCTCGTCGAAAAACAGATCGCCATCAATTTTGCGCGCAAAGAACTTGTTGGCAGCAAATATCTCGCGTTGCTCCAATCAATCTATGTGACGGTATTGAAAAACCAGGCGAACGGCGATCTCGGCGATCGGCAAGGCACATCTGCGCGCGACGCCATCGATTCACTGGCGCGGGCAGATGCCGAAACCTCCGGCACTTTGCACATAGCAAAAGCGGCAGAGGCGCTGGCGACCACTCTACGCGGTCTGGAAACCAGCAATTCTGCGAGCACGAACGACATTTATTCTGCTGCTCTCAAAACTCTCCGCGATCTCGCCGCTCGTATAGGAGACGATTCAAACATAATTCTTGATCCCGTTCTTGACACTTACCACGTCGGAAACATCGTTGTGACGCGTTTTCCGACAGCGCTGGAAGAGATTGGCCAGGCGCAGTTGCTTGCACGAGCGTCGAAAAACGACTCTGTTGACCGCAATGCTCGTTTTATCGCACTCAACACCCTTCTGCGCGCGAACATAGAAGGCGTCTACAACGATCTAAAAGTCGCGCAACGCGGGGGCGCTGAGGACCGTTTGAAGCAAGCCGTCGAACCCGCTCTGGCAGCTTTTGCGACAAAAGCAACGGCATATCTCGATGCGTTGCGCGCCTCCATCGGTGCTGGCGGAGCAAACGTCACGCGGCCGGACGCCGAGTATGCCAGCGCAGTCAGAAGCGCTCTCGATGCCTGGAAAACAACGCAGCAACAACTCGACCAGCTGTTGATCCAGCGAATTGATGATCTGCAACGGCAACGTCTTTTAAGTCTTGTGGTGATCGGAACGCTTGGAATGCTTGGCCTTTTCGTCGCCTTTTTGACTTATCGGGATATGATCGTTCCGATCAGGCAGCTGGCCGATTTGGCCAATAATATTCGTGAGACCAAAAACTACGGGCTGCGTTCTGACTATAAAAGTCGAGACGAAATAGGCGGGCTGGCAGCTTCATTTAACGAAATGCTCGGTGAACTCGAGGTTGCGCGCGAGCGCGAAATGATGCGTCAGGCCGAAATATCCCGCGTGTCGCGGCTCACGACCATGGGCGCCATGGTTGCTTCCATCGCGCACGAAATCAGACAGCCGTTGGCGGCCCTTGTGGCCAATTCACACGCCGGAACCCGTTGGCTCGAAAGAAAGGAACCCAATCTAGAGGAGGCGCGCTCGGCGTTGGCAAGCATCGCTCAGGATGGCCACCGCGCCAACGAAGTCATCACAAGCATCAGCATGATGTTCAAAAAGAATGCCAACCGTCGCGTTCCAGTCGACACCAACGAAGTCGTAAACGATGTCATCAATCTCTCTCGCGGCGAACTCCGCTCGCGAAAGATCGCCCTGCATACAAAGCTAGCGCCTGACCTTCCACAAGTTCCTGCAGACCCGGTCCAGCTCCGCGAAGTGCTCCTCAATCTGATCATGAACGCGGCCGAGGCCATGAACTCGACCGACGAAAGCCGACGTGTCCTGGCGATCGTATCAATGCCTGCCGACGATGGCATTTCGATTACCGTTGAAGATTCCGGCATTGGGCTAGACCCCAAGAACGCCGAGCAAATTTTCGAAGCATTCTTCACCACCAAACCGACAGGAATGGGAATGGGCCTCGCGATTTGCCGCTCGATTATTGCGGCCCATGGCGGACGCCTGTGGGCATCGCCGGGACATTCATGCGGCACGGTATTTCACGTTGTTTTGCCACTCAGAACGGGTCAGCAGGCCTCCGCCGAAGCGCCGACTATCTGAGCTGCCCACTAACAACCCTGTCTACTTCTTGTTGGCGGGTTCGGGTTCGGCCTTGGCCTTCAATTGCGCCAGCTCGCTGTCGAGTTTCGCAACCGTGGCCTTAAGCGCTGCGATTTCGGCTCGCGCGGCGGCGAGATCGCGCCCGGCGCTGGCGATCTTCTCCTGCGTCTCGCGCGCAAGCTTCGCGAGCGCTTGCTGAAGAAACTCGACGTTGGCCTGCAGGCACCCGGTGCGGCGCTCCATCTGCTTTTCGGCCGTGCAGACTTCCAGCCCACGGATGTCCTGTGCATCTGCCCGCGACAGCAGCGCGAGAAGAAGCACCCCGCCCAAGCCTGCAAGCGCCGCGCGCAAGAACCGCTGGTGTTCAAAAGTCATGCTTGAGCAGCCTGTTCAAGTCGGAGGATCGGGGAATGCAGGGTTGATCCGCGCGGCCACTTATACCAGCCTCGTTTCAATATGCTAGCTTAGCTACAGGTCTGTCGAGCGTCGGGGGAAGTCATGAAGCAGTTGCGGGATCTTCGCGCCCGTGGGCGGCGTAGCGATCGCCTTCGGTCGATTACGGCATTTCTGATGCTCGCGCTGTCGATGCTGGCGGTCCAGCCTGCCTCCGCGGCGAACGGCCAGGTACTGAAGGCCGTGAAGGATCGCGGCACGCTCAATTGCGGCGTCAGTGAAGGCCTTTATGGATTTTCCGCTCGCGACAACAACGGGAACTGGAGCGGCTTTGACGTCGATCTGTGCCGGGCGATCGCGGCGGCAATTTTTAATGACATCAGCAAGGTCGCCTACTTCCCGCTCGAGGCCGGCCGGCGATTCGAGGCACTGCAATCCGGGAGCATCGACGTGCTCTCGCGCAATACCACCTGGACCATGTCGCGCGAGGTCGAGCTTGGGTTGGTCTTCGCGGCGACGAATTTCTACGACGGCCAGGGATTTATCGTTCGCCGCGCTATGAACAAGGACACCGCGCTCGACCTCGATGGCATGAAAGTATGCGTGCAGACGGGAACGACAACCGTGCTCAATCTCGCGGATTATTTCCGCGCCAATAAAATGAAATACGAGGCGATTTCTTCGACAAGTCTCGAGGGCGCCATCAAGGGCTACGATTCCGGCCAATGCAACGTGCTCACAGCTGACGGATCCGCGCTGTTTGCTGTGCGGCTTCTGCTGTCGAAGCCCGACGAGCATATCATTCTGCCGGATGTGATCTCGAAAGAGCCCCTGGGTCCGGTTGTTCGACAAGATGACATGCAGTGGTTCAACATCGTGAAGTGGGTCCATTTCGCGCTGGTCAATGCCGAAGAGCTCGGCGTGACTTCGAAGAACATCGACGAAGCGCTGAAATCAGAAAATCCGGATATCCGGCGCCTGGTCGGCACCGAAGGCAATTACGGCGAGCGGATGGGCCTTGGAAAGGATTGGGCGGCGAACGCTATCAGGCTGATCGGCAACTATGGTGAGATCTATGAGCGTACGGTCGGCGTCGGTTCGGCGCTGGGCATTCCGCGCGGAATCAATCAGCTGTGGAGCAGAGGCGGAATTCTCTACGCCCCTCCGATCCGCTGATCGCTTCGAAGCTAATTTGAGGACCGGTCCAGGCAATGATGCCTTCGCAGACTTCAGATGCTAGGCTGGCCTTCCTCGACCCCGGGGCAAGATTTTGCAATCGAGTTCAGTAGAGCAAGGGTGAGCGGATCGATGGCCGATTATTATCCGTTGTTGGCGCGTGCGGTGGCGGCGCTTAACCCCAACACAAAGGAACAGCGCCAGGCACTGTATGACCGCGCTCGAAATACTCTAATCGAAAAACTGCGCGACTCGACGTTTTCACAAGCCGATCAGAAGGCCGAAAGCGAAGCTCTTGAGGCAGCGATCCAGCGCGTCGAGATGGAAGCCATGCGCCGCACCGCGCCGCCGCCTCGGCCGAAGCCGAGGCAAAAGGCTCACGCCGCGCCTCCCCCGGGTTATCGGGATCGACCGCCATTGACCGAGCCGAAAAAGCCGCTGCGAATTGCAGCCGGCGCACTGGCCGCGGCGCTCGTTCTCGGCGCGGGTTGGGCAGCCTATCAATATTGGCCGCGCACCTTGTCTGATGTGCGTACGATTGCAGCCGCCCGCAGTGTTCCCGCGCCCGCCGAGCAATCCGATGCCAAGTCGGACTATGTCCGTCTGAGGCAATTGGTTTACTTCCGGACGAATCAGCCGGTCGGGACGATCATGGTCGACAAGTCACAGACCTTTCTCTACGTGGTGCGGCCGAACATGTCCGCGCTGCGTTACAACATCGGCGTTGGAACCGAGTGCGCGGCCCTCGCTGGGCTCTATCACATTGTCCGCAAGGAAGAGCTGCCCGGGAACCGGTCCGGTCAGCAATCGGTCGATCTGAGCTCACTCGGTGCTCGCGTTCTCTACCTCGACAAGGACTATCGTATTCATGGTTCCAATCCTGCCGCGGCTGGGCGCCTTTCCGAAGGCTGCATCCGACTTATCAATGAGGACGTGATCTATCTTTACGATCGTACACCGCTCGAAAGCCGTGTCGTCGTATCGAATTAAGTGAATCTGGCCAAAGCGAGGAACGTCACGCGCGCGTTCGCGTTGTATCTCCGGCTGGGAGATCCAGATGCGAATGCCAATTTTCTCATACTTTCTGGTTATGGGGACCGTGCTCGCCGGTCTTCTCATTTGGCTGTGAAACGCAGTCCAACGATTCGGCGCTGAAAACGTCGCAGGTAGTCGGCCTTCCAAAGCCTTTCAAAGCGCCGCCGGAAACGGCTCCGTACAGAATAACGGGGCGTCAACTTCGCAGCCGGTCGCGAGGCGCAGGCCACGAAAACCGCGAAGGCGGCGGTGAAGCCAGAGGTTCCTGTTCGCAGCCAAAAGGTAGCCAACAAATATCATCCGAAAGTGCCAATGTGGGCTCATTTTGCCGAATACGCCTACGATCGATTCGGCATTCATTGAATCGGATTGACCTCTGATACGCTAACTACGAAATCTGAGGTTGCTGCGTGACAGCTGTCCGATAGACGTGCAGCCCATCAACTTCATGTCGCGTTCGAGCTCCGCGCGCATCAATCCGAGCGCCCGTTCAACGCCGGCCTGCCCCGCCGCGGCGAGCGGAAAAAGATAATAGCGGCCGACCCCGACTGCCCTGGCGCCCAATGAAAGCGCCTTCAGCACGTGCGTCCCGCGATGCACTCCCCCATCGAAAAGCACTTCAATCCGGTCTCCGATAGCATCAACGATTTCTGCCAGCTGATCGAACGATCCGCGAGAGCCGTCAAGCTGACGGCCGCCGTGATTCGACACCACGATTCCGGAGCACCCGATGTCGATGGCTTTTTTGGCATCATCGACGCTCATGACTCCTTTAAGGCAAAACTTGCCGTCCCAATGCTTGACCATTTCCGCGACATCGCGCCAGTTCATCGAAGGATCGAGCATTGTCGTGAAATAGTCGCTGATCGAGGTCGCGCCTCCGGCCATCGCGACATGGTCTTCGAGTTGCGGCAATCGAAATCGCTCGTGCGTCATATAGTCGATTGCCCACTTTGGCTTGATTGCGAATTGAAACAGGCCGTCAAGCGTCAATCGCAATGGAATTGAAAAGCCGGTGCGGAGATCGCGTTCGCGATTGCCGCCCGTGATCGAATCCACCGTAAGCATCATGATGGAGACCCCGGCGTCTTTCGCCCGCTCCATCATAGCTCTGTTCAGCCCCCGATCCTTGTGGAAGTAAAATTGATAGATCTGCGGAAACGAAAACTTGGCAGCAATCTCTTCCAGGCTGACGGTCCCAAGCGACGATACGCCGAACATGGTCCCGAATTTTTGCACAGCGTGCGCCACCGCCCGCTCCCCTTGATGATGAAAGAGCCGCTGCAGCGCCGTCGGTGAGCAATAGAAAGGCAATTCCAGTCTGTGACCGAGTACTTGCACCGAAAGGTCGACCCGCTCGACGCCGGTCAAGACGCTCGGTACGAGATCGCAGTCGTCGAATGCGCTGGTATTTCTTCGATGCGTTATTTCATCGTCGGCGGCTCCGTCGATGTAATTGAAGATAGGACCCGGAAGTCGCCGGCGCGCGAGCTCCCGGAAATCATGATAGTTGATGCAATGTTTCAAGCGCATGCTGCCCCCGATCACTCGATAGCGCGCTAACGTAATTCAGAATCCAAAAGTTTAAACGTGCGCATTTGGCGCAAACCGGATTCCGACAGCAGGTATGAAGAGGCTGTCAAAGGAGGGCCCTCCGGCCGGCCGGCGATCCATTCGCGCGATATCGCCGCGACTATGGCCTGTTAACTGTTCGAAAGACCTTTTCGCGACTTTTTCGGGAACGAAAACGACGGCTGCCGGTTCAAGCTAGCGCATGTCCGCATCTGGGAGGAGGCATTCATGCGGTCGCTTCTCATGGCGGCATTTGCCACCGCCGGGCTGGCGCTGGCCGCCACGTCCGGCGTTTCCGCGGCTCCGATAGCACCGATCGGAAAAGGAGCGGAAGTAATCGATTCTCGCGCCGTCGTTTATTACTACCATCGCCATCGCATCATCATCGCCGCTGCTGGTGGCACCACGGTCACCGCCACTGCCGCTGGTGGTGAGACGCGCGGAAAATCTGGCGGCCGCTGCACATTTCGTCGTGCGGCGGCTGAACGGGAATTCTTCCTAGGCGGGGCGATTACCGGCAACTCCGCGGCGCGGTGTGGCCTGACTCCCGCCCTGCAATTGTACCTAGGTATAGGGTCGGCGTCTTTTTCCTATACCCGGCGGCTACCTACGTATGCTGGTGCGAGCGTTGGTGCCCGCACTAGCTTCGCGACGGTTAACAAACTGTAAAACCTGGATACGCGGGAGCGACGTCATGACGAGCGAGCGTGCGACGACAGAAGTGTTCGGCCTGTCTCTGACAGCCGTATTCGTGGGTCTGTTGGTTTTGAACGCTCTGACTTTTTGATTGACCGCCGCAAACGCGTCGGAGCAGTGCCATGCGTTTCACATCTGGCCAGCGACTGAAGAATTTCATGGCAGCTTCGATTCTGAGCTGTCTGATCGCCGGCGCCATTTGCGCTTTGACGAGCCCGGTGAACAGCGCGGCGGGTGTGGCCATATCGGTCAATCGAGATGCCAAAGGCGACAGGCTGCCGCTGTTGCCGGCAGTTCAGCCGACTCGGCGCGATTCGATCAAAAATGAAAAGCCGGCGTCCAAGAAAAACCTGGTTGGTTGCGAGCCGGCCTTTAGCCCGTTCGCGCATCCGGCTCACGCGCAAATATTCACCCACTGCGCGGCTTGATGCAGTTTCCTAGCTTGTTCCGATAGCTACAGGCTGGAACTTCATCGGATTGACCTGATGGCGGTCCAATGTGGCCGAAATCGAGTGCTAACGGAATCGGAATTATGTCGAGCAATGTGCGTACGCGTTGGCTCGTCGCGGCGGCCGCCCTGGTTTTAGCGGCGTCGGCCTGTGTGCCAGCGGAAGCCCAGTTTTTCTGGGACCGGCAAGGTCAGTGGGGTGACCA
>DASXST010000192.1:0-8752 GCA_036505835.1 Pseudolabrys sp. | reverse complement strand
GGTGGACAACAGGTAACACTGACACCAGGACAGACCTTCTATGAAGGTCCCGACGATGTTCATGTCATTGACCGGAACGCAAGCGGTACCCAGCCGGCGAAATTCCTGGTGGTCTTGATCAAGGACAAGGGCGCTCCAGCGCTCGTGCCAGTAAAGTGACTGGCGAAATCATCTGGCATCGAGATTCTCGCCGCGCTGCTAGCCCGCGCCGATGAAGTCATCGAGTGAGCCGATGTCCGCAGAGTAAGTGCCACCCATCGCAAAGCGTGGGCGAACATGCCGACGGCGATCGGCCAGGGCAGCATGCGCGTAATCGCGGCCGGCGTTGCGGTTGCCGCATACAGCGTCTTTTTTTCAACGCCCCTGCGATTAATGCCGATCTCCTGGCCTTTCTGAAGGCCGGCGCCAAGGCAACTGCCGCCTGAGCAAAGCGCTTGACCAAATTTCGGGGAGACCGCCACCAGGCGGTCTCTTTTTTCGCACTGGGATTGCTATGAGATACGTGATCGATGTCCGCTTCTGGCCCAAAGCCGACATCTCTAGCTGCACCGCACATGTCCGCTTTCGGGGGTAAAGCAGACATCATTCAGGGAAAAAGCGGACATTAAGAAATGTCCGCTAATGACCCAAAGTGGACATCGCCGTGTTAGCGCCAGTGCCAAATCGATCATGATGCGGCGGCCGGCTCTTTGTCATACCAGGGCGCATACAGCACGCGGTTGGCCTCGAGGTAGCTCTTAAGGCTGGAGAGCACGAGCGGCCAGCCTTTGCTGATCGCATCGAACACCTTGCTGCCTTCGACGAAGTCGTCATGCGTGACGGTGAGCTTGACTTGGTCCTTCTGCTTTTCGAGATCAAACACAACGCGCGAGGGCTGCTCGGCCCCATAGAAAGGTTCGTGCATCGAGTGGAACGTATAGGACAGCCGCCGCGGCGGATCGTATTCCAGCACTTGGCCTCGCACGATCAGCTTGCCCTCGCGTTGGAATTCGACCGGCGAGCCGGCCTTCCAGTCAGAGGTGACGGCATTGCCGAACCAGAATTTCGCGGTCACATCGGTATCGGTCAGAGCCTTGAAGACTTTCTCGGGCGTCGACGCAATGTAGATCGTGTAGATGAAAACGGGCTTACTCATCACGAGCCTCCAGTCCTTTCTTGAGTTCACTCAGTGCCTGCAAACGGTGGCGTTCGAATTTCCCGATCCAGCGCTCGGCGATGTCGTGGATCGGCATCGGGTTGAGGTAGTGCAGCTTCTCCCTGCCCCGCTTCACGGTGGCGACCAGATTGGCCTCCTCCAGGATCCCCAAGTGCTTGCTGACCGCCTGCCGCGTCATGTCGAGACGCGCGGAGAGTTCGTTCAGCGTCTGGCCGTTGTCCGCGCGCAAGCGGTCAAGCAATTCCCTGCGACTTACATCGGCCAATGCTTTGAAGACCAAGTCCATGTTCAAATATGCAACCTTTTGGTTGCATGTCAAGAGCGAAGTTCATAGCAGGCGCATGTCTGCTATTGGCCCAAGCGGACATGCGTTTGGTGTGCCGAAAAACGCGAGCAGCTCGTGCGCAGATGGTGGTGACGGCGTTCTGATACCATTCAGAATATCTTTTAAGTAAAATAGAAAATCTTTTGAGTAAATGGAGCGTCGCTTCTTCTAGGACGCGTTGCTTCGCGTGTTGCTGTAGCGCAGCGTCATCAATGTAGGATTCCCCGCTCAGGGAGGTCCGATTTTTTCAAAGTTCTCATTTCGCAAACAGTTACGACCGCGAAACAAAGAACATCCCAAAGTTTGACATTGGTGCGACCTGTCAGGGGCTCAGGTCAACTAAAAAGCTCGAGGGGCATTCGCTTCGTGGGTGAAACCATTCGCCTGCGATCACGCTCGCACCGAGGAGAATGATTATGTCCGCTGAATCGTCATCACCCACCAGGCGCAGCATTCTTGCCACCTCAGCAGCCGCTGCCACCGCGGCCATGACAGATGCTGCCGCCCAGTTCGGCATGATCGGTTCTGCGGCAGCGCAATCAAACATGAAACCGGCAGATGTACCCGCGGTTAAGCCGGGGACGAACACATCCTTCGCCCCGCTCAAGCAGAACAACGCCGGTGTCCTGAGTGTTGGATACGCTGAAGCCGGTCCTGCCAATGGCCCTTTTGTCATCCTTCTGCATGGCTGGCCCTACGACATTCACAGCTATGTCGATGTCGCGCCTTTGCTGGCGACGGCGGGCTACAGGGTGATAGTCCCCTATCAGCGCGGTTTTGGCACGACGCGCTTTCTTTCAAGTGAAACGATGCGGAATTGCCAGCAATCGGTGCTGGCTGTTGATGTCATCGCATTGATGGATGCTCTCAAGATCGAGAAAGCGACCATCGCAGGTTATGATTTGGGATCGCGGACGGCCGCCATTGTCGCGGCGCTCTGGCCTGAGCGCTGCAAGGCCCTGATCGCCGTAAGTGGATATCTGATTACCGATCTTAAATTCTGGAATGCACAATCCGGCGGACAGCCATTACCGCCAAAGACTGAATTGGGGTGGTGGTACCAGTATTATTTTGCCACGGAACGTGGCCGAGCAGGCTACGACAAATACCGGCACGATTTTAACAAGCTCATTTGGCAAATCGCTTCGCCGAATTGGGACTTTGATGATGCTACGTTCGATCGCACCGCAGCGGCCTTCAATAACCCGGATCACGTCAGCATTGTGATCCATAATTACCGGTGGCGGCAAAGCCTAGCTGCCGGTGAGCCACAATACGACGATCTAGAAAAGCGGCTCGCCGAAGCTCCTGTTATTGCTGTGCCCACGATTACCATTGCTAGTGATTTCGATGGCGCGGGAGCGGACGGCACATCCTATGCCAAAAAATTCTCGGGCAGATATTCGCACCGAATCTTAAAGGGCATCGGTCACAATGTGCCTCAAGAAGCCCCGCAAGCCTTCGCCCAAGCAGTCGTCGAAGTTAACGGTTACTGATCGCATTCGGATAGAGCATCGGAGGATCGTATGCGCCGAATAGTTGCCCTCACCTTGATGCTGGTTGCATCGATCGCCGGCATTGCGCTCGCGCAGAGCCACCATCACGACGATGCGAATTCTGGCCGGACAAATTCCGCGGATTCAACATTTGCATTGCAAATGATGCAGGCGATGGACCGGATGGATTCGGGCATGAGGGCCGCGAAGCCAACCGATGATCCTGACCGCGACTTCGCGGCGATGATGATCCCTCATCATCAAGGCGCGATCGATATGGCGAAGGCGGAACTAATTTACGGGCACGATCCAGTTTTGCGCCGTCTCGCCGAGGGAATCATCGTCGAACAGCAGCAAGAAATTGAACTGATGCAGCGTAGCCTGAACGAGCGGTCCGCATCGCATCCGTGATGCTGACCGCGACTATGGCGATAGCCACAACCTAACCTCGAGGATATTGGTCATGAAGATTCGCCTCATATCCGCGCTTTTGCTTTCCGGAGTCATCCCTGCGTTTGCCGGCCAGGCGCCCGGAGCCGCGAGTTCGCCTGACATCGCGGTCAGTCATAAAGATCGTTTCTACACGTCCGACCAATTTTCGAACACAGTATCGGTCATCGACCCCGCCGATAATAAATTGCTCGGCGTCATCCGGCTTGGCGACGCAACGCCGACCAATCTCAGCCCGCTCTACAAAGGGCAATTGCTAGTGCACGGCATGGGTTTTTCGCCCGACCATCGCACGCTCGCGGTGATCTCCATCGGCTCCAACTCCGTGACATTCATCGATACGGCAACAAACGCAATCAAGCATGTCACTTACGTCGGCCGTTCACCGCACGAAGCGTTCTTTACGCCCGACGGCAAAGAGGTTTGGGTCAGCGTTCGCGGCGAGAACTATATCGCGGTTCTCGATGGCCAGACTTTCAAGGAAAGGACCCGCATCACCGTGCCAAACGGCCCGGGTATGACGATATTTTCGCCTGACGGAAAATATGGATATGTTTGCTCCAGCTTCAGCCCGGAAACCGTCGTTATTGCCGCCGCCGAGCATAAGATCGTCGGGCAAGTGAAACAGGTAAGCCCGTTCTGCCCCGACATCGCAGCGACACCGGATGGTAAGCATGTCTGGCTCACGCTCAAGGACGTCGGCAAGACCATGGTGTTTAACGCACGGCCACCGTTCGACGTCGTCAAAGTGCTCGACACGGGACCGATCACCAATCACGTCAACTTTGTTCGTAACGTCAACGGTCAATTTGCTTACGTGACAGTTGGCGGGCTGAATGCAGTGAAAGTGTTCAAGACGGACACGTTCGAGCAAGTGGCGATGATCCCGACGATGCCCCTGCCACATGGATTGTGGCCCTCGGGCGATGGAACGCGCATCTATGTTGGCTTAGAGAATGCTGACGCGGCCGCCGCCATTGACACGCTCGAGAACAAAGTCGTCGCTACGATACCGATTGGGCAGGCTCCGCAAGGCGTGGCCTATGTTCCTAACGCAGTGCCGCAGGGCGATGGGATGCAAAATCTTCAGCCGCTCGGCGCCGCTGCAAAATCGGTCCAGCTCGCACTGGCCACTCCGGACGGAAAGCCGGCAACGCAGGTCACGTTGTTCGACCAAGGCGTCGTGCAAATCCTGCAGGCTGCTGTCACCGGGCTGGCGCCTATGCGGCCCTTTGTCTTGGCGCTGTCTGAAAATCCCAATGGTAGCGGCCAGCTAGTGCCGCTCGCCGAATTCATGACCAATCCCGCTGGCGCGGCGATCGTCAATACGGTCGGACCAATCCGGCAGGTGACGCAGGGCGAGGAAGTGGCGCAAAAGCGTTATCTGGTCATCGCCACCGGAACACACGCTCAACCGGGTGAATTGGTGCAAGTACAGACCCACCCCTGATGTATTTTACGGACTAGACTCAGACGTCGCGATGTCACTTTCGCCACAACCAGACCAGCACGATGTCGAGGAATCCGAGATCAGGACGGTGAAGACCGAAGAAGAGCGGTGTCCAGACCGCGTTCAGAACGAGCTGCAAGGCATAAATCGTGAGCGGCAGTACGGCGCTGGCAAAACCTGCCTCCCGCCAAACCAGCCAGCCGGAAACAGCGATGGTGAGATACAGGACGGTCCACACCGGTGCAAACAGCCGGTTCGGCGGCCGCCACGACGGTTTGGCTAGTCGTTCGTACCATTCGCCCGGTCGGAACAGAGCGCCGGTGAGGGCCGCAAGAAAGCAACAGGCGATGAAACCAAGCAGCATGAGAACTGAATAAGTATCCATGACCTCTTTCTTATCGAGATGACCTCGTAATCGAATTCAGACCACCGTCCCGAACACCGCGCCAATGCCCGCAGTAAGCCGACGGACCATCGTTAGCAAAATTATCAGTGGCGAGTATTCCAACTTTCCTCTGACCTGTCGCCCGTCCCTGTCCAGCAGGCTTATCGGATCATAAGCGTTGCCGCGCGCAATTTGATTTCGAGGTTTCACGAACGTCAATCAGATAGCCAATTCAAATCATACCCCTGACGAACGACACGGAGACTTCGCCCCGCCTGCGAGGATTGAAGGCGTGATCGAGGGCTTGCGAGAAGGCGTCGATCTGATCGTTGTGGCGGCTGGCGGGAAACGCCAGAAGCTCCTTGCGGAATTCGTCGAGCCAATGCGCTCGCTCAGGAAGATAAACCGATCCGGCCTCGATGCGCGCGGTCTGCGCATTCATGCGAATCACCTTGTCGTCCTTCGGCTCGACGGCAATCGCATGGATATTGTCGCGCCTGAGGTCCTGAATCAGCGGCATACCTGATCCCTTGTTCTCGATCAGCAATGCGTAATTGTTCGTCGCGTTCCGCCATTGGCGATGCAACTCAATCACCTTGCGCTTGAGGTCCGGATATTCCAGGCGCTCACGGAAGACATCGAGCACGAACACTGTTTCGCCGCGAACCTGAAGGATCACGCAAACTGAATAGCTCGAAAGCTCCTTGGCACTGACCGCGGTGTCCCAGCTGAGGATAATTTTGTCTTTTATCTCGCGGTGGGGAGGGCGATCGTAGAAAGAAAACCACTTCCATTTGATGAGGTTGCCATCCTCCGCTACCGGCTCCTGCTGGTATTGGGCGGCAAAGTCCCATGATCCCATGGAGCGCTTGAGCTCGTCGAGGACCGCGCGCGACTCACGGTTGGGGTGCAAGAGGTCGCCGGTCCGACGCAGATGCGAGCGCGCTGGGCCGAGTGGGACGGAATGTTCCCATTCCGCAACCGCCGGCAGATTGAGGTGCGTCCAGCCGTCCTGCTCCAGCAGATGGCCAACCAGATCGTCCATATGCAGGCGCTGCATGACCACGACAATGGCGTCGTTGGTCTTATCGTCCAAACGGCTGAGCAGCGTGTTCGAGTACCACTGCTTGGTGCTTTCGCGGGCTGCTTCCGAATAGGCATCCTGAGGCTTCAGCGGATCGTCGATAATGATGAGGTTGCCGCCGCGACCGGTAAGGGTGCCACCGACCGAGGTTGTGAGCCGGTTGCCACCGAGCGTGGTTGCGAACTCCAGTTCGGTGTCCTTGGCCACGCTGATCCGGGTGTTGGGAAACAGGCGATTGTACATCGCCGAGCGCATGATCGCGCGGCAGTCGTTTGCGTGTTTGCGCGCGAGACCTTCAGCATAGCTGACACAGATGATCCTCCGTGTCGGGTCGTGGCCGAGGACGAATGCCGGGAATGTGACCGAGGCACAAATCGACTTGAGGCTGCGTGGCGGCACTGTGATGATCAGGCGCTTGATCTCGCCCTCACGCACGCGCGTCAGAGCGAACGCGATGGCCTCGATATGCCAGTTCGCGGCGAACGACGCACCGGGCGAAACGACCGGAAAGACCGCCTGTATGAAAGAGTAGAGATCGTTCCGAAGGATCGCGGAGACGACACGAGGATCCGCCATCATGACTTTACCTCCGGGCTGGGAGGTGTCGTCTCGATCGGCGCTGATTGCTCGCTGTTGTTATTCACTGCGGTCTGCTGCTGCGACTCCGGTGTTTGGCGTCGGAGGAAGTCCGCGAGCACGGCGTCATCATTAGCCGTGAAGGGCTGCGCATCAGCGACTGCAGGGGCTTCTCCGATCATGCCCAGTGACCGCATCATTGTAATCAATGAGGCCTGGGCCTTGGCGTCGCCCTTGAGCGCGTTGCTCACCATGGTCAAAATCACTCCGTCAAGTTTCGTGAGTGAACGGGTGCGATCACCTTCCCGGATCGTAATCCGCTGGTTCAGCGTCTCTTTGAGGACGGTGTGCACATTGCGCTGCCCTTTTCGTCGGCCCTTGGGGTTGCCGGATTGGCCGGGCTTGAACTGCGTATGCACTGGTGGCCTGCGGTACCCAACCGGAGAGGTGGATCCACTGTGCAACAAATGGCCGCCGTTGGGCTGTGCGGCCTTGGGGAGGCGAGATTGCTTTGACATGGGCCCCTCCTCAGCGCACTTCGGTTGTCGCAATATCCGGGGCGGATGCCTCGGTGCGCTTGCTTGCGAGTTCGTCAAAGCTCAATCCACTGTCAGTGTGAATGGCGTCCTTTCGCGAAAACGCCTGCCAGCGTTTGATGGCGACGTCGACAAAACGCGGCTCGATTTCGATCGTGTAGGCCCGCCGGCCGACGCGCTCCGCTGCCAAGATGGTCGTGCCGGAGCCACAGAATGTGTCGAGCACGATGTCGCCGCGACCGGTGCAGTCTCTGATGGCATCCGCCACCAGCGCGACCGGTTTGACGGTCGGATGGTATTTCAACTCGTCCAGGCGTCCGGCCCGAAAGGTGTTGACGCCGGCATAGTGCCAGACGTTAGAGCGCGAACGGCCGTGGCGCCCGAGCTCGACGTTGTTGAGATGAGCTGCCTTGCCGACACGGAACACTCCGACGAGCTCGTGCGCGCTACGGTAGAACGAGCCCTGGCCGGCATTCGTCTTCGCCCAGACCACCAAATTCACCATCTCATCGTATGTTGAGCCGCCGGCCTCGAGCAGTTCACCCAGATGCCGCCAGTCCATGCACACGAAATGGACGGCGCTGTCGCGCGACACCGCCGCCGCCACCGCCAGGCTTTGCTTCAAGAACTCGACAAAGCCCGTGCGCGAGAGCTCGCCGGATGCCACGGCAAATTCGGCGTGCTTGATCTGACCGCGACCGACAATGTCACGGACACGGACATTGTAGGGCGGATCAAGGAAGGCCATCGCAGCGCGAGCTTCCCCCAGCAGGCGGGCAAGGTCGTCGGCGTTGCGCGCATCGCCGCACAGCAGGCGGTGACCGCCCAATTCCCAGAGATCGCCAGGCGTGCTCAGCGGAGGGCCGTCGGTCCATTCCGGATCGACGGTGTCAGCGGGATCTGACGCATCCTCCTCGAAGTCGGTGGCGATTTGATCGATCTCGACCGGCGCAAAGCCGGTGATCGAGATGTCGAGGTTCTCCACGATCAGAATCTCCGCGAGCTCGGGCAGCTCGGTCGCGAGGAGTTCGCGGTCCCAGCCGGCATTCTGAGCGATCTTGTTGTCGGCAAGGGCCAGCGCGCGCCGTTTGGCTTCCGACAAGCCCTCCACCCGGATCACCGGGACCTCTTGCAGGCCGAGCAAGACTGCCGCGGCATAGCGGCCGTGGCCGGCGATCACGACGCGATCATCGGCACCAGAAACCCGAATGCCGCGATGCTGTCGGCAATCTGGCGGATTTGCTTCCGCGAGTGCGTCCGCGCGTTGCGCGCATTCGGCTTGAGCGCGTCGACT
>DASXST010000191.1:0-6549 GCA_036505835.1 Pseudolabrys sp. | reverse complement strand
GGGCAACTATCCTCATTCCACGGTGCTCAAACAAAACAAATTATGTGGCAGGACGCAAAGTGCTCTGCTAGTACCGAGTCGGACGCGGAACTTAAGCCCGCGACGCGACGTTCTGGAGCGGGAGGAACTTTGGAGGACCTTATGAAGAAGGCGATGATCTGTGCTTTCGGCCTGGCCATGCTGGCAACCCCGGCGCTCGCGCAGCGGCCGCCGCTTTCGGACGAATACTGGGTAGTGCAGGATTCATCGACCAAGCGTTGCTCGGTCATCCGCGTGACGAAAGGAGGGTTCTTCGGATGGCCTTTCGCCGAAAAGCCGACCGGGCTCACCGTCATCAACACAGCGTTCAAGACACGCACCGAGGCCCAGAACTCGATGAAGACCACAAAAGACTGCAGCTCGAATTGAACCGACAAATTGTGAGCTCAGATCAAGCCTAGGCCGCCTTCCAGGCGGCCTTTCTTTTTGTAGCACCGCGGAGAAACATTTCCGGGCCGCTACCGCCGGCGCGATGCTTACGAGCGTGCCCGGCGCGGTGCGGCGGCGGCCTTGCGGGAGCTTCGCGCCAAGCGCGATCAATCACAACCCGACAGTGAGGTCGATGATGACAAGGAAAAAGCCGCGTGAAGATTGGATCGCCAGGGACTTGCCGGTCGTCGCCGAGCTGAAGCAATGCGGCGGCTTGCCAAGGATCATTGGCAGGGGGGGTCGACGTTCACGGCACGATCCTCGATATCATCGAGGCGGAAGAGGGCCTTTCTCCGGCCATCGATGCGTGTTTGCCGGCAGCGGGTGTGTTTCCAGCCCCAATAAACCGATTTCGCCAAATTGCCGCCACCCGATAAATTCCGTAATTCGCCGCGTTGGGTTTCATACCCAAACCGTGGCCGGTCAATTGGTTGCATGAGCTGGAACTCGATCTGATGACTCGGTACTCTCGATAATGTCGAAGAGTGGATCGCTCAATTCCAACATAAATCGCGATAGCACCCCCACACTGTCTGAAGACTACTGACATGCTCGGTAAGCTGACGATTGACGCCCTGCCGTTTTACAGTGGCATCGCTATGGGCGGCGCGCTGATCACCGTGTTCGGCGCACTTGGCGTGGTTACGCTCATCACCTGGCTCGGCCAATGGCGCTATCTGTGGATCGAATGGCTGACGAGCCTCGACCATAAGAAGATCGGCATCATGTACGTGACGTTGGCGCTGATCATGATGGTGCGCGGCTTCATCGATGCCATGATGATGCGGACCCAGCAGGCGGTCGCACTCGACTCGGATGGCTATCTGTCGCCGGACCATTTCGATCAGATTTTCACCTCCCACGCCACCATCATGGTCTTCTTCGTGGCGATGCCGTTCCTGGTCGGCCTGTTCAACGTCGTCGTTCCGCAGCAGATCGGTGCGCGCGACGTGGCGTTTCCGTTCATGAACTCGGTGAGCCTGTGGCTGACCGCGTCCGGCGCCGCTTTGGTTATAATCTCGCTCGTCATCGGCAAGTTTTCCACCGCTGGCTGGAGCGCTTACCCGCCCTACTCGGAAGCGCAGTTCAGTCCGGGCGTCGGCGTCGATTACTGGATCTGGGCGATCCTAGTCAGCGGCGTCGGCTCGATGCTGACCGGGATCAATTTCCTCGTCACTATCGTCAAGCGGCGCGCGCCCGGCATGCGGCTGATGATGATGCCGCTGTTCACCTGGACGGCGCTGTGTACCAGCATCTTGATAGTGTTCGCCTTCCCCGCTTTGACCGTTGCCGCTGCGCTGCTTGGTCTCGACCGCTATCTCGGCATGCACTTTTTCACCGATGGCGACGGCGGCAACATGATGAACTATATCAACCTGTTCTGGATGTGGGGCCATCCCGAAGTCTACATCCTGATTTTGCCGGCGTTTGGCGTCTATTCCGAAGTCGTGGCGACGTTCTCGGGCAAGCGATTGTTCGGCTACGAGTCGCTAGTCTACGCGACTGTGGTCATCACGGTGCTCTCGTTCGCAGTCTGGCTGCACCATTTCTTCACCCTGGGCGCCAGTTCCGATGTGAACGCCTTCTTTGGTACGGTGGCCCCGCTCATCGCCGTGCCGACAGGCGTGATGATTTTCGACTGGTTATTCACGATGTATCGCGGCCGGGTGCAATTTTCCGTGCCGATGCTGTTTACGCTCGGCTTTATCGTAACGTTTGTCATCGGCGGCATGACCGGCGTTTTGCTCGCGGTAGCGCCGGTCGACATGCACAATACAACCTTCCTGGTGGCGCATTACCACAACTTGCTGATCCCCGGCGCGCTGTTCGGCTATTTCGCCGGCTACCAGTATTGGTTCCCCAAGGCGTTCGGCTTTCGGCTCGAGGAAAAATGGGGCCGGCGGGCCTTCTGGGCCTGGATCCTCGGCGTCTATCTGGCCTTCATGCCGCTTTATATTCTCGGCTTCATGGGCATGCCGCAGCGCCTCCAGCGCTACTATGTCGCCGGCTGGCAGCCGTATCTCATCGTTGCCGAATTCGGCGCCCTCTTCATCCTGTGTGGCATCACCCTCTTCGCCATTCAGCTCGCCGTCAGCATCCGCGACCGCGCCGCCCTTGCAGTCTCGACCGGCGATCCGTGGAACGGCAGGACGCTGGAATGGGCGACGGCCTCGCCGCCGCCGGCCTACAATTTCGCCGTCGTGCCACACGTGCACGGCATCGATGCATGGTGGGCCATGAAGCAGGCGGGGACGGCGGGCCACAGACCCGCCCGCTTCCACGACATCATCATGGCCGGCGACAGCAGCGCCGGCGTCGTGCTTGGAGCGATGTCGTTCGTGTTCGCCTTTGCGATGATCTGGCAAATCTGGTGGCTGGCCGCTGTCGGCGGGCTCGGCATGTTCGCTGCGGTGCTGTCACAGACTTTCCGTGATCATGCCGAGCACCGCATTCTGGCGAACGAAGTCGAAGCGATCGAGAACCGTCGCACCATGGTTCCCGCACTCGCACTCGGGGGGCCGACGTGACCGACGCCGTCATCACCGCCGGTCAAGACCAAGACACCGAAGCCGAAGAAGCCGAACGTGCCATCGACGAAAAGGCATACGGCTTCTGGATCTACCTGATGAGCGACGCGATCATCTTCGCGTTGCTGTTTGCGACCTTTGTGGTGATGTCGCATAACACCGCTGACGGGCCTAGCGGGCACACGTTGTTCCGGCTCCCGCACACCTTTGCGGAAACCATGCTGCTGCTGGCAAGCAGCGCGACATTCGGTTTCGCCAGCGTTGCGATCGCAGCCGGGGAACGCTGGCGCACACTGGCCTTGCTGAGCGTGACGTTCCTGCTCGGACTCGGCTTCGTCGGCATGAAGATTTCGGAATTATACGGCATGGCCGTCGCCGGCGCCGGCCCGTGGCGCAGCGGTTTTCTCTCGGCCTTCTTCACGCTGGTCGGCACGCACGGCGCTCACGTCAGCGTCGGCCTGGTCTGGATCGTCCTCTTGGGATGCGAGGTCGCGTTGCGCGGGCTGAACCCATTCGTCGCCTCCCGCCTCTGCCGGCTAGGCCTGTTCTGGCATTTCCTGGATATTGTCTGGATTAACATCTTCTCCGTCGTTTACCTGCCGGGGATTCTCTAACATGCCGGCGCCGCCGCAATTGTCTAAGATGCCGACCTCGCCGCACGCCGGGGAAGTCTCGATTAAGCCCTACTTGGTTGGCGTCGTTCTAGCGTTGGTGTTGACCGCGATTCCATTCGGCCTCGTCGCCGCTCGCACGCTGCGGCCGATACAGATTCTTGTCGTCATCGGCGCTGCGGCGATCACTCAGGTCGTCGTCCACCTGCGGTATTTTCTGCACCTCGACTTGAAACCGTCGTCGCAGAACAAACTGATCGCGCTGTGCTTCGCCGCCATCGTGCTCCTCATTCTAGTCGGCGGCACCCTATGGATCATGTTCGACCTCAATTATCGCATGATGTAGGCGACGGGGAGGTGACGCGGCGTTAAGACGTTCGTTCTCTCTAATACGCTCACAGCCCTCGCATCAATAAAAAGCGTTCCGGCGGCGCCAACATGATCGCTTCTTCGCCAAGAACGAATGCAGCGTGCCGAGAAAATACACAGCGACGATGCCGCCACTGATTGTGATCGGCCGGGTGCGTTCGACGACCGAAACTGTGTCGCTGCCGCTCGCGGCTATCGGTCATTGCTCCATCGCGCTGCCGGGGCAGGGTTGCGATAGCGCCGCATCAGTCGCTCGTATGCGGTAAGCGAACGATTACGTCGCCTGGCGCTATGTGGCGACGCAGCTCTCGAAGCCTTCCGTGATCAGCTTGCCCGGCAGGTTGCGGCCGATGAAAACGATCCGGCTGTCGCGCTTCTCATCGGGTTTCCACGGCCGCTGATGGTCGCCGTCGAGAATCATGTGCACACCCTGAAAGACGAAGCGCTCCTCGTCGTCCTTGAACGCGAGAATACCTTTGCAGCGCAGAATGTTCGGCCCCTCCTTCTGCACCAGGTCCTGCACCCAGGGAAAGAATTTGTCTGGATCGAGCGGCTTCTCGGTGCGCAGCGCAATCGATTGCATTTCCTCGTCGTGATAGTGCTTGAGCCCCCCATGCGCATGCGCGTGACCATCCTCGTCGCCGTGATGATGCCCATGATCATGGTCGTGGTCGTGATGATGATCGTGATTGTCGGCGCCGAGGAAGTCCGGTTCTAGGTCGAGGATACGATCGAGGTCGAAGGCATTGCGGCCAAGCACCGCGTCGAGCGGAATTTTGGCGCGTTCGGTTCTGTGCAGTTTGGCATATGGGTTGATGCCGCGAATGCGCGCCTCCACCTCGCTTAACTGCTCGGATGAGACGAGATCGGTTTTGTTGATCAGGATCACGTCGGCAAAGGCGATCTGATTCTTGGCTTCCGGAGCATCCTTGAGCCGCTCGTTGAGCCATTTGGCGTCGGCCACCGTCACCACGGCGTCGAGCTTGGTTCTGCGGCCGACAGTCTCGTCCATGAAGAAAGTTTGCGCGACAGGCGCCGGATCGGCGAGCCCCGTGGTCTCAACGATAATCGCATCGAAATTGCCTTTTCGCCGGATCAGGCCATCGAGAATGCGAATGAGATCGCCGCGCACAGTGCAGCAAATACAGCCATTGTTCATTTCGAAAATTTCCTCGTCGGCGCCGACCACGAGATCGTTATCGATGCCGATTTCCCCGAATTCATTGACGATCACCGCGTATTTCTTCCCGTGTGGCTCGGACAGAATCCGGTTGAGCAAGGTCGTCTTGCCGGCGCCGAGATAGCCGGTCAGCACCGTCACCGGGATTTTTTCAGACGAAGATTGCTCGGGCATTCCTAATGTCCTGGCATTTGGCGCCTGGCCTCGGGCCGCTGCTGCTGGCCACGGAAGCGCAAACGCGCTCGCTCTGGCTCTTCCTGGGCCGTGCTGCCGAGGTCAAGGTTAAACTGACGTGGCAAATCTGCTGGTGGCATTGTTGGCGGCTATTTCGAAACTCCCGGACACTTTATAGGCCATCACAGCCGCGGCCAAAACCCCCAGGTTCGTACGCCTGGACAGCCTCGATCAGCTCTTCGACGCCGTGCGTGCGCTCGGCGTCGTTGGCCGGATCGACGCGCAGCGGATAATTCCTCAATAACTTCCGTCATGAGGCCATGGCGCTACCTTGGTCCTCGAGAGCACACTCGACCCGCCTCGACCTGGCCGCGCACGCGTAGCTTTTCTTTCTTACGTTTGGTGTGGGACACCGTTGACACTTTGTTTTCATGGAGTACGGGATACCCTATGTATAGGATGGGAGGTAGGGTATAGACGAGGGCGTTAGAGTGTGAAGCTGTAATGCCTACGCTCGCACAGCGTCCCTGCATTCCTTGCCGAGGCGGCGTCGAACCGCTCACGCGCGAACAGTGTGCACCCTATCTCGCCGAGGTTTCCGATTGGGAACTTGACGCGACGGCACGCTGCATCAAGCGCCGCTTCCAATTTCACGACTACCGCACCGCCTTGGCGTTCGCCAACGTGGTGAGCGCTCTTGCAGAGGAAATCTGGCATCACCCGGAGCTCGCGTTGGGATGGGGCTTTTGCGAGGTATCGCTGACTACCCGGAAAATAGGAGGGTTGCACGAGTCCGATTTCGTGATGGCCGCTCGGATCGATGCATTGGTCTCAGGCCCACTCGATTCGGCCTGGCTGCCGCCGCTCCCTCCACCGAGGAGAACGAAACAATAGCGGGCTAAAGCCTAAGGCAGTTCGCGCGTGCATTCTTAGTTGACGCTCCGAAGCGCGCTCTAGCAGTACACGGCTCTTATCCTGGCTTCGCTCCGTAAAACTGGCACCAGCCGTCAGGACTGATGGGGTCGACCACGAGTTTGCAAGAGGCCGGCGCCACAAACTGAATGCGGGTCGAGCATTTCTGGTCGTATTTGGGGTCTCCTGATATTTGGCTACGTCGTGAGTTAGTTTGGTTTGAGCCAAGGCAATACGAGCGGCTGGCGCGCTTAGGACGAATCCTCCCGCAGCAACCAATACGCTATTCAATAGAATTGCGCGGCGA
>DASXST010000190.1:0-69731 GCA_036505835.1 Pseudolabrys sp. | reverse complement strand
ATGCAAAGATGAGCGAATCCAAACACCGTCGAACCGACAAATCCGACAAGCCGGTTCGCGACAATATCGAGGCTGAACGCGAACGGAACAAGCGTCGGGAAGAAGATGAAGTCGCCACGAGTTCCGACGACAGTTTTCCCGTCAGCGATCCACCAAGTTTTACGGGTGTGACCGGCGCAGCCGACGTCGAGAAAAAGAAAAAAAGTAAGCGCGGCTAGCTGAATTTTATGTTCAGCAGTTTTTCGGCATTGCCGGAAAAAATCTTGCACTCCTCTGAGGCCGCCAAGCCAAGCCCGCGAACGGTCTTGATCGTGGGTGCAATCGGCCCCAGCGGGGTGTCGGTGGCGAACACGACCTGATCCGCGCCAAAGAATTCCAGCCCGCAGCGCGTTGCCGGAACACCACCGCCGAACATGGCGGTGTCGGCGTAAAAATCGTGGAGATAATCCATATGCGGTCGCTTCAGGGACGGCAGGATGTTTGAGTAGTCTTCATCGGAGGTTCGCTGACCTAATACCTTCAGGCCAGGTCCGACGCGGCCGTCGTAATAGGGGATCATGCCGCCCAGATGATGGGTGATGATCTTCAGTTTCGGATAGCGATCGAACAGGCCCCAGAACACCATCCTGACCATGGCAACCGACGTTTCATAAGGCCAGTGGAAGCACCACCACATTTCGAAGCGTGATTTCTTTTCGGCAGGATAGTCAGGTATCGCCGCTGTTCCCACGGGATGCAACCAGATCGGCAAGTCGAGCTCGGCCATGGTGGCAAAGATCGGCTCGAATTCGGGATCGTCGAGAGGCCTCCCGGCGACATTGGTGTAAAGCAGCACGCCGCGCGCGCCGAGGTCGGTGACCGCGCGCCGCGCCTCCGCGACAGAGCCTTCAACGTCGGTCATGCACAGCGCCGCCGCAAAGGCCGGGAAGCGCTCGGGATATTTCCGGCACAATTCGGCCATGGCGTCGTTCGCCGTGCGAGCGAGATACAATCCCGCGTCAGGTCGGGCGATGTCCTCAATGGCGGGGTTGGGCAGCGAAATGATTTGCCGATAATCACCGAATTCGTCCATCTCTTTGAAGCGCGCGTCGAGATCGAAAAGCTTGGTCACGCTGCGCAGCCGCTTTCCGATATTCTCCAGATTTGGCGCGATCCGGCTCATCTCCTGGAAATAGCTGTCGGGATAGATGTGGCAATAGATGTCGATAATTGGGCTCATGGTTTTCCTCCCGCTTCTTTTTGCAGCACGAGATGCCGCTGCAGCGGCAGCGCCTGCCAGCTGAAGCGTTCCGCGATATACCCCCAGAGTCCCTTGGGTGCCCACAGCATGACGACGATGGCAACCGCGCCCATCATCAGCAAATAAAGGCTGCCGAGATCGGATAACGTCTGGCGAAGCAAGAAGAAAATGATCGTGCCGACAACCGGTCCCTCGATTCTGCCGATGCCGCCGATCACGGTGATGAAAATCACGAATGCGGTCCAGTCGTTCACGCCGAAGGCAGTGTCGGGGGAAATGCGCAGTTTCTGCAGAAAAATAAGAGCGCCGATCATCGATGTGCCGAAAGCGGTCACGACATATACGGCGAGCTTAAGCCGGCCAACTTTGATGCCGTTGCTTCGCGCTGCAAGCTCATTGTCACGGATAGCTGTCAGCGCGAGGCCGTGACGCGAGCGGAGAAGCGCCACTATGACCGCGAGAACAAGGACTGTGAGACCGAGCGCCAGCCAGTAAGTTTCGAATTCGCGCATCTGTCGGGTTGGTGCCATTGCCTGGACTACGGATGCCGGCAGGCTGATGCCGGACCCCCCGCCAAGCACGGATATCTGCGCGGCAAGCAGCCGGAACACCTCCGCCACCACCCAAGTGCCAATCGCAAAATAGGCTCCGCGCAGACGAAAGATCAGTGCGGCGACAGGGACTGCCACCAATGCGCCGATCACGCCCGCAATTGGGATGGCCGCGATTGGGTGGACATCCAACAGCATCGCAAGCGCGAACAGCAGATATCCGCCGAGCCCGACAAAGGCTTGCTGTCCAACGGACACCAAACCGGCGTATCCCGCGAGCAGATTCCACAGACTTGCCAAGGCGACAAACGTGAACATCTCGGCCAGAAGCCGCAGTGTCTGCCGGTCGCCCCAATATGGCGCAAACGCTAAGACAACGAGGGCCCCGCCGATGAGCAGGACACCAATGCGGCTGGACGGAGTGGCGTGCTCTACAAGTCTCATCCCGACACCTTCGGAAAAAGCCCTTGCGGTCGCACAGCAAGGACAGCGAGAAAAACGAGGTGACCGGCGAGCAGCTGCCAACCCGGATCGATCTGTGCGCCGATCGCCTGCGCGACGCCCAAAACAATCCCGCCGACGAGAGTGCCCCACATGCTGCCGAGGCCGCCGATGACAACGGCTTCAAAACCGAAAATCAGCCGCGCGGGCCCGATCGCAGGATCGAAATTGGCGCGAACGGCTAGGAACACGCCGGCGATCGCAACCACTGCGAGCGACAGCGCCATGGCCAAAGCAAAGACGTGACGAGTGTCGAGGCCCATCAGCTGAGCCACCGCTTGATCGTCGGAGGTGGCTCTGAAAGCGCGGCCAAGCGCCGTGCGGTAGAACAATGTCTCAAGGCCGGCAATGACGCTCACTGCGACCATGAATTGGATGAGCGGCAGAACGCCGATCCAGATCCCCTGCGTGACCTGAAAGGCCTGAACCTCGATGGCTCCGGCCTGCAGTTTGCGGCTGTCTGCGGTGAACAACTCAAGCAGACCGTTCTGAATGATGATGGAAAGACCGAACGTCACCAGCAACGGCGGCAGAAGATCGTCGCCAAGCGTCCGGTTGAGCAAGCCACGTTGAAGGGTGTACCCGATCATTGCCATCACGGGCACGACCAGCAGCAGCGATGTGAGCGGGCTGACATCGAGCGCGTGCGTGACCATCAGCGCAACGTAAGCGGCGAGCACGATCAGATCGCCATGAGCAATATTCACCAGCCGCATCACGCCGAAGATCAAAGAAAGTCCGGCTGCGAACATTGCGTAGAGGCCGCCAATCAGCACGCCTTGGAGGATGATGTTGAACCATTGCATCCCGCTACGCCCCGGTCTCTCGTTCGTCATGCCCGGCCGTGTGCCGGGCATCCACGTCTTGATGCATGTGAAGAAGGGAAGACGTGGATGGCCGGGACAAGTCCGGCCATGACAGCGGATAGAAAACTTTGAGCGGCACCCTTCACACCCCAAAATAAGCAGCCGAGATCGCTTCGCGCGTGAGTTCGCGCGCAGATCCTTGCAGCGCGACACGTCCTTCCTGCAGGCAATAGACATGGTTTGCAGCGCGCAGCGCCTGCATGATGTCCTGTTCGACAATGATCACCGAGGTGCCTTCCGCGACGATTTGCGGCATGCGCGCATAAATGTCCCGCACCACGATTGGCGCGAGGCCAAGACTGATTTCGTCGCACAGCAGCAATCCTGGATTCGACATCAAGGCGCGGCCGATCGCGGCCATCTGTTGCTGCCCGCCAGAGAGTGCGAGTGCGGGGAGGTTGCGGCGCTCCGCCAGCACCGGAAAAAGCTCGTAGACGCGCGCCAGATTCCACGGGCCCCGACGCCGCGACTGACCGCCGATCAACAAGTTCTCCTCCACCGTGAGTGATGGGAATAGCCGGCGACCCTCCGGTACCAGCGCCACGCCGCGGCGAAGAACGGCAAACGCGGGCACTTGTGCGATTGGCGAGCCGCCAAAGAGGATTTGACCGCTATGCGGATGCATGAGGCCGGCGATCGTTTTCAGCAGCGTGCTCTTGCCTGCGCCGTTGGCGCCGATCACCGCAATGACCTGTCGCGCCTCAACGCTTAACGACACGCCAAACAGCGCCTGGAAGTCGCCGTAGAATACGTCGATCGTCTTGACCTCCAGCAACTGCGCCTCAGACATCGGCGGCGATTCCCATATAAATCTCAGTTACTTGCGGATTCCTGATGACGCGGTGAGGGTCGCCGTCGGCGATGAGTTTGCCGGCATGAAGGACCAGTAAACGGTCAACAAGCGCGAGCAGCGCGTGCACCACATGCTCGATCCAAACAATGGAAACGCCGCTCGCGCGGACCTGTTTGATCAATGCCACGAGCACGGCACATTCGGGCTCGGTGAGGCCGCCAGCAACCTCATCGAGGAGAAGCACGCGCGGTTTCGTCGCCAACGCGCGCGCCAGTTCCAGCCGCTTGCGGTCGAGCAATGTCAGCCCGCCGGCTCGCTTGTTCGCCTGGTTTGCCAGGTCGCAACGTTCGAGCAATTCCGCGCATCGGTCATAAACCGCGGCTTCGCGCTCGCCGGAGCCGAATGCTGCGGCAACCACCACGTTCTCGAAAACCGTCATGCCCGAGAAGGGCTGTGGGATCTGGAACGAGCGTGCGAGTCCCTTGCGGCAGCGGCGCTCTGCGGGCAAGCGCGTGATATCCTCGCCTGCGAACAGCACGCGCCCTGAATCAGGTGCGACGGTGCCGGCGGCGATACTGAACAATGTCGTCTTGCCGGCACCGTTCGGGCCGATGATGCCGAGTGCCTCGCCTTCGCCAAGTGCAAGATCGATGCCGTCTGCAACGACCACCGCGCCGAACCGTTTGGAGATGTTTTGTAGTGCGAGGACGGAAGCCATTGTGACGTCGCTCTGCTGTGATGCGTGGCCTTGCGCACCGCTAGGAAAAGGAAGGCCTTCCCAAGCGAGATGGCCGGGACAAGCCCGGCCATGACGTTTGTGGATCAGGAAAGCGGCTGCAACTTGCCTCCCACCGGGATATTGGGCGCCGTCCTGTTTTCGGTTATGACCAGATCGAACTTGCCGTTTTTCCGCTGCCATTGTCCGGCAACGAGCGGAGTCTTGGTGACATTCTTCACCGGCGCGCCGGTCCACTGAATTGGACCGACGATCGACTCGTAGTTAGTCGCGACGATGGATTCGAGAATTGACTTCGGATCACCCAAATTTTTCGCGCGCTTGAGGACGTCGATCGCAACCTCGAACAGCGCGTGCTGGAAGCCGATTGGCTGAGTCCATGGCCGGTTCGACGCCCTGGTATAGGCGTCGGTGAGCTCCTGACAGCTTTGGCCCGTAAGGCCCGATTTGAACGGGTGGCTTGGCGTCCACCAGATTTCGCTGGTCAGTCCATTACCGCGCGCGCCCAATGACTCAATCACGGAGGGGAAAAGCATGGCTTTGCCGATGGTGACGATCTTCGGCTTGAATCCCTGCTGCGCGGCTTGCGACCAGAACGTCGCGAAATCCGGTGGGATCATATTGCCGGTGACGATCTCGGCTCCCGCCGTTTTGAAGGCGGAAATCTGCGAGGTGAAATCATTGTTCATGAGCTGATAGCGCCCAGGATCGTGCAGCTTGTAGCCGGCCTGGGCGAGCGCCGGTGGAAGGCCGAGCTTGGCATCGCCCCAGGCATTTCCATCCGCGTCATTCGGGAATAGACCGCCGACGATCTTGTTTGTCGGCAGATCATCCCATAGCGCCAGGAATGATGCGATCACGTCCTCAAGGCCCCAGAAGAAATGAAAGGTCCAGGTAAATCCCTTTTTGGGGTCGCCCTTGCGGCCGAAGAAATAAGGTTGCCAGGGACAGTTGGTGGTGATGCAAGGCACCTCGTTGACTTCGGCCTGATCCGAGACCGGATTTGTCGTGTCGGGCGTAGCGGAGCCGACGATGAGGTTGACTTTGTCTCCGAGGATCAGCTCGGACGCAACTTCTGCGGCGCGGCTGCCGCTTGACTGGCTGTCCTTGGAGATGATCTCGACCTTGTAGGACTTGCCGTTGTTGATGAGGCCTTTACTCAAGATGCCGCGCACCTGATCAAGGATGAAGGTATCGGCTTCGCCGAAGCCTGCGAGCGGACCAGTTTTTGGACTGACATGCCCGATTTTGATGACTCGCGATTGGGCCTCCGCAGGCAAAACGCGCAGAACGGCGGGGGCAGCAATGGCGCCAAAGCCGGTCTTGACCAGCGCTCGTCGCGAAATTCTCTTCACGTTGCTCATATCAGCCCTCCCTCTGTTGCGGGTCACGATCCCTGGGCGCGCAAATTCTTTGGAGGTCGCATTCGTCTATCCTGCCGTGTAGCCACCGTCGGCATAAAGAATGTGACCGGTGTAGAAATCCGACGCCTTTGATGCGAGAAACAACAACGGCCCAGCCAGATCCGCCGGCTCGCCCAATCGGCCTTTGGGCACCCGCGCGAGAAATCCCTTGCGGACGGTTTGCGCCCGTTCGGTGTCCTCATACATCCACGCGGTGAGCGGCGAGCGGAAGACGGTTGGTCCGAGCGCATTGACGGTGATGCCGCTCTCGCCCCATTCGCACCCCAGCGCTTTGGTAATTCCGTCGACCGCCGATTTCGACGCGCAATAGGCTGTGTATCCGGCCGGATGACCGAGCAGGCCGCGCGCGGACGATGTGAGGATCACCTTGCCGCCCTGGCCTTGCTTGAGCATCTGCTTGCCGGCGGCACGTGCCATCAGCCACGACTGGTTGACGTTTGCGTCCATGACATCGAGAAAATCCTCGAGCTTCTGGTCGACAATTTTCGAAACCTTGTTCAAGCCGGAAGCCACCACGAGAATGTCCAGCCGTCCGAACTTATCGACCGCTGCCTTAACGATCGTGTCGCAGTTTTCTTCCGAGCTTGGTCGCAAGGCGATGATCTCGGCTTTTCCGCCAAGCTTTTCGCATTCAGATGCGACTTTCCTGAGCTCGTCGGCCTTGCTTGCCGCCAGCACCACGTTGGCGCCGGCGCCGGCCAAAGTCCTGGCGGCCAATGCGCCGAAGGCGCCGGACGCTCCAGTGACGATTGCGGTTTTCCCGCTGACGTCGAACAGCGACAGGGGATTTTTCAGGAAATCCTCGGACATGGTCGGCTCCACTTTAGCTCGCTCTTGTCGTCGTCCTGAGGCGCGAGGCCACAAAGTGGCCGAGCCTCGAAGGACGGCGGCCCCGTCATCCGGCGGCAGTCACCTCAGGATGACGGAGTGAAATCATTTCGCCGGCGGATTGGCGACTGCCACCACAATCGAGCAAACTTCGTTGCCGCGATTGATGATCTCGCGCGTTTCATTGGGCTCGATGACGCATGAGTCGTTGGCTTTAAGAACGGTCTCCTTGCCATCGACGATGACAGTCAGCTCGCCGCGCAGGACGAAATAGACCTTTTCCGGCGGAGAGGCGTCCGGCCCCGCGCCCCCTCCCGGCAGGAAATGCGAATAACCGAACACGAGTCCCTTGGTGCCGCCCGCTTCGACGCCGAACAAACGCAGCGATGTGTATTTGCGGTGATTGGGTGCGTCGTACGGCTTGGCGTCGGCAAAACGTTTGACGTGCATTCGAACTCCTCCCTGGATCGACTCCCTGACTTTGTTATTGCGCGTTAACAAGCGCGTTTTCGCCTCGAACGCTAGAATTTCTTGCCGCGCTCGATGCGGTATTTCCCGCTTGGATCGACGATGGCGACCAGGCGCACGATACAGCCGTCGCCGCGCTCCCAGTTCCACGGAAAGTAGGCGAACGTGCAGCGTTTACCGGTCACCTTGTCGATGTCGCCACCGACATTCTCGATGCCGAGAATGCCGTTCCTGAACAGGATGCGATGGACAGGCTCCCATTCGGGGAAATCGTCTTTCCAGTCCCGTCCCCCCGACCACTCGCGGTATTCCTCGGCGAGATGCGGGTGCAGAGGCCCGTTGCGCTGAGGGCCGATGGCGGTTGCGAGCGGGTGATCATTGGCTTGCGTGTCGTGGCCGACCACCTTGACCTTCTTTTCCACGAACCATTCCCCGGCTGAGGGAACGAAGCCGGGCGCGCGGCAGAAATAATCTTCGCTGTCTTCGTAGAACTTGTGCCAGCCGGTATTCACGATAAGCACGTCGCGGGGCCGCACGATCTTGCCGCAGGCGACCTCCAGGTCGTCTCCGGTGATCGACTCCCACTTGTTCTTTGGAATCGAAACCACGATGCCCGAGCCGAAGAAATGCGGCAGGGGCACTTCGTCGATAAATGGCGTCCCTTGCACCACATGCGCAGGCGCGTCGATGTGGGTCGTGTTGTGCATCGACGTCGTGATGCGCTGTGAGAGCACGCCCGACTTGGCCATGTAGTGGATGCGCTCGATTTTGACGTCTTCAAAATAGGGCCAGTTCGGCGACTGATAGCCAAAGCGGTGGGACAGGTTGTAAAACTCGAGTCCCATGGAATTCCTAAGATTCTCTTCGAGCATCACGCCGCGAATTCTTTTGCCCACGGCATCCTCCCTTGTTCGCGCCTGGTGATCCGCTGCCCGGCGTCAGGCGGCGGCTGAAGTCATATGGTTCTCCAATGCGTCTTTGGTTGCGACTAGCCGCTCGGCGATCAACGCCTGATGCTCCCTGAATCGCTGAGTTGGCACCGGCACTGATATGGCGACTGCGTTGCCGAGTGGATCGCGCAACGCAACTCCGGCCGCGCAAATTCCGAGCGTATGTTCTTCGCGGTCATAGGCGACGCCGCTTTTGCGCGCGGTCTTGAGTTCGCCGAGGAGCGCATCCAGCCGGGTGAGCGTGTGCGGCGTGCGCGCTTCGTAGGCGCGGCCAATGAGAGCCTCGATGGCGTCATCGGTAAGCTGTGCCAGATACGCTTTCCCGTTCGCAGTGCAGTAGAGCGGAAAGGTATCCCCGACCGCGGAGACGGCACGCAACCGTTGCGATCCGATAACCTGATCGATAAAGACGAGATGGTTTTTCTTCACTGTCGATAGATCGACCGTCTCATGCAGTTCCTCGGAGAGCCGCTCGAGAAAAGGACGCGCCAGTGCGATGAAATCGCTCCGCACCGACGCAGCAAGTCGAAGAATTGTGGGCCCTAGTCGAACGCGCCCGTTCGGTGTCGCGGCAATGACAAGCTTTTCGGTCTCGAGCGCCGCGACGATGCGCTGCACCGTGGACCGCGCAAGATTCACCTTTTGCGCGATCTGACCGAGGCTGAGCCCGGCATTCTCCTCTTCGAGTGCGCGCAGAATAGTGGCCGCACGCGCGATCACCTGAACCTGGCTTTTGTCGTTGATGGCGTGGCGGTTCATCGGCAATGGCTTCGATGCTCAATCGGGACGCGGGGCGCCTTGCATGTCGGTACACGTTAGCCCAAAATGCGGTACACACAAATCCAAAATTTCGAGCTTCGAATTCGCGGTGTGGGAGGGAGACGTCATGGTCCGCAAGATCGCGCTGGAAGAACATTTCCTGGATCCCGCCACCGAACCCTATTGGCGTCCGACGATGGTCGATGTCGCGCCGGCCAAGACTGCGCAGTTCTATTCGAGCCTCGCCGATTTCGGCGAACAGCGATTGAAGATGATGGACAGGCACGGCATCGCGCGGGCCGTTCTTGCGATCGCCGGACCTGGCGTGCAGGCGGAGCGTGAGGCCGCAAAAGCCGTGCGGGCGGCGCGCGCGTCGAACGATTTTCTTGCAAAGCAAGTACAAAAGCGTCCCGACCGATATTCGGGCTTTGCGCATCTTGCGATGCAGGATGCGAAGGCCGCGGCCGACGAACTCGAGCGCTGCGTCCGCGAGCTCAAGTTCTGCGGTGCCATGATTAACGGGCATACAAACGGCAAATATCTCGACGACCGTTCCTATGATCCGTTCTGGGAACGCGCGGCTGCGCTCGGCGCACCGATTTATCTTCACCCTGCGGATCCGGTCGCGCCCCTGCCGGTGCTCGCCGGTCACAAGGTTCTTGTGCGCCCGATGTGGGGCTGGGGCGTGGAGACCGGTTCACACGCGCTGCGTATTATCTCCGGCGGTATCTTCCACCGTTACCCGAACGCGAAGCTCGTGCTTGGCCATCTCGGCGAGACGCTGCCGTTCCTGCTTTGGCGCTTCGATAGCCGCTCGAAGCCGTATGGCTGGAATTTGCCCAAGCCGCCATCGCAATACATTAAAGAGAACGTCCGGGTTACCGCCTCGGGTATGTACGATGGCCCGCCGCTACGTTGCTCGATCGATGCGCTCGGGCCTGATCGGGTCCTGTTCTCGTCGGACTATCCCTTTGACTCGGAAGGAGCGGGCGAGTTCATGGATTCGGTGCCGCTCGACGAGAAGCTTCGCGCGGATGTCGCCTACAACAATGCGGCCAAGTTGTTGGGTCTGGCCTAGCTCTTTGTACGTCATGCGCGGGCTTGTCCCACGCATCCCGCTTAGTCGGGTGGGGCTGTGTCGTTGTAAACGAGGATGGCCGGGCCTTCGCCCGCCGAAGGGTTATCGGCCGCAACGCGACTTACTGAGCTCCGGCCCGCAAGCGGGACAAGCCCGCGCATGACGACTTCGTCGTCACTTGGCCTCAATGACCCGCACCGGCTTGCCGTCAAGCCAGGCGCGAATGTCCTCGACAATGTCAGGGAAGTATTTCCGGTAATTCTGCTCGCTGACATAGCCGAGGTGGGGCGTGATCGCGACATTGTCGAGCTTGCGAAACGGGTGATCGAGCGGCAACGGCTCGACGTCGAATACATCCAGTCCCGCGCCGGCAATCGACTTTTCCTGTAGCGCGGCTATCAGGCCCTTCTCGTCGACAATCGGCCCGCGTGATGTGTTGATCAGGTAGGAGGTCTTTTTCATCAGGTCGAGCTCCTTGGCGCCAACCAGTCCGCGCGTGCGGTCGCTCAGCACAAGATGGATTGTGACAATGTCGGCCTGGCGAAAGAGGTCCTCCTTGGAGACGAGGTGTGTACCGGCACCTTCGGCTTTCTCGGTCGTCAGATTCTGGCTCCAGGCGATCGTGTTCATGCCGAAGGCTTTCCCGACCGTGGCGGAGCGTTGGCCGAGTCTGCCAAGGCCAAGAATACCGAGCGTCAGGCCTTCGAGATCCCGGCCGATCGTCACCTGCCAGGCTTCGCCTGCCTTGAGTCGCGCATTTTCGAACCCGATCCGCCTGGTCAATTCCAGCATCAGACCAAAGGCAATACCGGTTGTTGGACTGCCGACTGAGCCGGTGCCGCACACGATAATCCCCCGCTCGGCGCAGGCCTTGATATCGAAGGAATTGTTGCGGGCGCCGGTCGTGATGAGGAGCTTCAGGTCGGGCAGGGCCTCGATCATCTTGCGCGGGAACGGGGTCCGTTCCCGCATGCCGACAACGATCTCGAAGCCTTGGAGGGCCTTTATCGCCTCGTCCTGGCTGGCGAACGGTTTGTTTAGGATCTTGATCTCGACATCTTTCTCGATGGGCGACCAGTCAGCGAAGCCCATTGCCACATTTTGGTAATCGTCGAGAATGGCTGCCCGCACCATGCAAAAACCCTGTCAATGCGCGCCCGGAAGGCCGGGCCGACGCCACCTTAGGCATGGAACGTTGAAATGAAAGGGGGCTTTCAGCCCGGCGGGGGCAGGCCGTGCTTGGCGCGCCAGGCCGGGCCTGGACCGCGCATATAGTGCAATTCGGGTCGGTAAGGGCGAAGGGCGTCGCGGGTCAGGTCATGCCAGAACCCGCCGAAGGCAGTCCGTAAATTGGCAAAGGGGCGCGGTAGCAGCGATATCGCGGATCCGGATAAGGCCAAAATTGCGCGACCCATGGTGCAGCTCCTACACCGACCAGCGGGCCCGTGCGGCCCACCCGTCCCTTAGTCGCCCCGCATGACGCCAAGGTTCATGTGAGCGAGATGATGGCGCCGAAGCGGTTAAGAAGAGGTACCCGAACGCGACCGGGGCGGCTTTTTTTGCAGGCAGCCTTTCCAGAGATTTACCGAGACCGCTTAATGTCCGCGCGCTTGCCCTTTTGAGTTTCCGCCGCTACATCAGCCCCGCATTTCCCCACAATGCGTGCAGCAATGTTTCAGCGCGCGCCTTCGGATTCGGGGCAAGGAAGGCTTCGAGAATTCATGAACGGTCGCCAATTCATCTATCACATGCAGGGTCTCACCAAGACCTATCCGCCGGCCAAGAAGGTGCTGGATAACATTCACTTGTCGTTCTACCCCGATGCCAAGATCGGAGTGCTCGGCGTCAACGGCTCCGGCAAGTCGACATTGTTGCGCATCATGGCTGGCATCGACACCGGCTTTGCGGGCGAGGCCTGGGTCGCCGAAGGCGCGCGCGTCGGCTACCTCGAGCAGGAGCCACAGCTCGATGCCAAGAAGACCGTCCGTAAAAACGTGATGGAAGGCGTCGCCGCCAAGAAAGTGCTACTTGACCGCTACAACGAGCTCGCCTCCAATTATTCGGACGAGACCGCCAACGAGATGGCGAAGCTCCAGGATGAGATCGACTCAAAGAACCTGTGGGATCTCGACAGCCAGATCGACCAGGCAATGGATGCGCTGCGCTGTCCGCCGGATGATTCCGACGTGACCAAGCTCTCCGGTGGCGAGCGGCGCCGCGTGGCGCTTTGCCGGTTGCTGCTCGACCAGCCCGACCTTCTGCTCTTGGACGAGCCGACCAACCATCTCGATGCCGAGAGCGTGAACTGGCTGGAAGGGCATCTGCGCAACTATCCCGGCGCGATCCTGATCGTCACCCACGACCGCTATTTTCTCGACAATGTCACGGGGTGGATCCTCGAGCTCGACCACGGCCGCGGCATCCCCTACCAGGGCAACTATACGTCATGGCTGTCGCAGAAGCGGAAGCGGATGCAGCAGGAGGCGCGCGAAGACGAGGCGCGGCAGCGCACATTGACGCGCGAGCAGGAGTGGATCGCCTCGTCACCGAAGGCGCGGCAAGCCAAGTCCAAGGCGCGCTATCAGCGCTACGAGGAATTGCTCAAGATTGCCAACGCCAAGCAAAACGTGGTTGCGCAAATCACCATTCCGGTTGTCGAGCGGCTCGGCCAGAACGTGGTCGATTTCGATCACCTGACGAAAGGGTTCGGTGAAAACCTGCTGATCGACGATCTGACATTCAAACTGCCGCCCGGCGGAATTGTTGGCGTGATCGGCCCGAATGGCGCCGGCAAGACCACGCTGTTCCGCATGATCACGGGGCAGGAAAAGGCGGACAAAGGGACGATCCAAATCGGAGACTCCGTGCGTCTGGGCTATGTCGATCAGTCTCGAGACTCCCTCGACGGCAAAAAAACCGTTTGGGAGGAAATCTCCGAGGGAAATGACATGATTTTGCTCGGCAAAAAGGAGATGAACTCGCGCGCCTATTGCGCCTCGTTCAACTTCAAAGGCGCCGATCAGCAAAAGAAGGTGGGTACTCTATCAGGCGGCGAGCGAAACCGCGTGCATCTTGCCAAAATGCTGCGCTCGGGCGCCAACCTCCTGCTGCTGGACGAGCCGACGAATGACCTGGATGTGGATACGTTGCGCGCCCTTGAGGAAGCGCTCGAAGATTTCGCCGGCTGTGCCGTGATCATCAGCCATGATCGCTGGTTCCTCGATCGGATTGCCACACACATCCTCGCGTTCGAAGGCGACAGCCACGTGGAGTGGTTCGAGGGGAACTTCCAGGACTATGAGGCCGACAAGATGCGGCGTTTAGGTACAGATTCCGTCATTCCGCACCGGTTGAAGTACAAGAAATTCAGCCGCTAGGCGGCCGGTCATCCTTCGGCCATTCCGAATCGCATATCTGTTGCCGGGCTCATCCCGGGCCCGATAACGGATTCATACGGTCACCGTACAGGCCATTTAGCAATGACGCGCACAATCCATTCCGCAATCTCGAAGCTGGCCAGCTTGGCTGCGCTGCTGGTCGTCTTTGCCGCCTGTGTCAGCGATCTTGCGAGTGCCGACGCGGCGTTCGACCGCTGGCTGCAGTCCGTTTGGCCTGAGGCCCAGGCGCTCGGCGTCTCGCGCGCGACTTTCGACGCCGCTCTCCGCGGCCTGGAGCCGGACTATTCGCTCACCGATCTCGCCATCCCGGGACGTCCCGAGCAACAGCCGCAGCAGCCTGAATTCGTGCAGACGCCGTCGCAATATTTGCGAGAGGCGAGCTTTGATCGTCCGGCCACGCGCGGACGGCAGCTCGCCGCGCAATATCGCGACGCCCTCACTCGCATCGAAAGAGAATTCGGCGTGCCCGGCAACATCGTGCTGGCGATCTGGGCGCGCGAGACCGATTACGGCGGGTACCAGCTTCCTAACGATGCCATCCGCGTCCTTGCGACCCAGGCCTATGTTGGCAAGCGCAAAGATTTCTTCCGCAACGAATTCCTGCATGCCTTGAAGATGCTGCAGGACGGGGTGCCGCGCGCGGACATGCGTTCATCCTGGGGCGGGGCCATAGGGCTCACGCAGTTTCTCCCGTCCGAATTCTACAAATACGCCGTCGACTTCGATAGCGATGGGCGCGCCGATATCTGGCGCTCGGTGCCGGATGCGCTGGCATCGGCGGCGAAGCAGCTCGCCGGCAAAGGCTGGCGTGCGGGAGAGCCCTGGGCGATTGAGGTGCGGGCGCCGGCCAATGCGGATTGCAGCATTGGCGTCCCTGAGGTGACGAGTCCGATCGGTGAATGGATAAAGCGTGGCTTCGTGCCCGCCTATGGCCGCAAGCTCACTACGGCGGAGCTGTCGTACGACGCTTCTCTGCTGCAGCCGGAAGGCAGCTACGGCCCGTCATTCCTGACGCCGAAGAATTACTACGTGCTCAAGGACTACAACTTTTCCGATCTCTATGTGCTGTTCGTCGGTCATCTCAGCGACCGCATTGCCGGCGGGCGGCCATTTGAGACGCCATGGAGCAAGAACGCCCAGCTCAAGACTAGCGATGTCGAGACCATGCAGAAGCGGCTGACCGCGCTTGGCCTCTACAAGGACAAGATCGACGGAAAAGCGGGCATGCTCACGCGTGCAGCCTTGGGCGCGTATCAGAAGAAAAACGGATTGAAGGTCGATTGCTGGCCTACCGCCGCAGTGCTGGAGCACATGCGGCGCTGACAGCGCGTCTCGTCAATCGCAAACCTCGACGCGACGCGTGCGGTAGGCGTAGCCGTCCCACACCCGCTGGCGCTCCGAACGACAGACCGGACCTTCGGCGTATTCCGGTTCCACGTAGACAGGAGGCGGCGGCGGAGCGACGTAAATCGGTGCGGGCTCCACGTAGACGGGCCTGCTGTTCGCGATTGCTGAGCCTACGATCGCGCCGGCTGCGAGACCGCCAACCACGCCTGCCGCGACTCCACAGCCGCTGCAATGTGCCTGCGCCAAAGACGGCAACGCCGCGGCCAGGGTAACGGCCGCGGCGAACGCAACAATGGTATTTTTCATGGGTGTCCTCTCGGGCCGAGATCCATTCGGCACGATCATCCACCCAAAATCGTTACGCGATCTTTAAGGGCAGATAAATCGCGGACGGCTCCAGCCGACGAAATTGCCGTAGGGATCGTGCAGAGGCCGGCGAGCCCAGTAGCCGCCGGGGCAGGCAACCGGATAAGCAGCGCCGTAGCCTTGATAAACGACGTAGCCCGGCGCAGGCGCGTAAGCCGGATAAGCCCCTGCGCTATTGGCGATAGCGCCGCCGATGATGGCGCCGCCGATCACGCCGGCTGCAACGCCTGCACCGACCGCGCAACCATAGCAACGGGCGTCGGCAGTGGTCGGGGCGGCCAGGGTGCCAACTGCCAGAGCCGTGGCGGTGGCAAGCGCGAAGATCGTCTTCTTCATTGAGTAGCCCTCCAGAGAACGGTCGGCTGAGCCGACCACGTGATGAAGTCTAGGCGAAAGCTGTCCCATGCCGAGAGTGAGACAGTTCCAATATGTCGGAAATTTGTTGGGCGTTCGGCCAGCCCCTCTTCTAAAAAAAGCCCGGAGACGTTACCGAATCCGGGCTTTTCTTAATTCATGCTTTACTTCACGCGATTTGGCTAGATGTTAACCACACACTTGAACGGGACGCACGCGCCAGCCCCATCCGTCCCAAAACCGCTGGCGGGTCCAGTAGCATCCGCCGTAACCGCCGTAATACGCCGTGCCGCCATAATAGTAGCCGGGGGCGTACCCGTAATACGGCGCGCTGGCGGCAGACCCGATGAGCGCGCCGACGGCAAGGCCGCCAATCACGCCGGCCGCGATTGCGCCGCCATGGCGAGCTTCAGCAGGTTGCGGGGCGGCGACGGCCGCGAGCCCAAGGGTCGCGGCGGCCGCGAGAGCAGTGAGTGTTCTGGTCTTAGTCATGGCGCACCTTTCCTTTGGTTCGCTGAGTCATATGCATTCAACGGGCCTTGCGCTCGTTCCCTGCATATTTTCGCGCAGCAACAACAATCCTCATCGAGGCGAGGTTCCTGTTTCTCGCGTGAATGGCCGGTGAATGGCCTGTTTGGAATTGGACTAACAGGCTATCTTGCCGGATTAAATTTTGGCAATGCTTGCGGCGACCCGGCGGGCAAGCGCCATGTGGTTAACGCATCCCCTGGTTACGACAAGCGCCCGAGGACGCGTTGCAGGATAGTCGCCCGGGCGCTGCGGGCTGCCGAATGTCCGATGACTTTGCTGGGGCGGTTGCGCGATGCAGCGCGGCGCGATCGCGGCTTGTGGCCGAGCGCTTTTGTGCCGCGGCGGCGGAGCTTGGCTTTGGCAACTTGGCTGCGCGCCCGGCGTCTTAGCCGGAGTCTTCGCTGCCGCAGTGTCATGCGGCCAACGTTGCTCAGGAACAGTTTTTCAAGTGGATAGCTGAGCCGCCGCACGGCCGCGGACAGCGGCAGCCATTCGACCGTCATGATGTCTTTCATAACGTCGCGGCTCGGCTTGACTTCGGCCTGCATGCGCCAGAACTGCACGACCTTCGGCCGGCCGCGCGCGCGGTAGGTGATCGCTCCGACAAATTCGCGCACGCGGACTCGATGCCCGGTTTCCTCGATGACCTCGCGCCGCGCGCCCGCCAGCGCGCTTTCATTGGACTTGAGCTTGCCACGCGGGAGCACCCAAAGCTCATCTTTCGCCCGCTGCACGACTGCAATCAGTGGGCGTCTGCCGTTGCGCACCACGATGCCTCCTGCTGCATGAACTGTCTTGCCCGCCATGCCCGCCGATCCGTGAGCAGACTCATTTAGCAAAAATTACGAAGGGGTATGCAGAGAAATGCGTGTGTGCGCGCGCGCCTGTGGGCAACGTTGCATAACGTTGGTATGTCACATTTCTGTCGTGGCAGTGCGCGGTCATCCGCATCACATCGCGGCTGCATCTTTAGCGGGTGCGCTAACGAGTCAATTGAACTTCAGTCCCGCCTCCTTCGCGATCTTGAGATTTAACGCGATCTCGCGACGGATCATGGCGTCTATTTCGCTCGGCGTCATTGGCGCCGGCTCGACGCCCTGCGCAGCCAACTTCTGCTGCACTTCAGGCAGCGCGAGCGCTTTAGTGGTTTCAGAGTAAAGCTGATCGACGATCGCTCGCGGCGTTTTCGCCGGGACAAGCATGCCGTTCCAGTAGTTGAAATCGGAATCCTTGTACCCCGCTTCCAGCGTGGTCGGCAGGTCGGGCAGCGTTGGCGAACGCTTGGCCGAGCTGACCGCAAGCGGCACCAATTGCTTGTTCTGGATGAAAGGAAGGCCTGACGAGATGCCGATGAAGACGAAGTCAACGCGGCCGGTCATGACCTCGGTCAGCGCCTCCGGGCCGCCACGGAAAGGAACATGTGTCGCTTTCAGGCCGGCGCTGACAATGAAGCGCTCGGCTGCCCAATGGGTGGCGCTGCCAACTCCGGCTGACGCGAAGCTCATGCTCCCGTCTTTTGCTTTCGCCACCAGTTCCTGAAGTGTCTTGATGTTCTTGGAAGACGCGATGAGCAACACGTTTGGCACGCTGCCGAAGATGGCGACGCCGGCGAAATCGGCCGCCGCATCGTACGGAAGATTGGGATAAGCGGCGGGCGCGCCGGAATGCGCGGCGGCATTGATCAACAACGTGTAGCCGTCGGGGTCCGCTTTGGCTACCGCCGCGGAGCCCAGGCTGCCGCCGGCGCCGCCCCGGTTCTCGACCACGATATTCTGACCGAGCTGGCGGGACAGCGGGTCAAGCACGATGCGGCCAATAATGTCGATCGTGCTGCCGGCGGAGAAAGGCACGATGGCGCGGATCGGCTTTGCCGTCGGCCAGGCAGCTTGCGCGAAGCTGGAGCGCGCCAGCGCCGGCGCACCAAGGACGGCCGCAGAAAATTTCAGAAAGCTCCGACGATTATGCGTGGTCATGTTTCCCCCGAAGTACGCGCCTGTCTGCTGCAGGCTTTCGGCGCATGATGCCACGGCCGCGGCCGGAGACAAACTTTGTGCAGTTGCATTGCATTCGGCGTCAAGCGTGGGTTTCATCCGTGCATCCGCGAACTTGTCTTGCGGGATCCGATTGTCCTGCCTAGTTTTCCGGGCCGCCATAGGAGAACGCCAATGCCGACTTTTACCTGGGATCACGTCCATCTGCGCACTCCGGATCCGGAGGGCATGGCGCAATGGTTTGAGCGCATGTTCGGCGCCGAGGTGATCCGCACGACGCAACAAGGCAAGCCACGCATCGATATCAAGCTTGGAGGAGCGATGATCTTTACTGCCCAGGTCACGCCGGGAGATGGCGTCAATCCTCCTCCGACGACCCCTTACCAGGGTCTCGATCATTTCGGCCTTGCAGTCTCGGGAATCGATGCCATTGCGGCCGATCTCAGAAAAAATGGTGTGGAGTTCACGCAGGAGCCGCACTCCCCGCGTCCGGGAATCAAGATCTGCTTTCTGCGCGGGCCACAGGGAATCTCGATCGAATTACTCGACCGCGATCCAAAATATTCCTGACAAATCCGGCTTGTGAATGCCACTTTTGTCTGTGACAAGGGGCGGCACAGATTGCCTGTGTTGACGATTCCTCCATAGATTGCGATGAGCGCATTGCTGACAGGAGCTTGCATGCGTGGATTCGGCTTGGTGCTGGCTGCCGCGACGCTTGTTGCAACGGCGGCTGCCGACGCCGGCGGGCGGTTCGAGCGCAGTCTCAAAATGCTGGCGCCCGCCGAGCGGCTGGAACAGCTGTGCGATTACACGGCGATGGCGGGCATCCGCGAACAGAACAAGGACTATCGTCCCGACCGTGCGGTGGCGAATGCAATGGCGGAACCGGTCGCATCCGCTGACACGCTCGAAGTCACCGGCGGCGCATTTCGCAGTAAGAAAAAATGGTACGCGCTTTCCTACCGCTGTTCGGCGACACCCGATCACCTGAAGGTGATCGATTTTCGCTTCACGGTCGGCGAGGAAATTCCCGAAGCCAAATGGGCGTCATTCGGCCTTTGGGAGTGAGCGGGTCAACGCTGCGCACCGCTACCGAGCTGAGCTACTGATGCTGCACCATGACCTTGGTGCCGATGGGGACGCGCGCGTAAAGGTCGATAACGTCGTCATTGACCATCCGGAAGCATCCCGACGACACCGCCTGGCCGATCGTCTGCGGCGCGTTGGTGCCGTGGATGCGGTAGACGGTCGCACCGATATATAACGCCCGCGCACCGAGCGGATTGCCGGGACCGCCGGCCATCCAGCGCGGAAGATAAGGTTGCCGCGCAATCATCTCCGGCGGTGGCGTCCAGTCCGGCCACTCAGCCTTTTTGCTGATGTTGTGGACGCCACCCCACTGAAAGCCATCGCGCCCGACGCCGACGCCGTACCGCATGGCGACGCCGTTGCCCATGATGAGATAAAGGAAGCGATCGTGCGTGTTGACGATAATCGTGCCCGGCGCCTGTTCCGTGCGGTAGTACACCGACTGCCGGCGCAGTTCAGGCGGCAACTCGCGCGCGCGTGGGGTCTCGTCGATTCCAGGATCGACATCTTCCATTGTCGGCGCGGTCGATGACATGAGCCGCTGCGCGAAAGCCGATGTGACCGGCGCAACAAGCAACGCGAGAGCGAAAATTCGCAACCAAAGCATTGAAATTCCCCCGATGATGGCGCGCGAGCGCCGTCCCTAGATCTTATCTTTAATTTGAGTTCGTGGCCGATCGGTTCCGCGTGCAGTTTCGGTGTGCCAGCGGCCTTTTTCGTCTTCGTATTCGATGACTTCGGTGTGGCCCGGGACGGTCTGTTCCTCGGCAGCTGCCTGCGCGGCGGCCAGAGCATCGGCGTGGGTGGGGAAGGTTTCCGAGAATACGCCGTCGACCTTGTAGGCCCAGCCTCCATCATGTTCGACGATCTCGTACGTGACTTCCACCATAAGAAACCCCTGCAAGCGCGAAAGGTGCTCCGATAACGTTATCGCTTTCCGGGGCGGTTGCGCCAGCTACAAATGGATGCAGGAGGCAAAGATTACCGCCCCCGCAAGCCGGCCACGCAGGCTGGCTTGACAGCGCATGAGAAATCGAGATCGAGGCCGAACCTGCGGATGAAGGCCTGGCGGTCTTTCGGTCTTTGCCGATTTCAGGAGGAAGGTTCGAGGGGCCGTCAGATCCGGCGCTGGCGCTTCAGACGATCGATGTAATCGTCGACCTCGGGCGGGAGTGACTGCAGGCCGTATTGCGCGGCCGATGACAGAACCGGCCGCCGTTGTGACTCCTTGAGGAAAGCGGGTTCGCGACCGGATGGAATCACGCGGTCGAACAAAAGGACCAGGAGGACAGCCAGCAGCACAATGCGAAATGCTCCCAGCCCAGCGATTCGATCCGGAATGCTGAGGTCGGATCCAACGATTTCACCCACAATCAGTCGAAGAAGTGCGCAAATCACGGCTCCGGCCACGACGAAGTTCGCGATCAAAACGATCCAGGTCGGTGGCGGTGCGGATTTCAGGTCGCAAGCAGAGAGGTCCAGCTTTGGCGCGGCGATCACAGCCACGACCCATGCCGCACACATAGCCGAAAATCGTCGCCAGGCTGCGGAGCAGGCCGGTCATGAACCCCATGACCACTGCAAAGAACAGGCAGACATAAATCGCAAGGTCGAACAGGTTGCCCGAGAAAAAGTCGCTCATCGGGGCCAACGTCTAGCAGCGATTACCGAAAAAACATGAACATATTATTCGGCATCCGCAGCACCATTGCGGTTTGTCCCAGCCGGGCTAGGCTCTCCCGCGTCTGGATGACAGGAGGCGGGTATGGCATTTGCAGTTAGCAGTAATAGCTTCAAGGATGGCGACTATCTTCCACGGGATTTCATCCTGTCAGCCGATTTTGGTTTTGGCTGTGCCGGTGGAAACAAGTCGCCGCATCTGAAATGGTCCGGTGCGCCCTCGGGCACGAAGAGCTTCGCTGTAACCTGCTATGACCCCGATGCACCCACTGGCTCGGGCTTCTGGCACTGGCTGGTCGTCAATATTCCGGCGAACATCAGCGAACTCGAGCTCGGCGCGGGCAGTGCAGGCGGCAAGTTGCCGGCGGGCGCGCTGCAGACGCGGACAGACTTCGGTGCGCCGGGCTATGGCGGTCCTTGCCCGCCCGAAGGCGATCATCCGCACCGTTATCTCTTCACCGTTTTTGCGGTGAAGGCGGAGAAGCTTGACGTGAAGTCCGACACCTCGGCCGCCGTCGTCGGCTTCAACCTGCATTTCAACACGCTGGCGAAAGCCAAAATCATGGGATTGTTCAAACGCTAGCCAGCGGGCCAGTTTCGCGCGCCATCCTAGTCCGTTCATTCCCGCGCACGCGGGAATCCAGAAAGCAACAATTCAAGAAGCTGTGACATGTGCTCTGGGTCCCCGCGTTCGCGGGGACGAGCGGAGAACCTGGGGCGTCAGCGAACCGCCCGGTCCGTTCATTCCCGCGCAAGCGGGAATTCCAGAAAGCGACAACATTTAACCTTGCACGCTCGCTGTTCGGCGGCGAAAATACGCCGTACGCGGATAAAACAATATGATGATCCTGCTGATGGTCTTGCTGGTGGTGCTGCCTTACGGCACTGCCCTCATCTGTGGTGCCCTGACGTATTGGGCCGGCGCGACTGTATCGGGCTGGTGCAGCATCGGCGGCCTCGCGCTCGGTATTTATTTCTTCCATAAATGCATGGAGCTTCTTGTGGCGTCCTGATGGGTCTTCGCGCCTTGATCGACGCAATCCGACTTTCTTAAGTCCGGAACTCGACTCAAAAACGAACGTTGCGAAGTACCGGCGATGTCTCTAGAGACAAGTTTATGTCTCGCCGCCCCATATCCGATACCCGCGCCGCCGCGGAGAAGGCGTTCAAGACCGCGACCACCAAGCCGCCGGAGCTGCCGGCAAAAGCGGCGCCGGCGCTACCGCATGTGAAGCACACGGTGACGCTGCGTATCGACCAGGACGTCTTCGACTTTTTTCAGGAAGAGGGTCCCGGCTGGCAAGATCGCATCAACGCAGCCTTGCGGAAAGCGGCCGGCAAATAACGCGGCTTGCAATGAGGCGTGCGGTCCTCTTGTCGATGGCAATGCTGGCGAGCACCGCTTCGGCCGCCGAAAAAAAGACTTACAGCTACACCTGCAAGGGTGGAAACTTCACCGTCACGGCGGATGTCCACGGCTCCGCAGCAGGCGATCGATGGAGCAAGACCGAACCGGCTCCAGATCGGCGCCGAGCCGCCGCAAACTCTTCTCGCCGATCCGGACGCGCCCGATGCCGACAGCCATAAAAATAAAGATTACGAATTCTATGCGTTGAAAAAGTTCATCACCTTGACCCACAAGAGTCACGGCACGATCGTGAAGTTCTACAGCGGATGCCGGCTCGATTGACGCGGACGCGTTTTCAACTAATCAGATTGGCGTCCCTTGTCACATCGGCCGTCACTGTCTTTCCGCAAAATCGTCAGCGTGTAGCCCGAGCGGCGCACCGATGCGCCGCCCGGCGGCGTGACCGTGATCTCGATGAAATTGCGCACGTAGGCCCAGTCGCCAAGCACTCTAAGCTCGCGGATGTCGGCCGCGCCATCGAGGCGGAAGCCCTTCATGCTTTGCGAACCGGCGGCGAAAGCTTCCTTCCCGAACGGCTCGCGGCCGGGGACCATGAAAATCACGTCGTCGGACATCAGGCTGAGCACGGTTGCGGTGTCGCCCGCGCGGCTTGCCTTCATCCAGGTTTCGACCAGGTCGCGAATGGCACGTTCATCGGGAGACATGCTGGTACCTCACGGGCTTGAACAGACGGCATCGACGCTTCAGCCGCGCGCGTGGTTCCAACTCTGGTCAAACCGTGCGGTAGCCGCCGTCCGCCATGACGATCGATCCTGTCACATAAGCCGAGAGGTCCGATGCGAGAAAGATGGCGGGGCCCGCGATGTCTTCCGGCTTGCCGGCGCGGCCGAGCGGCGTGTGATCCAGAAAGATTTTCACGAGATCCGGGTTATTGGCGCGCACTTGCGCGTTCAGCGGCGTTTCGATCAGGCCCGGTCCGATGGCGTTGACACGCACGCCATGCTTGCCGAGCTCGGCGGCGAGCGCGCGGGTAAAGCCCAGCACACCGTGTTTCGCGGACGTGTAGGCCGCCGAGTTCGGCGTCCGCACATGCATGAACGACTGGATCGATGCGATGTTGATGATCCGTCCCTTGCTTGCGCGCAAGGGCTCGAGAAACGCATGCGTCACGTTGAAAACGCCATTGAGATTGATCGCCATGATGTCCTGCCAGTCCTTGATCACGGCTTCCGGATCCGCGGTGAAGGCGTTGCGGCGATTGATGCCGGCATTGTTGACCAGGACGGAGACCTGGCCGACTTCGCTCGCAACTTTCGCCGCTGCGGCGCGGCAGGCAGCGCGGTCGGTGACGTCGAGCGTGAAGTGATGCGCCTTGCCGCCGTTCTCGCGGATGTCTGCGGCCGTCCTGGCGACGGTGTCGCCGTTGATGTCGAGCGCGGCCACATGTGCGCCCTCGCGGGCGTAGCCGAGCGCAATCGCGCGGCCGATGCCGGAGCCTGCACCGGTCACGACCGCGATGTGGTTTTGCAGAAGTCCTGGCATTGTTCCTTCCCTTGAAAATGCAGTGAAGGATAGCGACCTCGGGCAAGGGTTGCTACATTGGCAGGAAAGGAGCGAGTCCGATGTGCCGCAACATAAAGACGTTGTTCAATTTCGAGCCGCCCGCCACGAAGGATGAAATTCGCGCCTCCGCGCTGCAATTTGTGCGCAAGCTTTCCGGCTTCAACAAGCCGTCGCAGGCGAATGCCGCGGCATTCGAGCGCGCTGTCGATGAGGTGTCGGAAGCCGCGCACAGACTGCTGGCCTCGCTGCACACGTCTGCGCCCTCCCGCGACCGCGAGGTCGAAGCGGAGAAGGCGCGCGCGCGGGCCCGCGAGTGCTTTGTCTGACGATACGACGAGCAAGTCACTGACCTGGGGCAAACCTTTACATACAAGCGACTACATCCATTCGCTTTCGCGGGAATGAATGGTATTGATCGGCGGCTTTAGTTCAGTCCGGTACAACGCTCGCCTGCCACCTTCAGGATCTCGATCAGCTTGCGGTCGCGCCAGCGCTGCAGTTCGGCGATGCTGCGTCCGGCCGCTTCCTCCGCGACGCCGTCGATGATTCTTTTCTGCGTTTGCGGCGTCAGCTTCGGCGTCCCGAGATCGTCCATCCAGGTCTGAATCGCCGGGCCGATGTGCTCCATGAAATGCTTCATTCCGCCTTCGCCGCCCGCCATGTGAAACGTCAGATGCGGCCCCATCAGCGCCCAGCGCAGGCCAGGGCCGTAGGCGATCGCGGCGTCGGCATCGGCAACCGATACGACGCCTTCGTTGACGAGGTGAACGGCTTCGCGCCACAGCGCCGCTTGCAGGCGGTTGGCGACGTGGCCTTTCACTTCCTTCTGGATCTGGATCGGATGCTTACCGATGTCGCGATAGAATCGCATGGCCTTGTAAACAGCTTCAGGGGAGGTCTTCTCGCCGCCGACCACTTCGACGAGTGGAATAAGGTGCGGCGGATTGAACGGATGCCCGATCACGCAGCGTTCCGGATGTCTGCACTTCGCGCTGACGCGGCTGATGAGAAGGCCGGACGAGCTCGTTGCAATCACCGTTTCGGGCGGCAGCGCGGCGTCGAGCGTTGAGAACAATTCGACCTTGAGGTCTTCGCGCTCGGGTCCGCTTTCCTGCACGAACTCCGCGCCTTTTGCCGCGGCAGCCGGGTCTTTGAAGAACTCGAACCGCTTGCGGTCGGCATCGGGCCGCACCGCATTGAGCTTTTCCAGTGTCGGCCAGGCATTGTCGATGAACCGGCGGGCGAAGCTTTCGCCTCCCGGCGCCGGATCGTAGGCGCCGACCTCGAAGCCGCGCGCCAGGAAATAGGCCGCCCAGCTCGCACCGATAGTGCCTGTGCCGATTACCGATACGCGTTTTGTCATTAGAAACTCCGACCTCTGTCAGGGCCGGGCTTATTCCGGCTATCCTATCTTTCTATTTTTTGGGTGTCTTATAAAGGCGCTTGATCGCGTCGTGGGCGTCAAAGCCGATTGCGTCGGCCCATTCCATCATCTCGACGACATCGACGAGCTTCTGCCCGGTTTCGACGTTAATCACATCCGTCTTGCCCGCGCTTAAGGCGTTTGGCCAGGTCCACCTGGCGCAAGCCCGCCGCTTTGCGCCGTTCAATCAGAAAGATTCGCAGCGCCTCGTGTCGCGGTGTCGCAAAAGTGCGAGCCACGTGTTTGAACCCAAATGTCCAATTTGGAATAGGAGAGCAATGGTTTCGGCCCCAAGCGAAGCTATCTCATGCTCATCGTCCATAACGTTTCCCTTATGTCTGCGGAGGAAAAAGAAAAAAACTTTTACACACTTCCATTACGGTTCAGGTCGCCAAATCATACGCACGAGGATCCTCGCCATCGTGACGGGATGCATCACGATGGCATTGGCGCGCCCCCAAAAACCATCCGGCTCATGAAACATGCCTAGCTGGCGAAGCACGGTGGCGCGGTCATAGTAGATCTTCTCGCCCGCGACCCTGTTGTCGTCGTCGAATGTGTAGATGCCACAGAGCGGAAATTGGACAGGACGACCGGTCGGCGGCAGGCCGCGCCAGGAACCCAGGTGACGTCCGCGAATGATGACTTCGAGTATCACCGTTGCTTCGCTGGCATGCCGCCGCTGCACGTCGATCTGCAGGTCGGGCAGGGCGCGCAGCAAGTCGGAATAGAACGCACGGACGCTGTCGCGGCCGATATAATGGGCATCCACGGCTCGTCGTCGTAGCGCGCCGCGGCTCCAAAGGTTGTCATAATGCCGTTGAGGTCATGCCGGTTTTCCAGTCGTACGTGCTCGTCGACCACTTGCGTCCGCAGCGATTGACGTTCCGAATCCGATATCGACATGCCCATACCTCTGCACATTTTGCAGGGCGGCTTTGTCCGCCACGACCCCCCTTTCGAGCTAAGCGTCGCCGGCGGTAAATGCTATGGTCCGCAGGCGGGTCAAAGAAACCCGGAGCAGGCCGTAGCAGTAACAGCGAATCGGCCCGCGGAGGAGCAGCATCATGCGCACGATGACGATTGCAATCCCGCTTTCGATTCTGATGAGTGTCGCTGCAGCAGCGCAAGAGCAGCGTAAATCTTCAACCAGTCCGACACCCTCGCCGCCCACATCGGCGCCTGGCCAGACGGGCGTACCGCAGGCGCCCGTCGGCCATCGGCAGCCGACACAGAGTACGCTTCCCCCCGCCGTGCGCCAGGAAGAAGACACCGCACGCCGGGAGCCCGATCCGTTGGGGCCCATTCCAAACATCTGTAGAAATTGCTGAAGGGTGTGGGCAGCCCCAATCCTGTTCGTTCCTGCGCAAGCGGGAACCCAAGGATACAAAAAGAACTGGGTCCCCGCTTTCGCGGGGACGAACGAAGAACGGTGGCCGCGCGCGCACTTATTCGGTGCCCGAATCTCGCTACACGTGCTGTGCTTGCTCATCCAGACGCATGACGGCTGCCATCGCGCCGATGGTGACGGCCACAGCGAGAGACCAGAATCCGATGAGCCAGTAGAGCAGGGCAGCCGCGGCGCAGCCCGCGGCAAACAATACGATGCTCATCGCCATGCGCGAGAACCGCGAGCGCACGGTTAACTCCTCGTCGGGCGCAAGGCCCGCGAGCAAGTCGACCGCGTCGAGAGTGGCCTGCGTGGTCGAGCCGGTCATAAGGGTGGTCGGCGGCAGGTTGGCAAGATGCACGCGTTGCAGGGCGTTCTGCAAAGCCATCGCGGCTATTCCGGCGAAGCCGGTGAGCAGCGCCAGGGGCTTGTCGGCGTCCTCGAACGGGCCGAACGCCACCGCGAGCGCGAAAAAGGCCGCGAGCAGAACGACCTCCGCTCCGAGCATGATGCGCAACACCGGCATTCCGCGCCGTCGCAACGCACCGCCGGCGAGGCGCGCCAGCGCAATCACCGCGATGAACTCGGGCAAAGCCAGAACCTTGTTGAGAATGCCGTGGCTGCCCAGCACCAGCGCGGCGCCAAGGGTAACGAAGTTGCCGGTGACATGAGCGACGAACAGGCCGCTCAGGCCGAGGAAACCCACGGTGTCGACGAAACCGCCATTGAAGGAGAGCAGTGAAGCAACGGCGAGGCGGCCGCGAGGCGGAGGCATGGAGACAGTTTCTTTCTCCGTTCGTTCCCGCGCAAGCGGGGATCCAGCGATCAGAAAGGCGCGTTGCCGTCTCTGATCAACGCACGCCCGCAGCAATCTTGAAAGCCACCGGCAGCACCAGTCCGTCGGCCGTCATGTAGGGCTGCGCGAGGCGCTCGACGGCGGCGCGGATCTTGGCCTGCGTTGCCTCGTCCTGGTAACCGATCGCGGATGCGGTGACTGCGAAGCTGCCGAGCCCGCCACGCCACAGCGTGTCCGTGTCGGGAACGCGGTGCGTTGCAGGATATTCGGTCAGGGTCACGTCCTTGGGCCCCGCGCCTTCGAGCAGGCCGCGGAACGCACCGCTGTCGGAGAAGCGAAACAGCGAATAGCCGGCCGGCACATCGGGCGGCGGCTGCGCGTCGATTTCGGCGACCGCATCGCGAAACAATCCCATGATGCGTTGCTTGTCCGGGGTATCCCACCACGCAAGCGCCAGGCAGCTGCCGGCTTTCAGCACGCGCGCGCATTCGGCCACTGCGCGCTCGGGATAAGGAGAATGCCCGATGCCGAAATTGCACGCCGCCGCGTCGAAAGCGCCACCGGGAAACGGCAGATGCTCGACCTCGGCCTCGCGGAAATCGATGCCGGGATGGTGGGCCTTCGCCAACGCGATCATGCCCGGGGTGAGGTCGATGCCGGTCGCCTGCGCGCCTTGCTCGCGCGCGGCGGCCGCCAGCGCTCCGGAGCCGCAGGCGACGTCGAGCAGCTTGTCGCCCGCCCTGAGACGCGCGGCCTTCAGCAGCGGCGCGATCGCATTGGTGGTGACCGGCGTGAAGAAATTGTCGTAGCTCTCGGCGAGCGCGTGGTAGCGCGTCCGCTCAAAGGCGCGAAATCGCGCGGCATTGGATTCCGACAGTTCGGGTGTCATCTGCCTTGGCCTCGCCTGCCTGAGCGAGATGGCCAGGCTTGTCCCGCCTTCGGGCCGAAGCTCGGTCAGTGGCTTTATCGCCGATGACCCTTCGGCGGGCAAAGGCCCGGCCATCTCGCTCAGGATGGCATAGACCGTAGGCCGGATTCAGAGCGTTCAGTGCGACTTATTTGCTCGCTTATCTCAATCTAGACCGAGCAGCGGGCGCGCCGCGCCAGGGCGTTTTTCGCGCTCAGCGCAGCGGAGTAGCTCGGCAGCGATTTGGTCAGAACCGTGTAGTCCGGCGGAATCGGCCGGAAGCCCCAGCTGAAGTCGTAGATCCGGCACGCCCTCGACGCGTTCCATTGAATGACGCGGAAGTCTGCGGCTCGCGCGGGACTGAGAACAAAGAACGCCCCCACGGCGCCCAGCAACATGAGACTGAAACGCTTTATTGCATTCCCCTTGGATTCTGTTTGTCTTATATGCCGCGTTACGGCGACAAAATCGCATGCGGCGCGGCGAACGCCTTGCAAGACGCCACGCACCGTTCCCTGCGGACAGCTTTTTGGCGTCACCCGGGCGTTACGCCCTTGGCCTTGAACACGCCGACTGCTTCCGGTGTCTTGAGATAGTCGAGGAAGGCTTTCGCGGCGGCCGTATCCTTGCTGTCGGTGGCGACGGCTCCGACGAAGACCAGTTCCTGCTGCAGGTCGGGCGGGAAGGGGCCGACGAGCTCGACGCCCGGCGCGAGCAGGACATTGGTGAGGAACACGCCAAGCTCGGCTTCGCCATTGGCGACCGCCTGCGGGACCGCGCCGGGCGCGGTCTGCACCTTGCTTTTGTCCTTGATCTGCTCGGCGATGCCGAGCCGTTCGAACGTCTTCTGCACATGGGCGCCGGCCGCGCTTGCGGGAAACACCGCAACCGATTGCGCCTTAAGCAGCGCCGCCTTCAGCGCCTCTGGCGTGCTTACGTCGGGCTTGGGTGCGCCAGCTTTCACCGCGACGCCGTAGCCGACACGCGCAATGGTCTTCGGCGTACCCGCGAACTTCGACCGCGCGGCGTCGTTCGTCATCACGTCCACCGGCACCACGCCGAGATCGAACGGGCCCGACGTCGCCATTTTGATCAGCTCGGGAGTCGCCGCAAATGTCATGTCGAGCTTATGACCGCTCGCTTTTTCGAATTGCGGGCCGATCTCCTCCAGGCTTGCCGTCATCGAGCCGCCGGCGATGACCTTCAGCTCGGCGGCCCGCGCCGGCGCGAGCGCCATGGCAAGGCCGATCGCCGCCGCGATTGCGAATTTGTCCATGTTGTTTCTCCCGGCTCGTCGATCCGTATTGCCGCTCATCTTGCCGCCAGCCGCGGCTCAATTCCAGCGCGGCTGCGCAATGACGATCAACAAAATGAACAAGGCATAGAGGACGCCCGGCACGGCAAGGATCAGCGGGACGGCAATCGCGGCGCCGCGCTTGCCATTGGCATTGAGCATCCAGCCGCCGCCCACGACCGCGGCAACGGCTGCGAGTCACAGGCTCATGTTGAACGGGGACACGGAACCGTCGGCCAGGCCAATGACGAAGGACGACGACAAGCGCGACCAGCACGTCGATGCCGAGAAGAGTGCCCACGAGAGTCATGTCTTACGCATCGACAGAAACCTCGCTGCCCGTCTGCCGAATTTCTGCAAGATCGCTATTCTTTCTTCTTCAGCAGCTCGTCGCGCAGCTTGGTCAGCCGTTCCAGCTCTTCGTTTTGCTCGGCGATGCGGTTGGCGTTGCGCTCCTCGTCCTGGGCGCCTGAGGCGCCCGCCGCCTGCTCGATCAGCTGCCGGATATTGTCGCGCGCAATGGCGATCCGGTCCTCAAGTTCAGCAAGTGAAAGTGGGCTGCCATTGCTCATGGGTTCTCTCCGGCGGTTATCGCTCGGGCAACCCGGTTATAACGCCTTATTGCTCTCCTTCACAGCAGCCGCGTCGATATAAACCTCGCTGCCCATCTGCCGGAATTTCTCCGACATCTGCGCCATGCCCTGCTGCTTGTCATTCAGCGTGGCGGCATAGTCCCGCACGTCCTGCGTAATCTTCATCGAGCAGAACTTCGGGCCGCACATGGAGCAGAAATGCGCCACCTTATGCGCTTCCTTCGGCAGCGTCTCGTCGTGATATTCGCGCGCCGTGTCGGGGTCGAGCGACAGGTTGAACTGGTCGACCCAGCGGAACTCGAAGCGCGCGCGTGACAGCGCATCGTCGCGCAGCTGCGCGGCCGGATGGCCCTTGGCGAGATCGGCGGCGTGCGCGGCGATCTTGTAGGCGATCACGCCTTCTTTCACGTCGTCGCGGTCGGGCAAGCCGAGATGCTCCTTCGGCGTCACGTAGCAGAGCATCGCAGTGCCGAACCAGCCGATCATGGCGGCGCCGATCGCGCTGGTGATGTGGTCGTAGCCGGGTGCGATGTCGGTCGTGAGCGGGCCCAGCGTGTAGAATGGCGCCTCGCCGCATTCCTTCAGCTGCTTCTCGACGTTGATCTTGATCTTGTGCATCGGCACGTGGCCGGGGCCTTCGATCATCACCTGGCAGCCTTTGTCCCACGCGATCTTCGTGAGCTCGCCCAGCGTCTCCAGCTCGGCGAACTGCGCGCGGTCATTGGCGTCGGCGATCGAGCCGGGGCGCAGGCCGTCGCCAAGCGAGAACGACACGTCGTATTTGCGCATCAAATCGCAGATCTCGTCGAAGCGCTCGTAGAGGAAGCTCTCCTTGTGATGCGCCAGGCACCACTTGGCCATGATCGAGCCGCCGCGCGAGACGATGCCGGTGACGCGGTTGGCGGTGAGGTGGATGTAGGCCAGGCGCACGCCGGCGTGAATGGTGAAATAATCGACGCCCTGCTCGCATTGCTCGATCAGCGTGTCCTTATAGACCTCCCAATCGAGCTTGACGGGGTCGCCGTTCACCTTTTCCAGCGCCTGGTAGATCGGCACGGTGCCGATCGGCACCGGCGCATTGCGGATGATCCATTCGCGCGTGGTGTGGATATTGCGGCCGGTTGAGAGGTCCATCACCGTGTCGGCACCCCAGCGGATCGCCCACACCATCTTCTCGACTTCCTCTTCCACCGAAGACGTCACGGCGCTGTTGCCGATATTGGCGTTGATCTTGGTGAGGAAGTTGCGGCCGATGATCATCGGCTCGAGCTCGGCGTGATTGATGTTCGAGGGAATGATGGCGCGGCCGCGCGCGACCTCGCTGCGCACGAATTCCGGGGTGATGAATGCGGGCACTGAGGCGCCGAAGCTTTCGCCATCGGCGAGGGCCGCTTCCGCGCGCTCGAGCTGCTTCTTGCGCCCGAGGTTCTCGCGCTCGGCGATGTAGATCATTTCCTTGGTGATGACGCCCTCCCGCGCCCATTCGAGCTGGGTGAGGGGGTGTTGAGATATCCGTTCGTCCCCGCGCAAGCGGGGACCCAGGGCCACATTCTCTGGGTTCCCGCTGCGGGAATGAACGGAGGTGGCCCGCCACGGCTTCGGCACCTTCGGAAAATTCCGCGCCAGATGCTTACCGCTGACATTGCCATTGTCGACCGTCTTCACTTCGCGGCCTTTGTATTCCTCGACCCCGCCGCGCTCTTTCACCCATGCGAGACGTGTGCGCGGCAATCCTTTTTCGACGTCGATCGTCAGGTTGGCATCGGTATACGGGCCGGTCGTGTCGTAGACCGGCAGCGGCGGCTCGCCGGACGATGCATCGAGCGCGATCTCGCGCAGCGGCACGCGCAGATCGGCCGCGGTCTCGGGCAGCGAATAGATCTTGCGCGAAGCGGGGAGTGGGCCCGTCGTGACTTTGGGGGTGACAAGATCGGCGCTGGTGACGGGCTTGTTCATGACATGACTCCCGAGAAAAATGCGAAGCAGTAGAGCACGGCGACGACGACGAGCAGGCTCGGGCCTACGCGCGCCATCACCGGTCCGATCAATCTTGCAAGAAAGATGGAGGTCGACATTTGTCCAGTCCCTTCGCCGGCATGACCCGGATCAGGTTCAAAGGGTTTTTCTCAGCCGAAAAGGGCACCCCTCGGAACAATGTTTAATGTATGCGCGCGGGCAGGGGTGTCAATGCGGAGCGCCGGGCGGGATACTGCTATGCAATCTCGTTCCGTTCGTCCCCGCGTAAGCGGGAACCCAGTCTTTGCGGTGTGCCAGCAAAGAGTGGATGCCCGCTTCCGCAGGCACGAACGGAGAATGGGATATTCATGCGCCGCAAACTTGTTCCGTTCGTCCCCGCGTAAGCGGGGACCTAGTGCTGACTCTGCGCCAGCAAAGACCGGATGCCCGCTTCTGCGGGCACGAACGGAGAATGCGCCGAACTACGGCGGCACGAAAATCATGCGCACAAAATCGCGCAACACCAGGATCTGACGCGGCAGAATCGTGGTGTCCTGCAACACGCGGCCGAGGATCAATCCGCCTTCGACCAGCGTGCACGCCGTGTCGGCGAGCGCATCGAGGTCGACATCGTGCCGCGGCGGATAGCGCTCGGCGATCACGCGCAACCGTTCCCGAAACCGCGTGCGCCAGGCCAGCATGCCTTCGGCGTTGAGCCTGCGCATCTCGTTGTTGAACAGCTGATCCTGATAGGCGAACGAAGCGGCAAGGCATCCGGGATGCGCCTGCGGAAGATCGGCCAGCATCTCGGCGAACAGCTTCAGGCCGACCAGGAAGCCGTGCAGCGGGTCCTCGTTGAGATCGTCGCCGCGCCGGAAAATATCTTCGAGCAGCTGCCGATCCTGCTCGAGGTACCGCAGCAGCAGCCCCTTGGCGAGCTCGCCCTTGTCCTTAAAATGATAAAAGAAGCCGCTCTTGGAAATCCCGGCCGCTGCGATCAGCTCGTCTATCGAGGTCGCTGCGAAGCCCTTGGCGAGCACGGCGCTTTCCGCGAGCTCGAGCAGGCGCTCGCGCGTGTCGCCGGTCTTGCGGGGAATGTTATCGAGCATGGCGCACTGTACCATGAGTGCAGTTACGCGCCCGGCACCGCGCCGAAACGCCGCGCCCGGCGACTATCCCGTTAGAATTTCACGCGAAAAAATCCGGCTTGGCTTGACCGCGAGTACGCTTACCGAACGGCGGCGTGCACGATAGGTGTCCCGCCAATCGCAGTCATTCACGAACGACGGAAGGTGCCATGTCGAAATACCGCAATGCGTTACCGCAACTGTCCGGCGGTCTTTTTCTCACTGACGGCGGTCTTGAGACCACGCTGATCTTCCACGACGGAATCGAGCTGCCATTGTTCGCGAGCTTCGACCTGCTCAAGACCACGGAAGGCACCGCGGTCATTCACGCCTACTATGAGCGGTACATTGCGATCGCGAAGCGCAATTGCACCGGCTTCGTGCTGGAAGGCGCGACATGGCGTGCCAGTCCGGACTGGGGCGACAAGCTCGGCTACTCGCGCGCGCAGCTTGCCGAAGTGAACCGCGCGGCGGTGAAACTGATGGCGGAGCTACGGAGCAAGCACGAAAGCGCACAGACGCCAATGGTGATTTCCGCCAACATCGGGCCGCGCGGCGACGGCTACAAGATCGACAAGGCAATGACCGCCGCCGGGGCCGAGGACTATCACGGCTGGCAGGTGAGTGTGTTTCGCGACACCGAGGCGGATCTCGTCAGCGCCTTCACGATCAACTATGCCGAGGAGGGCATCGGCGTGGCGCGCGCGTGCAAGCGCGCCGGCATGCCCTCGGTGATTTCGTTCACGGTGGAAACCGACGGGAACCTGCCGAGCGGCCAGACCATCCGCGACGCGATCGAGCAGACCGATCGCGAGACCGGCAACGCACCGGCCTATTACATGCTCAACTGCGCGTACCCGACGCATTTTGCCGATGCGCTTCGCAAGGGCGAAGCGTGGACGGCGCGGCTGCGCGGCCTGCGTGCGAACGCGTCGACGCGCAGTCATGCCGAGCTCGACGCAGCACCCGATCTCGACACCGGCGACCCGATGGATCTCGGCCGTCGCTACGGCGCGCTGCGCAGGCAGTTCGGGCACTTCACCGTGCTCGGCGGCTGCTGCGGCACTGATCACCGGCATGTCGAGCAAATTTCGCTCGCTTGCGTGCCGGTCGACGATGGCGGAGTGCGCGTATTCAGCTGACTAACCTTTAGGCGTCACTGCCGCAAGGTTTCACGTGTGGCGACGCGTCATGGATGCGCGGGTCAAGCCCGCGCATGACAGTGTAGTGATGCCTCTCACGAGGTCATTGCCCTATGCGCCCCGCCCGATTCGCCAGCAGGCGAATCCTAAGCGGCGTTGCTTTGAGGCGCCAGCATCGAGCTGTTGTTGACTGTCAATTGTCATTGCCGGACTTGATCCGGCAATCCATGGGGCTGTCCCGCAGCGTAGGCTGTCATGGTTTGGTGTGCGGCAGATCATCATGGATGTCCGGGTCAAGCCCCGGCATGACGCCGAGTGCGTGGCAGGCCAAGAACAGCATTTGCCGTTCCACCCACGCGTGTTACCCCTACGTCCTCATGGCGCAGCCCTTCGTCGAGCCATGCAGCCGCGGCATTATTGCCGCCGAACCATGCCCGCGTGAGCTCGGACGCGAAATCGCTCCACGGCGCCGGCGCATGGTGCTGGCCGCCTGTGTGCTCGCGTCGTCCATGGCGTTCATCGACGGCTCGGCCTTGTCGGTCGCGCTGCCGAAACTGCGCGAATATTTCGGCGCCGATTTCGCTTCCGTGCAGTGGGTGCTCAACGGCTACCTGCTGGCACTGGCTGCGCTGACGTTGATCGGCGGCGCGCTCGCCGATCACTACGGCAAGGCCCCCATGCTGATCGCAGGCTGTCTCGCCTTCGGTCTGACATCGGCGGCCTGTGCGCTGGCATCCTCCCTCGACTGGTTGATCGCGTGCCGCGTGGCGCAGGGAATCGCGGCGGCGATCCTGACCCCGTCGAGCCTGGCGCTGATCGGCGCGACCTATCCGAAAGAAGAGCGCAATCGCGCCATCGGCGTGTGGGCAGGGGCGTCCGCGTTGACCACTGCCGGCGGACCTGTGCTCGGCGGCTGGCTGACCGAAAGTTTTGGCTGGCAATGGGTGTTTGCAATCAATCCGCCACTGGCGCTGATCGCAGTCGCGCTGCTGATTGCCTACGCGCCGCCCGACCAACACGAAGCGCGCCGCTTCGATCTCGCGGGGGCCGCTGTCCTGGCTTTCGCACTCGGGGCGATAGCCTGGGCGTTGAGCCAGGCCGGCCCGGACAAGCCCGGCATGCCGAAGGTCGTGCCAATCGTTATGGCTGCGGCGCTGGGTGTCGCAGCGCTCGCAGGTTACGCGCTGTGGGAGCGCGCCAGCACACATCCAATGACGCCCCCGTGGCTCGGGCGCAATCGCGCCTTTGTCGCGCTCAACGTCGCAACGCTGCTGGTCTACACGGCGCTCGGGATCATGTTCTTCCTGTTGTCCTTCGAACTGATCGATCAACGCCGGCTGTCGCCAACAGAAGCGGGCCTGGTCTTTCTTCCCTTCACGCTCGGCGTCGGACTTTTGTCACAACCCTTCGGCGCGATGGCGGACAAGATCGGGGCCCGCGTGATGTTGATCGCAGGGCCGCTCGGTGCAGCGCTCGCGCTGGTTTTGCTGGCCGTGGGTGAAGCAGCATCGCTGGCAATCGGCGTGGTAGGCCCAATCGCGCTGCTCGGGCTCTCTCTCGCGGTGCTGGTGGCGCCGCTCACGGCCTCGGTCATGTCGAGCGTGGCGGACGCCGATCAGGGGCTTGCGTCCGGCGTAAACAATGCCGTCAGCCGCATTGCGCAACTCGTCGGCATTGCGGTCGCCGCCGATGTTGCCTCCTACGCGTTCGGCTACAAGGTGGGACTGCTCATCGCGGCGGTTCTTGCCGCGGGCGGTGCCATTGTCATAGCCGCGATGCTGCCATCTCCTGGTCGATTGCACGCGTCGAACCAATAAACTCAAGCCGACTTTGGCAGCGGAATTGGCGTCAGCTCCTGCGGCTGATATTGCGCAAGCGTCTGAATGGCGCGCGGATCGAGAAATTCAATCTGCCTTTCGCTGCCGGCGATCATTTTCTCCGATCGCAACCGCTGCATCATCCGGTTGAGGTGGGGAAGGCTCACGCGCAGCACGTCAGCCATCACCTCCTGCGAAAACGGCAATTCGAAACGGGCCTTTCGTGCGCGTCCCACAGCGTAGAGGCGCGCGTGCAGCTCGAGAAGAAAATGCGACAACCGCTCAACGGGCGTGCGACGGCCGACGTCGATGATGTGTTCGGCGTACGTCGCCGCTTCCTGAACGGCGATCCAGCTCAAAGCCAGACCGAATTGCGGCCGCCGGTAACAAAGTGTCACATAGGCACGCGGTCATCGTGACATCGGTAATGGCGGTCACCGAATAGGCAGCACGATCGTGGAAGCTGGCCGGGATGCCCACGATGTCTCCGGGCAGGACGACGTTGAGGATCTGGCGCTTGCCGTGGCGCAACAGCTTGTAACGGACGGCGTAGCCGTCCTTTACGAAAGAGAGCTTGCGATACTGTTAGCCGTCAACAATGAGGTCGCGCCTCCGCGGGATCGACACTTCGCCCTCGATGATGGCGTTCAGGCTACTCAAGTCGTCATGAGCCAGATCGGCCTGTTGCAACAGCCGGGGCGACGAACGGGTGTTGCTCCAAGGCGTTGAGACGCGCTGCAGTGTGCATGGACCCCCCTGAGACCAGGCTATCCTTCTTCATTAATCTGAATCAATAATCCTGGCAAAAGCCCTCTTTCACAAAAACCGGTCGAATAAGCGCGCCACTCTTACCCCTGTGAGAGGGAGTGGCTGTGAAGGTACTACCTGACCTCACAATAGCCGCGCCGGTTTGTGCGGCCATTTTTTGGCTGCCGTCCGTGCCTGGTTGAGGCCGCTTGTTTGATCAACGATGTGCCGGGATGGCTGGTTAGGTTGCCCCCCAGCCGTTACGCGCGGAAAGCCCGGCCCTGCGTCGGGACTTCTTTTTGCGCATTCAGCGCGAGCCCATCCGGTGCAGCTTGAGGACGGTATAAACGGTGTCACTCGCTGGGGTCGGAATGCCCAGCTCGCGGCCGAGGGCGCGGACCTTGCCGGAGAGCCAGTCGAGCTCGAGCCGGTTGCCGCGATCGAGATCGTGCGCCATCGAAGCCTTCATGCCGGTTTCGATTTTGCCGGCCAGGAAATTCATCCGTTCCTCGAGATAGGCGCCGTCGAGTGAAACGCCTTTGGCTTTGCCGACGGCGAATGCCTCGTCCATGAGCGCGCGAAAAAAAGCGCGCAGCTCGGGATCGTCACGGATCGGGCCGATGGGCGATCGCAGGCTTGCCGTCGAGCCGGACATGGCCGTCAGAAAAATGAATTTCTGCCATAACTCGCTCTGGACGTCGGCGGCTATGTCGAGATCCACCTTTGCGGCCTTACCGGCGTCGACAAAAGCGTTCAGGGTGGCATCGGGCTTCTTGTCGGCGCGGCCAAAACGCATCATCGCAAATTGGCTGGTCTGCTTGATCACTCCGGGAGCGACGATCACGGTCGCGATATAGGCGGCTCCGCCCACGGTCTGCCCGGCACCTAAAATGGGAGCGATGCGCTCCACGCTGTCGATGCCGTTCTGCAAAGTAATGACGCGAGTCTTTTCGCCGACCAGCGGTCGCGCTTGTTCGGCGGCTTTTTCCGTGTCCCAGAGCTTCACGGCGAACAGCACGATGTCCACCGGGCCGACCTTTGCCGGATCGTCGGTGACATTCGGCTTCGGCAGATGCAGGTCGCCAAGCACGCTGTCAATTTTCAGTCCGTTCTTCGCGATCGCGTCGCGGTGGGCGCCTCGGGCGATGAAGAAAACATCATGGCCCGCCGCCGCCATCCGCGCGCCGAAATAACCGCCGACCGCTCCGGCCGCCATGGCTGCAATACGCATGTGCTTGACCTTCCACCGTTTATTCCCGCGTAAGCGGGAATCCAGAAACTGGGTCCCCGCTTGCGCGGGGACGAACGGAAATAGCGGCTCGAGTGTTTGCAGACAAGCACATAAGAAATGGCCCGGCACGAAGCCGGACCATTTCGGTGTGTATTGCGACAATACTAATAGCGGCCGGAGGGCCGGATGCTGCTCCACGTCGCCTGCGCAGGGCTTTGCGCCTGCGGAGCATAGGCATTGGACAGCAACGCCTGTTGCGATCTTGCGACAGCGGTTTGCGGCAGCACGATCACTTTCGCTCCGATCTGCACGCGATCGTACAGGTCGATCACGTCCTCATTCGTGAGACGAATGCAGCCGCTCGATACGTGCCGGCCGATCGTGGAGGGCGCATTGGTGCCGTGGATGCGATATTGCGTGCCGGCGATATACATTGCGCGCGCGCCGAGCGGATTACCAGGGCCGCCGGACGTCATGCGCGGCAGATAAGGTTGCCGCGCAACCATCTCGGGCGGCGGATACCAATCAGGCCACTCGGCCTTGCGCTCGATCGATTTCACGCCCGACCAGGTGAAGCCTTCGCGGCCGACCCCGATGCCGTAGCGGATCGCCTTGCCGTTGCCGAGAACGTAGTAAAGGAAAGTGTGCGGCGTATCGATGATGACGGTGCCGGGCGCTTCCTTGCTGGGATGGCTGACGATTTGCCTTTTCAAGCGCGGATCGAGCTGCGCATCGTCGTGCTCGTCGGCCGGTGCCGGCGCTACGGCTTGCGGAGCGATTTGGGTTGGAGAAGGAGGAAGAAGGAAGGCGAAGAGAGATTCGGCGCTTGCGGTACCGCATGACAGCGCGACGGCGCCGATCAGCGCGGCAAACCCAACTGGCTTGGACATGGCACCCCTCGTCGGTTTCCCCTCCCTCCCGTCTTCGGTCGTTAAAATGGCCGAGGGCCTTAAATGGTTCCGCGACGTCATCCGGGTTTTCTGCCGGGCGGCCAGGAACGATTTGCCAGATGAAGATTTGACTTCGCTTAGTCGTCTTTGGGTTTGTGCCAGCCGACAACAGCTTCCGGGACGCTGTCGGTGGACGCGAAATAAGGCTTGATGTCGATAAGCCACGTGCCGTCCAGGCAATCCAATCCGACGACCGACAGCCGGTTACCATCGACGCGCAGCAGCTTGACGACGCTCATCGCCACCGGATTTGGACGGGCAGGAGAGCGCAGTGCGAATGTGCCGCGCTCGACGCCATGGTGCGCCGGCAACTGCAGCACGAGATTTCGCGGCGATCGGTCCATCCAGTACAGGAGGACAATGTGGCTGCAGGTCTCGACGTCCTTCAGGGCTTCCTGCCAGCGGGGATCGACATCGACGGTGCAAACCGCCTCGGATTCGCGCGCGTTTTTCGGACAGTCCTTGCGCTCCTTCCACGGCGTGTGAATGCGGCCGATGAAGTAAAGGCCGGCGTCGGTGCGATCCGGAAGTTCGACGGCCTTTTCGCCCTCGCGGATGCCGAAATCTTTGGTGGTCATTGGAGACTATTTTTCCTTCAGAGGTCCTAAGCCGCGGACGGGCGCCGTATTCGGCGTGCGCGGGCTTGACGCGCACCCGATGAAGTGGCGAGAGCAAACAAAAGGCCGGATCCGTCGGGATGTCATCATGGATTGCCGTGTCAAGGTCGGCAACGACACCGCTATTAGGGCTGCCTACCCTGTAAGGTCTCCCCTCCTGGGCCGCAAAGGGCTTGCCCGAACTGGCTTAAACGTATAAAGATATCTTTATATAATGAAAATACTTGGTGCTCCATGAGCTCCGGCAACAGGCTCGGCTTCGACGCGCTCAATTCCGCCCTCAAGGCTGCGGGCGAGGAAACGCGTCTGAGGATCCTTGCGCTGGTGGCCGAGGCCGAGCTGACCGTGTCGGACCTGACCGACATCCTTCGCCAATCGCAGCCGCGTATTTCCCGCCATCTTAGGCTGCTGGCTGAGGCCGGTCTGGTCGAACGTTTCCGCGAGGGCACCTGGGCCTTCTTTCGCCTGGCGGAGCACGGCAATGGCGCGACGGTGGCGCGCGCGCTCGTCGATCATCTTAATCCTGCCGATCAGATCATCGCTCGCGACCGCGCGCGGCTCGCCTCCGTGCGGGCTGCGCGCGCCACCGCGGCGCAAGCCTATTTTCGCGAACATGCCGCAGAATGGGACCGCATCCGCAAGCTGCACGTCGCCGACGATGCCGTAGAGGATGCGATCCGCGCGTCGCTCGGCGACAAGCCGTTCCGCTCTCTGCTCGACCTTGGCACCGGCACCGGTCGAATGCTCGAATTGTTCGGTCCGGAGATTGAGCGAGGACTCGGACTCGATCTGTCGCTCGACATGTTGCAGCTAGCGCGCGACCGGCTGGAACGCGCGGGCTTGAAAAACTGCAGCGTGCGGCAGGGCGACATATACGATCTGCCGCTTGCCAACGCTTCTTTCGATGTCGTCATTCTGCACCAAGTGCTGCACTTCCTCGACGACGGCGCGCGCGCGATTCATGAAGCAGCGCGGGTGCTGCGCCCGGGCGGCCGGCTGCTGGTGGTCGACTTTGCTCCGCACGAACAGGAATTCCTGCGTGAGCAGTTTGCACATCGTCGACTTGGGTTTGCGCGGGAAACAGTTTCGCAATGGATGACATCATCCGGCCTTGAGCCCGTGCTGCACAAGTCGCTCGCACCCGAGCCTGGGCCGGACGGCAAGATCGCAGTATCCCTGTGGCTCGCGCGCGACACGCGCGCGCTTATCGCCGCGCCGCATCGTCGGGAGGTAGCGTGATGAACAGTCCGGTTCGCCTGAGCCGGTTCGCACGCGCTGACCGCCGCCGGATTGGTGTGTCGTTCGAATTCTTCCCGCCCAACAGCGAAGAGATGGACAGGATTCTCTGGGAATCGATCGAACGGCTGGCGCCACTTGCGCCCGACTTTGTGTCAGTGACTTATGGTGCCGGCGGAAGCACGCGCGAGCGAACCCACGCGACGGTTAAGCGCATTCTGGCCGAAACGGCATTGGTTCCGGCTGCGCACCTTACCTGCGTTGCCGCAACGCGCGACGAGATCGACGCCATTGTGCGCACCTATCGCAGTGTGGGTGTGCGCCATATCGTGGCGCTGCGCGGCGATCCCGTAAGCGGGGCCGGCACAAAATATGCGCCGCACCCGGGCGGCTACAGCAATGCCGCCGATCTTGTCGCTGGCATCAAGCGAATTGCCTCCGATTTTGAGATTTCGGTCTCGGCTTATCCTGAAAAGCACCCCGACAGTCCGACGGTCGAAGCCGACATCGACATGCTCAAGGCCAAGGTCGACGCGGGCGCCAGCCGCGCAATGACCCAGTTCTTCTTCGATAACGATCTGTATTTCCGTTATCTCGACCGTGTACGCGCGCGAGGCGTGGATATTCCGATCGTTCCGGGGATATTGCCGGTGCAGAATTTCAAGGCCGCCACCAACTTCGCCAAGCGCTGCGGCACGTCAGTGCCTGCCTGGATCGTCGACCGCTTTCAGGGCCTCGATAATGACAGCGCCACGCGCAAGCTGATTGCGGCTGCGGTCGCAGCCGAGCAGGTCTTCGATCTGGTCGATCGCGGCGTCACCACGTTTCATTTCTACACCATGAATCGCGCCGATCTTGTCTTCGCGATTTGCCACCTGCTGGGCCTGCGGTCCGCGACGCCTTCCCTCTCCACAGGAGAGAGAGTGCCGGCGCGAAGCGAGAACGGGTGAGTTAGCCTGCGATGCTTACCAAGCCGTCTGTAAATGTTCGTGAACAATTTTCCGCGCTGCTTAAGCAGCGGATCCTTGTGCTCGACGGTGCCATGGGGACGATGATCCAAGCGCTGAAGCTCAATGAAGAGGGCTATCGCGGCGCCCGCTTCGATGCCTGGAATCGCGAAGTGCGCGGCAACAACGACCTGCTCAATCTCAGCCGTCCCGATGCCGTGCGTGACATTCACCTCGCGTACTTCCGCGCCGGCGCCGATATCGTCTCAACCAACACCTTCTCGTCGACTGCGATTGCCCAGGCCGACTACGGCATGGAGGGAATCGCGTATGAGCTCAACCAGGCGGGCGCGATCCTTGCGCGTGAAGCGGCGGCGCAGGCAGAAAAAGAAGACGGCCGCCGACGTTTTGTGGCCGGCGCCATCGGCCCGACGAACCGCACGGCGTCGATATCGCCCGACGTCTCCAATCCGGGCTTCCGTGCCATCACTTTCGATCAGCTGCGCGCTGCCTATGGCGAACAGGCGCGCGGGTTGATCGACGGCGGCGCGGATCTTCTGCTGATCGAAACGATATTCGACACCCTCAATGCCAAGGCGGCCATCTTTGCGATTTCGGAGATCTGCGAGGAACGTGGCCTCGATCTTCCGATCATGATTTCGGGGACGATCACCGATCGTTCGGGGCGCCTGCTATCGGGCCAGACACCAGCCGCATTCTGGAATTCCGTAAGACATGCCAGGCCGTTGACGATCGGGCTGAACTGCGCGCTCGGCGCGCGCGAGATGCGCGCGCACATCGCCGAATTGGCGCGGGTGGCCGACACATTCGTATGCGCTTATCCGAATGCAGGCTTGCCGAACGAATTCGGTTATTACGACGAGAGCCCTGCCTACATGGCCGAGTTGCTGGGCGAATTCGCCGAGGCCGGCCTAGTGAACGTCGTCGGCGGCTGCTGCGGCACGACGCCGGAGCACATCGCGGCGATTGCAAAAGCCGTCGCCGGCAAAGCCCCGCGCACGATTCCCGACGCGCCGCGCCAATTGCGCCTGTCGGGCCTGGAGTCGTTCGCGCTCACGCCCGAAATTCCTTTCGTCAACGTCGGGGAGCGGACCAACGTCACCGGCTCCGCGAAGTTTCGCAAGCTGATCACGGCCGTCGATTACCCGACCGCATTGTCGATTGCGCGAGAGCAGGTCGAGAACGGCGCTCAGGTCATCGACGTGAATATGGACGAAGGCTTGCTCGACTCCGAACACGCCATGACGACCTTTCTCAACCTGATTGCCGCCGAGCCTGACATCGCTCGCGTGCCGGTCATGGTGGATTCATCGAAGTTTTCCGTAATCGAGGCCGGCCTGAAGTGCCTGCAAGGGAAGTCGGTGGTCAATTCAATCTCGTTGAAGGAGGGTGAGGCGGACTTCATCGATCACGCTCGCACCGTGCGCCGTTATGGCGCGGCGGTAGTCGTGATGGCATTCGATGAAAAAGGCCAGGCCGATACGCTCGAACGCAAGACGGCGATCTGCAAGCGCGCCTACGACATCCTGGTCAACCAGGTCGGATTTCCGCCCGAGGACGTTATCTTCGACCCCAACATTTTTGCCGTCGCCACCGGCATGGACGAGCACAACAGCTACGGTGCCGCGTTTATCGAGGCTGCGGGTTGGATTCGAAAGAACTTGCCGTACGTCCACGTCTCAGGCGGCGTTTCGAACCTGTCGTTCTCCTTCCGCGGAAACGAACGGGTGCGTCAGGCCATGCACTCGGTGTTTCTCTACCACGGCATTAGAGCCGGCATGGACATGGGCATCGTAAATGCCGGGCAGATCGCGGTTTATGACGATCTCGAACCCGAGCTGCGCGAAGCCTGCGAAGATGTGGTCCTGAACCGCAGGTCCGATGCAGCCGAGCGACTTCTGGACCTGGCCAAGAAATTTCAAGGCGCAGGACAAGAGGCGAGGGAAGTTGATCTCGCGTGGCGGGAGCACCCGGTCGAAAAGCGACTCGCCCATGCGCTGGTTCACGGAATTACGGAATTCATCGAGGCCGACGTCGAAGAAGCCCGCAAGCGAGCCAAGCGGCCGCTCGAGGTGATCGAAGGTCCATTGATGGACGGCATGAACATCGTCGGCGACCTGTTCGGCTCCGGCAAAATGTTCCTGCCTCAGGTCGTCAAATCCGCGCGCGTGATGAAACAGGCCGTGGCTTACCTGATGCCCTTCATGGAACAGGAAAAAGACGGGCGGCAACATGGCGGCTCCAACGGCAAGATCGTGATGGCAACGGTGAAAGGCGATGTGCACGATATCGGCAAGAACATCGTCGGCGTCGTGCTCCAGTGCAACAATTACGACGTGATCGATCTCGGCGTCATGGTTCCCGCAGCCAAAATCCTGGACACGGCCCGCGCCGAGAGGGCGGATATCATCGGTCTGTCCGGTCTTATCACGCCTTCGCTCGACGAAATGTGCCATGTCGCGGCGGAGATGGAGCGCCAGGGCTTTGAACTGCCGCTGATGATCGGTGGAGCCACGACGAGCCGGGTCCACACGGCAGTGAAGATCCATCCAAATTACCGGCGCGGCCAGGCCGTCTATGTCAACGATGCGAGCCGCGCAGTCGGCGTGGCGCAGACGCTGATGTCCGTCAATATGCGGGCCGGCTATGTCGCGGAGTTGCGCGGCGAGTACGCCCGCATTGCAGCTGCGCATGCGCGCGCCCAGGAGGATAAAACCCGCCTGCCGCTTGCGGCCGCTCGTGCCAATGCGCTGAAGCTCGACTGGTCCGGGGCTTACCAGCCGCCGAAGCCGAGCTTTTTAGGGACAAAAGTTTTAAGCGACTATTCGATCAGGGAATTGATCGATTACATCGACTGGACGCCGTTCTTTGCGACCTGGGAGCTCTCGGGGAAATTTCCGGGCATTCTCGAGGATGAGAAATTCGGTGCCGCCGCGCGCTCGCTCTATGACGATGCGCGCGCGATGCTCGAAAAGATCGTGGCCGAGCATTGGTTCGGGGCGAACGCAGTGTTCGGTTTCTGGCGCGCGAATGCGGAGGGCGACGACATCTGCCTTTATGCTGACGACGCGCACGGTAAGCCGGCCGCGGTTTTGCATTCGCTTCGGCAACAACTGTCCAAGCGCGAGGGTCGGCCAAATGCCGCGCTCAGCGATTTTGTCGCACCACAGAGCAGCGGTCTCGAGGATTTTATCGGCGGCTTCACCGTCACCGCCGGCATCGGCGAAGACGAAGTTGCCGAACGATTCAAGCGCGCCAATGACGATTACTCGGCGATCATGGTGAAAGCACTTGCCGACCGCCTGGCGGAAGCGTTTGCCGAACGCCTGCATCAGCGCGTGCGCCGGGAGTTCTGGGGCTATGTCGCCGATGAGAACCTGAGCAATGAGCAGTTGATCGCGGAGAAATATCGCGGCATCCGTCCCGCGCCCGGCTATCCGGCGCAGCCCGACCACACTGAGAAGGGCACGTTATTCAAGCTGCTCGACAGCGAGCGCATCGGCGTACGACTGACGGAGAGCTTCGCGATGTGGCCCGGCGCAGCGGTCTGCGGCCTCTACTTCAGCCATCCGCAGAGCGCATATTTCGGCGTCGGCAAAATCGAACGCGATCAGGTCGAAGACTATGCGAAGCGGAAAGAATGGTCGATCAACGAGTGCGAGCGCTGGCTCGCGCCGATTCTCAACTATGAGACGCATGCTTCGCCGAGCATCGTCGCGGCGTAAGCAAAAATCAAGCACCGGAGAGAGTGCTCTCCGGTGCTGTAACGGTTTGCCGGATCAAATCCGGTATTGTTTGTTTGGAGTTGTCGTCGGCCTCCTGAACTCAGAATGCGCCCAGCAAAATTGCGCCTACAAAAGCAAACACGGCGCATACCGCCAGCAGATCGAGCTTCAAGGTAAGGTCCACGGCATGTGCCTCCCTTGTTAGAGGATAAAGGCTAGCAAAAAACAAACGACAGCCGGAGGTAGTTGCAGGCGAACCTCACAATTTGTGCATTACCCCGGCTGCCAATTCATAGCCGCAACAAGTAATTGATAGCGCGATGCAAACAAATTCCATCTGTGGATTTTGGCAGTGCACAAATGGGGCCGTGCCAAGTTTTTTGATGGCAATTTTACGGCAAATAACTGTGCTTTACGGAGCGCCGTGACTCACGTGACCGGAAAAATCGGCGTCGCTCCAGCACCTGGCGTTCAGAATGATTTTATTCCGTTATTGCGCAATTCGGCGCGTTATGACGTGATCCGGCCCGCATGTTCGTTTCCGGACTATTGTCGGGAGTGATCATGCAGCGCCTGTGTCAATTCTTGCTCTGCCTTGTTTTCGCTATCGCGTTCTTCGCGATACCAGTTGCGCGAGCGCAAACATCACAGTTCTGGCCGCAGCGCCCGGTGCGATTCATCATTCCGCTGGGTCCTGGTTCGGGCGTCGACATTACGGCTCGCCTGCTCGCGGACAAGCTTGCCGCGAAATGGGGCCAGCCGGTCGTGGTCGAGAACCGTCCCGGCGGCGATGCTTTCGTCGCCATCACCGCGGTTCTAGGCGCGCATGATGATCACATGCTGCTGTTTGCCCCGGCTTCCACATTCACCGCCCACCCGCTGCTGCATGAGAAGCTGCCTTACGATCCGAAAGAACTTACGCCCATCGCGCGCGTGACCAATACATTGATTGCGCTTGGCGTGCCCGCCGACCTCAATGTCGCCGCGGTTAAGGATCTGGTCGGGAGGATCAGAGCCGAGCCCGGCAAGTTGAACTATGCTTCGGTCACCGGGGCGAACGATTTGCTATTCGCAGCTTTTCTGAAGACCGAAAAGCTCGACATGGCCAAGGTCCCTTACAAGGACACCGTGCAGGCGATCAATGATCTCGCCGAGGGACGTATCCACGCCTTCGTTGGAGCCTATGCAATCATGCGGCCGCGCGTGCAGGCCGGCAAGGTCAAGGTGATCGCGCTGACCAATCGCCAACATGCCAAGGCGCTGGACGACATCCCAACCGCGACGGAGGCGGGCTTCAGGTCGCTTGAATTCGACGGGCTGGTCGGCGTACTCGGCCCGCGCGAAGTTAGTCAGCCGGTTCGCGATCGCATCGCAGCCGATGTTCGCGAAGTCGTCAGCGACCCGGAGGTTGAATCGAAACTCAGCGCCACCGGCCAGGTCGTCAATCCGGGAACGCCTGCCGAGTTTGCGGCGGCGCTGGAGGATCAGCTGCAGACCGTCAGACGGATCGGTGAAACGCTGGGCATCAAGCCCGCGCAGTGACTATGCTGGCCCGTCGATCAGCCGGACGATCGCTTTGGTGGCGCGACGGACATATGGCACGGCGAAAAATGCGAGAACCGCGGCGACCGGCCAGCCGGTGATGAAGGCTTTGAGCCAGCGCGCGACAAAGTCGGCGCGCAAACCGATATTGGTGAAGGTGACGACCCCGTTCACCACGAAGACAATCAGCGCATTGATAATGACCGGAAAAATATATCTAGTCTTGCCTTCCATTGCGTGATGTGAACGGAAAGCAACGCGCGGTTCAAGGGCGTTGGCTCTTTTGGCAAGGAATTCTTATCCTTAACGAAATCCCCGGCGACAAAGTTGAAGCCTCGTTAAAGGAACTGCTCGCATTTTTGCGAGCATGAAGAGCGGCGCAGTCCTCGGCGTGGTTGGTGCGGGCGTCCTGGTGGCGCTCGCCGGCTGCGGGCGCGGCTTCATGTCCGGCGAGCGCGCGCCCTGGCGCCACGATGCCGAAGTGGCCTGCATGACGTCGGGCGCGGTCAAAATCGGTGCCAGCGTCGTGCGTATGGACCCGATCGAAGGCCCGGGTATGTGCGGCGCCGATTTCCCGCTCAAGGTCACCGCTTTGGGCGAGAGCAATTCTGCCATCGGTTATGCGGATGAATTGCGCCCTCCGGGGGCGATTCCGAACAGCGCCACGCAGATGCCACGCTGGCCGATCAATGAGCCGCAATACATTCCACCCGCTCCGATCCCTCCTGTGCAAGCCGCGCCTACGCCTGCTCCGTCGGCGCCACGAATGCGATGGGTGCCTGGTCCTCCACCGGCCAGACCGTCTAACCCCGTCGCGCCGAACGAAACACCGATATCGCTCACAGCGCCCGGATCGGGTGCCAACATGAGGTCCGCGATTGGATCCGGAGTCAACGCAGCGCCGTTGCTTGATGACATTCCGGATGATGCCGTCCTGCCTCAACGTTCCCGCGAGGGTCCGGTCTATCAGGCGCCGCGACGCACTTATGACGAGCCGCGCTATCAGCCGCCGCAGCGTGCTTATGAGCCACCGACAACACAGCGGCCTTATGAGGCTCCGGTCTACCAGTCGCCACAGCGCGCATTACCGGCGCTCGGACCTGTGCGTCGCCAGATCGTCGGTCCAATTTCTCCCGCGACGCTGACCCCGCCGGCGACGCTTGCCTGTCCAATTGTCTCCGCGCTCGATCGCTGGGTGAATGACGGCGTGCAGCCGGCCGCGATGCGCTGGTTCGGCACGCCGGTGACCGAGATTAAGCAAATATCAGCCTACTCTTGCCGTGGCATGGTCGGTTCCGGGGGGCATGGCATTTCCGAACATGCGTTCGGCAACGCACTGGATATAGCGGCTTTCACGTTTGCGGATGGCCGTCGGATCACCGTGCAGGAAGGGTGGCATGGCGCCCCGGAAGAGCAAGGGTTCCTGCGCGACCTCCATCTCGCCGCATGCGATTATTTCAACACGGTCCTGGCGCCCGGTTACAACGCCGCGCATTACAATCACTTTCACGTCGACTTGATGCGCCGTCCGAACGGGGATCGTCCTTGCCGGCCCGAAGCCATGTCAGGCGAAGTGGCAGCGGCAAAAGCGCGCGCAATGTATGCGAGCCGTCAGCGTGGTCCTGCGTACACCGGCCTGGCGCGGTCGAACACAAAAACAAGTCGCGCGCCTGCGGCAATGCCCGGCGAAGATGGGTATCTCGACGACGTCCTGATCAACTTGCAGACTCGACGCGGTCCGGCTCGCGATGTGCGCGGCAATGACATTACTAGCTTGCTGGCACCCCGCTAGATTGCTGCATCGAGCAGCATCGCGGCGAACAAGATCAGGCCTGCATCGCGATTGGATTTGAACAGCATCAGGCAGTGTGCCGGATCATCGATGTCGAGCCGCATCACTTGCCATGCCAGATGTGCTGCGAAGGCGATGACGCCAAGCGCGAAGACAATTCCGCCTCCCGCCATAAAGCCGGCGACCGCGATCAGGACCACCGCGGCCGCGTAAAATCTTGCAAGCATCGATGGCGTACGCTCACCGAACAATAGCGCCGTCGATTTGATTCCGATCAGCAGATCGTCCTCGCGATCCTGGTGCGCGTAGATGGTGTCGTATCCGATCACCCAACAGATCGATCCCGCGTAGAGCACGAGCGCCGGCCAATCGAGACGGCCAAACTCGGCCGGCCAGCCCATCAGCGCGCCCCAGGAGAAGGCGAGGCCAAGAAAAATCTGCGGCCAATACGTGATGCGCTTCATGAACGGATAGATGGCAACCACCAGCAGCGATGCGATGCCGGTGATCACCGTAAAGCGATTGAACTGGATCAGCACCAACAGACCGATCAGCGCTTGCGCAATCATGAAGACTGACGCCTGCGCGATGGTGACCTGCTTCGAGGGGATTGGCCGGGTGCGGGTGCGCTCGACAAGGCCATCAAGATTGCGGTCGACCAGATCGTTCCACGTGCAGCCTGCGCCGCGCATTGCAAATGCGCCGATGAAGAACAGGACAATATGCCGAGGGTTCGGAAATCGGCCGTCTTCCATGCCGGCAAGACCAACCGACCACCAGCACGGCATCAGCAACAGCCAGGAACCGATCGGCCGGTCGAGACGAGCGAGTCGCAGGTAAGGACGGCTGACAGGTGGCGCGAAAACGTCGACCCAGTTTCCGGTCGCATCTGAGACGCGTCCGGCGCTGTCGCTCATCGGTTGCCGAGCGGGTTGCCGGTCAGGGTGTCGAATGTACCGCGCCCTGTCTTGATATTATTGGAATCCGGAATGGGACTGGTAAGTGCATCGCTCAGGCTGGGTGTCTGCGGTCGGGGAGGCGCGGCCGCCGCCTGGCATACTTTCGTGCGGATCTCCGACACCTTCGCCTCGGCCACCTTGAGCTGCTCGACGATTTGCGGAGGAATGCCGCACCAGGTGCTGTTTTCGTTGGCAAATTTGAGCATTTTGGATTGCGCGGTCACGAGCGCGCCAAACAACTGGCAAGCCTCCTTTGGCGGCGCCTTACGATCGTTCGCCGCTTTGACGGCGGTGGCTTTCTTTTCGGCGTCCTCCCGCAGCCTGATAAACTCCTGGACGCAGGGCGGCTCCTGTTGTGGGGACGGCTGCGACGGTTGCCACGGTTGCTGCGCTTGCGCACCCCCGCACAGCGGCGCCATGCACAGGCTCAGTATCGCTAGGCGCAACCTCATGAGACCGACCCCTCCTGGCAATGCCATTATACCGCTCTGGAAGGAGCTAATAACCCGAATGCGTCGGGAAGGCGGCAGCTGGGGATGGCTGGCGACAGGCCTCGCGAAGCCTCGTCCCAGGGCGTAAACGGGTGCCGGCTGAGGCTTGCTACAGTTCGACCCATGCCGCGTTACGATTTTCGTACCCCTCGTCTTTTCGTCGAAGCACCGCTCAGCGAAGGCGGCGAGGTTGAGCTCGACCGGAACCAGACGAACTATCTCAAGAACGTATTGCGGCTCGGACGAGATGATGGGCTGCTGCTATTCAATGGCTGTGACGGCGAATGGCAGGCGAATCTGACCTCGCCGGGAAAGCGGACCATGCTGGCGACGATCCGAACACGGCTTCGCGCGCAGCCTCAGCCCGAGGACCTGCATTTCCTGTTCGCTCCGCTGAAGCACGTGCGCCTCGATTACATGGTGCAAAAGGCCGTGGAGATGGGCGCCTCCCTCCTGCAGCCGGTGATCACCCGGCATACCCAGGTCACGCGGATTAATCTCGCCCGGATGCGCGCGAACGTCATTGAGGCTGCCGAGCAGTGTGGCGTTCTGGCCGTGCCCCGGGTCGCAGATCCTCTACCGTTTGATCGGATTGCGCCCGATGGCGATCGTCTTGTTGTTTTTTGCGACGAGTCCGCAGAGGTGAAGGATCCCATCGCGGCTTTAGAAGCCATGCGTGTCGTTGCGGGAACCCCCCTTGCCGTTTTGGTCGGTCCAGAGGGCGGTTTTTCCGATGAGGAACGGTCAGCTCTGCTCAATCATCCAGAGGTTGTACCGATTGCCTTGGGTCCACGCATCCTGCGCGCAGATACCGCAGCGGTTGCTGCACTCGCACTGGTTCAGGCGGCATTGGGCGATTGGAAAAAGCCGAAGGGATAACAATCCTTGGTCGGTACAACTATGGCGTGGACGGCAGAAAATTGTGATACAAGCAAGCAAGGCTAAAGCTGTGCTAGGCTGGCGCGCAGCTTGGGGAGCTTTTCATGATCGGTGGGTCTCGGTGGCTTGGGTCCCTTGCGGTTTATGTTTTGATCGCGCTGGTCGCGCCAGCTAGCGCGGCGGGATGGCTGGAAAAAAGTTTCTATCTGATCGGCCCGCGGTATGACGGCGTGTTGCCGCCATGTGAAGCCGCTTTGGGCACGATCGCCCAACGCTTTGCCCAGAAGGAGGGTCGGTTCTGGAACTCCGACCTGCAGATCCTTGGGTTCGGACGAGTGCGGGAAATCGCGTACCGACCTTGGGCACCAGAGACGATCCCACGTCGCTACTGTACTGCGGTTGCGACGGTGAGCGATGGGCGGAACCACACGGTGAATTATTCGATCGGCGAGGACACCAACATCATCGGCATGTTCTGGGGCGTTGAGTGGTGCGTGGTCGGGCTCGACCGCAACTGGGCTTATAATCCGGCATGCAAGATGGCCCGCCCCTAAACGGTGAGCGCCTGCGATCACGTTTTGGCCCGTTTTGTTCTTAGGCTGTTCTAAGAGTTCGGTGCGTTACCGACGGAACCGTTGAGCGAAATCAATTTCCGATTTGTTCTCAGTCGTCAGGCTGACGCGCCGATGAGTCGTCGTCGTTGGTTCCGGTTGAAACACTTCGTCGTGGCCGCCCTCAGCTTCACGCTGATCTTTGCGACTGCGCTCGCGCAGGAGCGTCGGCAGGGTGTGCCGGGCCAATTCGATTATTACGTGCTCGCGCTCTCGTGGTCGCCATCTTACTGCGAAGCCAGGCAGGACCGCGCCCCCGAGCGAATGCCGGACCGTCAATGCGGTGGCCGCCCTTATTCGTTCGTTGTGCATGGGCTCTGGCCGCAATATGAACGGGGCTTTCCGTCATACTGCGTGGTGCCGCCGCCACGCCTCAACCGCTCAATCGTCGACCGCATGCTCGACCTAATGCCGAGTCCCCGCCTGGTTTTTCACGAATGGGATCAGCATGGGACTTGCTCGGGTCTGTCACCCCGCGCTTATTTCGAAAATGTGCGAAAGGCGCGCGAGCGCATTAACATCCCGCCAGAATATGTCGAACTCGACAGGGCGATTGAAGTGACACCCGCCGAGGTAGCCGATGCGTTTGTCAGAGCCAACCCCGGCCTCTCGCGTTCAACTCTGTCGATTTCCTGCGATCGAAAATGGCTCACCGAGGTACGCATTTGTCTCGGGAGAGATCTTACTTTCCGCGATTGCACGAACATGCGGCGAAACGCATGCCATGTGGGCAAGGCCAGAATGCCAGCGGTGCGCGGCGGTTGACGAGCTTCCTTGAAGCTGGGGGACTTTTCGTGAACTATCAGCATGACTTTCATGCCGGCAATTTTGCTGACGTCCTCAAGCATGTAGGGCTTTGCCGCATTCTGCGCTATCTTCGCGACAGCGGCGTTTCGCGTGATCGACACGCATGCGGGGTCGGGGCTTTACGACCTCGGCGGCGAGAAAGCATTGCGCGGGGGCGAATGGCAGGATGGCATCGGCAAGCTCATGGCTGCCAAAATTCCGGAAGCAACTGCAGCTCTGCTTTGGCCCTATCTTGAGGTGGTCCGTGCGTTGAACGACAGGAATCGGCTGCGCGTCTATCCAGATTCGCCAGCGCTCGCGCGAGCCTGGCTGCGTGCGCAAGACCGGTTGATTGCTTGCGAGCCTGAGCCCAAGGCTTCGTCGTCGTTGACGCGCAATTTGGAGGGCGACGCGCGCATCAAGAATGGCTGGACGGGCTATGAATGCCTACGTGCCACCAAAGGGAGCGGCGCGGCCTGGTGCTGGTCGATCCTTCATTCGAGACCGACAGTGATTTTCCGCGCCTTGCCAGTGGGTTGGCTGCCGCGCACCGGCATTTACATGCTCGATAAAAGGTCGGCGCAGGCGGATGCCTTTGCCCAGCGAGTGCGTCGGCTGCGATCAGGGCGCTCCGCGCTGAACTTCTAGTCGGACCGCCGAGCGATCAGAACCGGCTCAAGGGCGCAGGATTGGTCATAGTCAATCCGCCCTGGACACTGGAAAACGAGCTTTCGGCCCTGTTACCGGCCCTGAGCGCCATTCTGGGCCCTAATGCAAGGGCGGTTTTCTGGGCCCCTAATGCAAGGGCGGTTTTCGGCTGGACTGGCTTGCCGGCAGCCCCCGGACACGGCGGCTCCATGGCCTCTTTCCACAGCCCCGCAGTTGGTGTGTAGTTCCCACATTGGCAGTGACGTTCCGCCTCCTGTGGGGGCCGGCGGAGTGACTGAGGCCGGTCTGCGGCTGACGCTTTCCCCGATTGTGAATGTCCGGCCGAGCCGCCGTGCGTGGGGCCGGCGGCGGAGCAGTTGGGGAAAAGGAGTTTCCCGATGGCGCAGACGGGCGTGGTGAAATTCTTTAACGGCGAACGAGGCTATGGCTTCATTAAACCCGACGACGGTGGGCGCGACGTGTTCGTTCATATCACCGCGGTCGAGCAAGCCGGTCTAAAAGGATTGAATGAGGGACAACGGATCAGCTTCGATGTCGAGCCGGACAAAAAAGGCAAAGGTCCAAAGGCTGTAAATCTGGTCGTGACCGGATGATGGTCGCGCAGAGTTCTGTGCGAACGTTCCGTTGACGTGCGTGCCTTGCCTGCAGCGGCGATGTTTCAGTCGTGCTGCGAACTGACAAGCGATCGCCAGCGCATGAAGCCAAAGGGCCGGCGCATTCTCCGACGCTTCGTATTGATTTGATCGAACGGAGCGAGCATCTCGGCATTCGCCGCGCACTGAAATAAAACCCCGGCGACGAGGCCGGGGCTTACTTTGCGGCGCGACGCACCCAAATCAGAAGTGATAGTTCACGCCAAAGCGCAAGTAGCTTGCCTGCAATCCATTGTCGGTGCCGGTAAGCGTATAGAAGTGACTGCCGAGGTCCATATACAGGTACTCAACCTTGGCCGACCAATTCGGCGTGAAGCCGACTTCCATTCCAAGCCCTGCAGTCTAGCCAAAGAGAGTCTTGTTTTCGTCGATACCGAACGCTTCGGCTTTGAGTTTGCCGTAGGCGAGACCGGCAGTGGCAAATACAAAATGATGTTCATCGCGTACCCTGCTCGACCGCGCAGGGTGCCAAACCAGGAGTTGGAAAATTTCCACGGTGCAAAAGTGTCGTCGGCTGCACTCGCTTGGATGTCTGCTTCGGTGCCAAACACGAATTGTCCAGTCTGCCAGTTGTACCCAAGCTGGCCGCCACCCGCGATGCCAGCGGGGTCGACACTGCTGCTGGTGACCTTGCCCCATTCATAGCTAAGATTGAGACCGGTGTAGAACCCCGCCCAGTTATAGATGCTCGGCGCAGGCGGGTAGTAATAAGGCGCGGGGACGCGCGGGAGATCGACGGCGGCGGCCGATCCTGCGGCTGCGACTGCGGCCAGCGAGATCGCCAGCATCTTCTTTTTCATTTTATCCTCCACTCTACTCCGCTCGTTCGCGTGACGCAGAAGCGTACAAATGCCTCCATGCATCGGCGAAACTTGAATTTTTTCGTGGAGGAATTTATCGGCCCTTCTAGGTTAAGCGATGTGAACGGCCGGGTGAGAGCAACCGACATCCCTTAAGAACGCTCCTTTTCCGCGTTTTTCTTCGCTTTTGTTTACCATGCCAGGTCAGGCCTCATTTACTATGCAGCGAGGCCTCATGCGGCTGGAGTAGTGCAGTTGGAAACGGAGAAGCCAAAAAGAGGCCCGCACGGATCATTAGGAATGGTTGACGACGTCGCAAAAAACCCTCGCACTGCGCTCGTCACCGGTGCAGGGCGGCGCATCGGCGCCGTTATCGCGCTCGCTCTCGCGCGGGCAGGTTACGGTATTGTGTTGCATGCTCACAATTCCCGCGAGGATGCCGAAAGGCTGGCTGGGGCGATTAACGGCGCCGGCGGGCGGGCAAGGGTTGTACTGGCCGATCTTGCGGACCATGAGGCCGTGCGCGGCATCATACCCGCGTCAGCGGCGTTCGGACCTTTGGCGCTCCTGGTCAACAATGCCGGCGAGTTCGAGCCCGATGACATCGAGACCCTCTCGCCCGCTCGTTTCCAGCGAGCCATCGCGGTGAACCTTGCGGCGCCGCTGTTTCTTTCTCAAGCTTTTGCAGCACAAGCGGCCGCCGGCCTTGATGCTTCGATCGTGAACATTCTTGACCAGCGCGTTCTCAGGCCAACTCCACGCTTTTTCTCCTATACCTTGAGCAAGGCTGCGTTGCATACAGCCACGATCACGCTGGCCCAGGCGCTGGCGCCGCGGATTCGTGTAAACGCGGTGGCGCCGGGTCCGACTCTGCCGAGTACGCGTCAGACCGATATACAGTTTGCCGCGCAGGCTGAAAGCTTGCCGCTTCAGCGGGGGCCCCGGCCGGACGACATTGCGGCCGCCGTCATCTATCTCGCGCAGGCGAAGACTATCACCGGGGTCACGCTTCCAGTCGATGGCGGGCAGCATCTGTCCTGGCGTACGCCGGACAGCGAGGTCGTGGAATAGCCCTCGTCTTGCATTTCCCACTCGGATAAGACCATGCGCAAACTTCATTCGCGCATTATCTTGTGTGCATGAACGGCATCAATAAAGACATCGATCCGGCAAGCGAGCTTCGCGAGGAAGACGAGGAATCGTCCTTGCCGGAAATCGAGCTTGAAAACGGTCCCAGCGGTACGCTTGCAGCCGGGCGCGCTGCGATCCTGCGGTTCGCGAAGGTCGCCCCCTCTGCTCCGGGCGTTTACCGCATGATCGACGCGCAAGGGGACGTGCTTTATGTCGGCAAAGCCAAAAATATCAAAAAGCGGGTGACGGCGTATGCCAGGCCCACCGGGCACGACACCCGAATCGCGCGCATGATTGCGGCAACGGCGACGCTGGAGTTTGTTTCCACCAAGACGGAGACCGAGGCGCTCCTACTCGAAGCCAACCTGATCAAGCGCTTGCGGCCACGCTTCAATGTCCTGTTACGCGACGACAAGTCTTTCCCGTTTATCCTGATCACCTCCGACCATTGGGCGCCGCAAATCCTAAAGCATCGTGGCGCTCGCACGAGGTCCGGGCGTTACTATGGACCCTTCGCTTCGGCTGGGTCGGTCAACCGAACGATCAATGCACTGGAACGCGCTTTTCTGTTGCGCTCCTGTTCGGATTCGTATTTCGAGGCGCGGACGAGACCGTGCCTGCTCCATCAGATCAAGCGCTGTTCGGCGCCTTGCACCGGAGAAATCGATTTTGCCGGCTACACCCAGCTGGTGACTGAGGCCAATGAGTTTCTCTCCGGGCGTAGCCAGTCGGTGCAGAAGGAACTGGCTGACGAAATGGATAAAGCGTCCAATGCTCTCGATTTCGAGCGTGCTGCGATTTATCGCGATCGTCTTACCGCATTGTCGGCAATTCAGTCCCACCAGGGGATCAATCCCCGCAGCATCGAAGAGGCCGATGTATTCGCTGTGCATCAGGCAGGCGGATTCTCATGCGTTGAGGTGTTCTTCTTCCGCACGGGGCAGAACTGGGGCAACCGTGCATACTTTCCGAAAGCTGACCGTACGATCGGCGCAAGCGAAGTTCTGGGCGCCTTCCTTGCGCAATTCTACGACGACAAGCCGCCGCCGCGCTGCATTCTTGTGTCGCATAATTTCGACGAGCGCGATTTGCTTGCAAAGGCGCTTACAGCAAAGTGCGAGCGCAAAGTCGAAGTCAGCGTTCCGACGCGTGGCGAACGCAGAGAATTGGTCGAGCACGCACTGGCCAATGCGCGCGAGGCGCTGGCCCGCAAGCTTGCCGAAACATCCTCGCAGCAGAGGTTGCTCGGCGCGCTAACAGAGACGTTCTCCTTGCCGCGTGCTCCGCGCCGCATCGAGGTCTACGACAACAGCCATATTAGCGGCACCAACGCGGTCGGCGCGATGATCGTGGCCGGTTCGGAGGGCTTCCGCAAAAATCAGTACCGCAAATTCAATATCCGCTCGTCGGATCTCGCGCCTGGCGACGACTACGGAATGCTGCGAGAAGTACTGCAGCGTCGGTTCAAGCGGCTGCTCGAGGAGAACCCGCGCCCTCTTGCGGGCGGTGTCCTCGACGTCGTCAGAGGCGACGACGAGGATCAACCCTGGCCGGATCTGGTGTTGATCGACGGAGGGCAGGGTCAACTCAAGATCGCGCAAGAAACGCTGAGCGTGCTTGGTGTTACGGATGTGCCATTGGTAGCGATTGCGAAGGGCCCGGATCGGGATGCCGGTCGGGAGACCTTTTTCGTGCCCGGCCGGGACCCATTCAAGTTGCCACCGCGCGATCCGTTACTTTATTTCATCGAGCGGCTGCGGGATGAAGCCCACCGCTTTGCCGTGGGGTCTCATCGCGTGCGCCGCAAGAAGGACATTCGCGAGGCGGGATTGCAGGAAATTCCGGGAATTGGTCCGACCCGTAAACGGGCCTTGTTGCGCCATTTTGGCACCGTGAAAGCAATCGAGCGGGCGAGTTTGCCCGATCTGGCCCAGGTCCCCGGAATTAATGCGGAGACCGCGCGAAAGATATATGAGTTTTTCCACGAGTCGGCGGTTCAATGAACGGGAAACGGGAATGATTATTCAGCGCCAGGAAGACGTCACTCGCGCTGTGACGGAAGCCTTCAAAAATACCCAACCTCGACGGCTGCAGGAGATCCTGATATCGCTGGTGAAGCATCTGCATGCATTCGCGCGCGATGTGCACCTGACAGAAGAGGAGTTCGAGAAGGCAGTCCAGTACGTCGCGAGACTCGGGCAGAAGACCGACGACAAACACAATGAAGTGGTGCTGATGTCAGGGTCGCTCGGCTTCTCCACGCTGATCTGCCTCCTGAACAATGGCAACAACGGTCAGACCGAAACTACCGCCAACTTGCTTGGACCGTTCTGGCGCATGAATTCGCCCCGTACGGAAAATGGCGGTTCGATCGTACGGTCACCGACTCCCGGCCCTGCGCTGTTCGTCAATTGCCGCGTCAAGGACCAGAACGGGAAGCCGATCGCCGGCGCCGAGGTCGACGTCTGGCATTCGTCTCCGGAAGGATTCTATGAGCAGCAGGATCCCAAGCAGGCGCCAATGAACTTGCGCGGCAAATTCATGACGGATGCCGAAGGCCATTTCGGCTTCCGTAGCGTCAAGCCTGCCGGCTATCCTATCCCGATCGACGGCCCGGTCGGCGATCTGGTGCGCGCAACGGGGCGTCACAATTATCGACCGGCTCATTTGCATTTTCTGATTTTCAAGGACGGCTTCAAAACTCTGATCTCGCAGGTCTATGTTAATGACGATGAGAAACTCGAGACGGATGTGCAGTTCGGCGTGACCCGCGCTCTCGTCGGCGAGTACGTGCGTCACAAGGGCGCGGCTCCGGCAGACGACGTGACAGGGGACTGGTATTCACTCGATCAGACTTTCGTGATGGAGCCGGGCAAAAGCCGGCTTCCGAAGCCACCAATTCAATAAATCTGTCGTAATCAGCGGGGATTTGATCACTATGCCCGGTTGACCTGACCGCCGGCTGGGTGTTCCTTCTCGGCATGAATGCGATCAGTTCCCGGACGCTGCCGGCGCGGCCGCTCGCGCTTCCAAACCTCCTGACTTATGCGCGCATTGCCGCCGTTCCGGTGGTGGTCGCATTGATGTTTTGGCAGAGCATCTTTGACGGGCCGCTGTGGCTGCGTTGGATAGCGCTCGCGATCTTCATATCGGCTGGCGTCACCGACATTCTCGACGGCTATCTTGCGCGCACGTGGGGCCAGCAATCTTCACTTGGCCGAATGCTTGATCCGATCGCGGACAAATTGCTGGTCGCGTCATGCCTGCTGATGTTGGCCGCGGAAGAAACCATCCGAGGCTGGAGCCTGCTTGCCGCAGTGGTCATTCTATGTCGTGAAATCCTCGTATCGGGTTTGCGGGAATATCTTGCCGAGCTGCGCGTTGGCGTGCCGGTAACGCGGCTCGCGAAATGGAAGACCACCGGGCAGATGGTTGCCGTTGGTTTCTTGATTGCAGGTGAGGCCGGTGATCGTGCCGTTTCGGCAATAATCCATGGCGCGCCCCCGGTGGTCACCGAGATCGGTATTCTGCTGCTTTGGCTGTCCGCAATTCTGACTCTTTATACGGGCTGGGACTATATGCGCGCCGGCTTGCGGTACATGGTGGATGAATGAGCGTGAGGCTGCGTTATTTCGCCTGGGTGCGCGAGCGTGTCGGCAAGCCGGAAGAAGTCGTCGAGACTCCACCCGGGATTCAAACCGTCGGTGAACTGATGGCATGGCTCGCCTCCCGCGGCGAAGAATATGCTCATGCCTTTGAAACTCCCCATGTGATCCGTGCCGCCATCGATCATCGCCACGTACGGGCGGACGCGGAAATTAAGGACGCCAGCGAAATCGCGTTTTTTCCCCCAATGACGGGTGGATAGCCTCAGCCTCGTCGGGGGGTTAAATTAAGGCCATGAAAGCAACTGTGCGATTGCAGCGCGAGCCTTTTGACGCCGCGGCGGAAGCGGCGGCGCTGACGCGTGGCCGCAGCGATATCGGGGCAGTCGTGACGTTTACCGGAATCTGCCGGGCTCTCGAGGATGGTCAATCGATCGCAGCTCTGACGCTCGAGCACTATCCTGGTATGGCGGAGGCCGAGATCGAGCGTCACGTGAGCGAAGCCGGGCAGCGGTGGCCATTGCTGGGCGTCACCGTGATTCATCGATACGGACGCATCGTTCCCGGCGAAGATATAGTTCTCGTTGTGACTGCGTCGTCACATCGTGAGACGGCGTTTGCGGCAGCCGAATTTCTCATGGACTATCTGAAAACGCGCGCCCCGTTCTGGAAACAAGTCGAGAAAGCTGGCAACAAGACATGGATCGATGCCAAAGCGACCGATGATGCCGCCGCCGAGCGATGGATGCCGCCTCGCAGACACCAAGCGGCGGAGTAACCCCAGATCTGAAGGCCGGAGGGCAACATGGTTCCGCTCGTGGTGATGACGATCGCGGTCGTGACGCTGGTTGTCCGGCCGGCGCAAGCGACCCAAGTGAGCTACTTTGATGTCCCGCATGGCGCCCATCCTCACGATGTTGCGCCGGCCCCCGACGGGACTGTGTGGTACACGGCGCAACATCAAGGCGCGATCGGCATTCTCGACCCAAAAACCGGCAAGGTCACGCAAGTCTCGCTCGGATCCGGCGCCGCGCCGCACGGCGTAATCGTTGGTCCTGATCGTGCCGCATGGATCACCGAAGGCGGTCAAAATGCAATTGCCCGCTTCGATCCCGAAACCAATGCGGTAAAGCTCTTCCCGCTGCCCAAAGAATTCCCCGGTGCAAATCTCAACACCGCGACTTTCGATCGCAAAGGAATTCTGTGGTTTACCGGTCAAAGCGGCGTCTACGGGCGCGTCGACCCTGCCACCGGCAAGGTTGAGGCATGGAAGGCGCCGAAGGGATTCGGCCCCTATGGGATCACCACGACGCCGGGTGGGGAGGTTTGGTACGCTTCGCTTGCGGGCGATCACATCGCCAAAATCGATACCGTGAGCGGCGACGCACTGGTGGTGCAGCCTCCCAGATCCGGCGTTGGGCCACGCCGTATCTGGTCCGACTCCAAGGGGTTCTTGTGGGTGAGTTTCTGGAACAGTGGCGAGATCGGTCGATATGACCCGATGAACAAGGCTTGGAAAGTTTGGAGCCTGCCGAAAAGCAAAGGCGGATGCTATGCGATTTATGTCGACAACAATGACAAGGTGTGGGTCACCGATTTCATTGCCAACGCCATCCACCGTTTTGATCCAACCACCGAAACATTCGAAAGCTTTCCGAGCGACAAGCGTGGCGCATCGGTGCGTCAGTTGCTCGGTCGAACCGGAGAGGTGTGGGGCGCTGAATCCGGCGTCGACCGTCTGGTCGTCGTGAGGGACTGAATGCTGCACGACGCATTAGTCTGCCGACGGAGCATACTTTTATTCGTCGGCGGCGGTGCTGCCCTGGCTGTAGGCACAAGGCTCGCTGGCGCAGCCGACCCCGGCATCGATCATCTGATCGTCCAATCCCGCGGCAAGGGCACAATTTCACGGAGGATCGATTTTATCTCCGGTGCGCTGCGAGGCATCCGGTACCAGGCAAATACGCTGATTGGCGGGCCAAATCTGTCGGAAAAATTCGTTGTTCGCGATGACGCCTTCGATTGTGTCACATTTTGCGAGACCGTGCTCGCCGCCGCCATCGCATCGGATCGCAACGAGTTTGATTCGATCTTGCGCAATATCCGATACCACAACGGCATCGTCACGTGGCGTGAGCGTAATCATTACTTCTTCGAATGGTGCCAGCACAACGTCGACAACAGCACTTGCCGATGGGTTGGCATGCAGGGCGCGGTTGACTTGCAAAAAACGGTCGACTACCAGGCCGGACTTGGCAAACGGCGTTTTGCGATGCGGGTCATCCCGAGTGCTGCATTTCTCGCGAGTAAAGACAAGCTTGAGCGCGGCGACATTGTCGGATTCGTAAGCCGGCGGCCAAACCTCGACTATTTCCACACAGGCCTGATCACCTTCGATAAATCCGGCACGCTGCTGCTCCGCCACGCTTCACAAAGCCGTCGCCATGTGCTCGACGAACGGATGGATCAGTTCGTCGCAATCAACGGTGTTCGCTATGTCACGCTGCTGCGGCCGCAGGAGCCGCGCGGTCGCGTCTGATGATCAACCTCAGGCGGCCGCGGCTTTCGGCTTCACTTCGGCAGTATAGTCGTCCATCAGTGTCTTTGTGATGCCGCCTGGGTTGAAATTCCAGTCGGCGATTTCGGCGACAGCGGTCACTTCCGCCGCCGAGCCGGTGATGAAGCACTCCGAAAATCCGGTAAGCTCATCCGGCATGATCCGGCGCTCAATCACCTCGATGCCGCGCTTGCGGGCCAGGCCGATGACTGTCTGCCTGGTGATTCCGTCCAGGAAGCAATCGGCAATCGGGGTGTGAATTCTAACGTCTTTGATGAAGAAGATATTCGCGCCCGTGCACTCGGCCACACGGCCTTCCCAGTCCAGCATCATGGCATCGGCGTAGCCTTTGCGCTCAGCCTTGTGCTTGGCGATCGTGCAAATCATGTAGAGGCCGGCAGCCTTGGCGAGGCATGGCGCTGTTTTCGGATCGGGGCGGCGATAATCCGCGAGGTCGAGCCGGATTCCCTTGAGTCGTTGCTCTGGATCGAAATAGCTTGGCCATTCCCAGCTAGCGATCGCAAGGTGGATCGTATTGCTTTGTGCCGAAACGCCCATCATTTCGGATCCGCGCCAGGCGATGGGGCGGACATACGCTTCTTTCCTGCCGTTTCGATCGACGACGAGTTTTTTGGCGGCATCGATCTCGGCCACTGAATAGGGAATGTCAAAATCGAGAATATTGGCGGAGCGCCTCAGGCGCTCGGAATGCTCGGTGCTTTTAAAGATCTGGCCGCCATAAGCACGCTCACCTTCGAATACGCAGCTGGCATAGTGGAGCCCGTGGGTCAGCACGTGGACGTTGGCCTCGTTCCAGGGCACGAGCTTTCCGTCGTACCAAATGACCCCCTCAAGGCGGTCATAGGACTGCGCAGCCATGATCTCCTCCTTCGCCGTGTCGCGGCGCCTGTGCCGCCGTGATGGCGCATTTTCCGCGCCCATTCCATACTTTGCTTCACCCGGTAACACCCGGTATGAGTGGGCTAGCCGATCGGCTTGCCCGCTACGGGGTTCAAAGTGGGCGCGTTACAGCACGATCCTTTCGTCTATCGCCTGATTTTTGTAACATAAAAACAAAATATGTCAACATGGCTGACATAATTGTGAGTAGCAAAGCCCGCACGGCGCCCAGTGTGGCCGAACGCCCTGGCGGCGGGCCTGCACCGGAGGAGCCCATTTGGGACATCATCGAACTTCTTTTTTTCGCTTATCGCGATTTCGTTGGCGACCCGGATGAAGTGCTCTTCAAGCTTGGTTTCGGCCGCGCCCATCATCGGGTGCTGCATTTCGTCAACCGCAATCCGGGCATAAAGGTTGCCGACTTGCTGGAGATCCTCAATATCACCAAGCAGTCGCTCGGCCGCGTCCTGAAGCAATTGGTCGACCAGGGTTACGTTCTACAGAAGGAAGGTGCACAAGATCGCCGCCAACGCCTGCTCTATGCGACGCTGAAAGGCGAAAGTCTCGCTCTCAGGCTGGCGGCCTTGCAGACGCAGAGAATCAGCCGCGCATTTGGCGGGCTCGGGCCGAATGCACACGATGCAGCACGTCGGTTTCTCATCTCGATGATAGATGTCGACAATCGCGACGGGGTATTACGTTTGATCGAGCGCGCCGGCGGTCATCGAAAGCGCGGGGCCGAGTGAGGGAGGAATCTCGGCAATGACACTGCCCGCGACCCCTCCCGACGACGCTCCGCATCTGCTGGTGGTCGATGACGATCGCCGGATCCGCGATTTGCTCTCGAGATTTCTGACAAGCGAGGGCTATCGGGTGACGACTGCGGATACTGCAACGGACGCGCGCGCGAAACTGAAAGGCCTGAGCTTTGATTTGCTCGTTCTCGACGTGATGATGCCGGGCGAAACCGGTTTCGAACTCGCCAAGGCCATTCGCGGCGATTCCAACGTGCCGATCTTGATGTTGACCGCCCGCGACGCCGCGGAGAGCCGTATCAGAGGTCTCGAGATAGGCGCTGACGATTATCTCTCGAAACCATTCGAACCTCGCGAACTGTCGCTGCGCATTGCGAACATCCTCAAGCGAGCGCAGCCTGCTGCGCCATCGCCGGCAGAATCAGTCCGCTTCGGACCATTCGTGTATCACCTTGCGCGTGGCGAATTGCGGAAAGGCGAAGAGATAATTCGGCTGACGGACCGCGAGCGGGACATGTTGCGGGTCCTCGCGCACTCGCCTGGCGAAACAGTGCCGCGCCTGTCGCTCGCCGGCAATGGTGGCTCTGTCAGCGAGAGGGCAGTCGACGTGCAGGTCAACCGTCTGCGGCGCAAGATCGAGCATAACCCCGCGAATCCACTGTTTGTGCAGACGGTGCGGGGCATTGGCTATCGCCTGGTGATCACCTCATGACCAGCCTGGATATCAGCAATGGTGTCCGCAATGCGCTAACCCGCCTGCGTGAGGCCTGGGAATGGTACGACGCGATTCCGCCGGTGCGACGCATTCACAGCGCGCTTTCCCGAGTGGCTGATGGCTGGCGCCGGGTCAGCCACTGGGTCAACGGCTTCATGCCGAAAGGGCTTTACGCGCGGGCCCTGCTGATCATCATCGCGCCAATGGTGATTTTGCAATCTGTGATCGCGTTTGTATTTATGGAACGGCATTGGAACGTCGTCACGAAGCGGCTTTCCGCCAGTGTCGTGCAGGATGTCGCAGCGCTCATCGATATTTACAGCGCCTACCCGCAGGATGCTGATCACGCGCAGATCCGCCGTATCGCGCAGCAGCGACTCGGGCTGGTGGTTGATTTCCTGCCTTCGACAGACCTGCCCCCGCCCGGACCCAAGCCGTTCTTTTCGCTGCTGGATCAGGCGCTCTCTGACGAACTGCGCAAGCAGATTGGCCGCCCTTATTGGATCGACACGGTCGGCAAATCGGCATTGCTGGAGATTCGCGTCCAGCTCGATAACACGGTGATGCGCATATTCGCGCGCCGAAGCGCAGCCTATGTCTCCAATTCGGAAATTTTCCTGCTCTGGATGGTCGGCACTTCGACGGTGCTGCTCACTGTCGCGATCATTTTCTTGCGCAATCAGATCAGGCCTATTCTCCGCCTTGCTGACGCCGCCGAGAGCTTCGGCAAGGGGCGCGAGGTGCCGAACTTCCGCCCGCGCGGCGCTCGGGAGGTGCGGCGCGCGGCGGCCGCTTTCATCGAAATGAAGACTCGCATCGAGCGCGCGATCGAGCAACGCACAGCCATGCTTGCCGGCGTGTCGCACGATCTGCGCACTGTTCTCACGCGTTTTAAGCTTGAACTTGCGTTGATCGAGGACTCGCCGGAAGTCGACGCGATGAAAAAGGACGTCGACGAAATGGCGCGCATGCTGGAAGCCTATCTGGCGTTCGCGCGCGGCGACAGCGGCGAGACTTCCGCGCCCACCGATATGGCGGAATTCCTTGAAGAGTTGCGGCAGGACGCGGAACGTCACGGCCACAAGACAAGCGTAGTCTTCCATGGGCCACCAATCGTCACGGTGCGACCCGCGGCATTCAAGCGTTGCCTCAGCAATCTGGTCTCCAACGCGGCACGTTTCGCGCCATCGATTGCGATCTCCGGCCACCGCGATCACCGCTATCTCACCGTAACGGTGGACGATGACGGCCCGGGCATACCCGCGAGCTTGCGAGAGGATGTGTTCAAGCCCTTCCTGCGGCTCGACGACGCGCGCAATCAGGACAAGGGTGGTACCGGGCTTGGCTTGGCGATTGCGCGCGATATCGCGCGATCCCATGGCGGCGATATTACGCTGGGCGATAGTCCCCTTGGAGGGTTGCGGGCGACGGTGCGAGTGCCCGTTTAAGCCGCCTCTGCTTCCTCACCGCGTGCGCGACGGCGGCGGCGCGGACCACGCAAGACGCACCTTGGAATGGCGCACAAGTCGTCCAAGAAACCTGCCCACCGTTCCGCGCTAATCAAACTGCGGTCGAGGGCTGCCATAGTCCTGTCATGTGCCTGGTCCTCGTCGTCAACCCAGACAGACAGCACGCGCGCAAACATGAGCGCCGCTCCTTGCGCGCGCAGGGCGCCGCGGGGGCCCGACGCGTTGATGCCCGCAGCTTCCAGCATCCAGTGTTGCGAACGCACCGACATCACATTCAACGCGAACGCAAGTCCCGGATTGCGCCGCGCCGAAATCATGAGGGAACGAACTGCTTCCTTGTACGGGGCGAGGGCGTCGAGGCGCCGCATCAGCACGTCAAACAGACGCTCGCGTGGCGGCTCGTCCTCCATCATCGCATCGGTACCGGCAAGCACGAGACGATCGGTTTCTTTGGTGTGTGCCGCGAAAATGGCCAGCGTGGAGCCAAATTCAGCGCGCAATTGTGAAAGTTTTATTCCAGCTTGGCCGGCGACTTCGGCAAGGCCAATGTCCTCGAAACGACGCGTCGCCAGAAGGGTCATGAGGGCACTTATGGCCTTCTCGCGGTCGCTGGTGCCGCGGGTTGCCGGCGACGGAGGAGGAGGTGAAGCCCTACGCTGACGTTTCGACCTGCGCGCCATGACGGCCTCCTATTGGCGATTTTACACCCTTTAATTTAGGTCCGTGATGGCGACGGTTCTAGGGCAGGAACCTAGCCCGCCAGGTCGCGCGACCGGCGGGTCGCCGCCTCAATGGCCCGCGTCAAGAGACGCTCAAGGCCTTCGGGCCCCATGAGCACCTCCAGTGCTGCCGCCGTGGTGCCGCCCGGCGAGGTTACATTCTGTCGCAGGGTCGCGGCGTCAACATCGGATCGGTGCATTAACTCGCCGGCCCCGGCGACGGTTTCACGCGCAAGCCGGGTCGCAAGCGCAGGCGGCAGTCCGGACGCGATGCCTCCGCTGGCCATCGCTTCCGCCAGCAAGAATACGTACGCCGGACCTGAACCAGACACTGCAGTCACTGCGTCCATAAGACGCTCGTCGCGGACCCATTCCACTTCGCCGATGGCTGCGAGCAGGCTCGATGCCTGATTGCGGTGCTGGCCCGAGATATTCGCATTGGCGACTGCAACGCTGATGCCACGGCCGATGGCCGCAGGCGTGTTTGGCATGGCGCGCACGATTGCCGTACGCAGCGGTAAGGAGTTTTCGAGGAATCCGATGGTGCGTCCGGCCATGATGGACAGAACGAACGTGGACTTATCGATGTATCCAGAGAGAGATTGCAGGGCTTCAGACGCATTCTGCGGCTTTACGGCAATCACCACAGCGGCGGCCACCGTTGCTTTGATTTTCGGATTAAGTCGGAGGCCTCGCCGCGCCAGGGACCTCAGCACTTTGCCCGGTTGCGGTTCGATGACCACGACCTGCCTTGCCTTGAGACCGCGTGCCAGCCAGCCTTCGAGCATTGCGCTGCCCATTCTGCCAGCGCCAACCAGGACAAGGGTGCCAGGAAATTTTGCTAGCGTTTTGGCAACACGGTTCGCCATGGCCGATCGCCGGCCTTATGCCTCGCCCGAGGTCTCGAACATAGCGGCGTCGAGTGCTTCGCGCGCAGTTTTGCCGGCCCAGACCACGAATTGAAAGGCAGTAAAGTAACGCTCGCAAGCCTCAAGTGCAGTCCCGAGCAGTGCCTCGCACTGTTTGCCGGAAGCTTCGGTCCCGCCTGCCAGTACCAGCGCGTGCCGAAACATGATCATTCCTTCGGCGTTCCAATGGTCGAAATGCCCGACCCAGAGCCGCTCATTGATCAGGGAAATCAGCGCTTGTACCTCGGCGCGCCTTCGTTCCGGCACTCGTAAATCAAAAGCACAAGCCAGGTGCAGGGCCTCGATGTCGCCCATCCACGTGTAGGAAAGCTGATAGTCGGTCCAGCGGCCAGTGACCAGAATGGTAATTTCGTCATCGCTGGAACGTTCGAACGACCAGTCGTTGCCCGCGGCCAGGCGCTCCACAACGTCAAGAGGGTTGATTCGAGATTCTTCCGCGAGGCTGGTCAGGGACATGACGTCTCCGCTTGGCCGAATTGAGCGAGAGGGAAACGCACGCCACCACACGCACGGATCGGGCAAGGCCCCAGGCGGGGTCTGGCCACCAATTGACGCTGAGTTTACGGGATGCCTTGACGGCGAAAGCGAATCACCAAGCGATTCGAATATATCCTGCTTGATTCCGCTCGCCAAAGGCATCGTCAAGTGCCATGAGCCGTGATTTGCCTGTCATAGGCAACCCGGCGGAGGTGACTCTCCACAGCCATTGCTTCGTCACCGACTACTCAGCGGTGGATAATTTAATACCGATCAATTGGAGCGAGCGCAGAGACCGAAGATGCGAATCCGGACGCACGCACTCAGCTTGCATTGGCGCCGGGATCGGCGCTCTCGCATTGTCTGGAATAGCGATGAATTTGTGACAGACTCAGTCGAAAAGGCTTGAGACCGACTCTTCGGCGGCGGTGCGGCCAATTGCTTCGCCGATCAGAGACGCTATTTCCAGAATGCGAATATTTCCGGCAGCCAGAATTTCATTTGTCGGCTGAATCGAGTCCGTGATCACGAGCTCCTTGAGCCGCGAATTGGCAATGCGCTTGGTGGCGCCGCCTGACAACACGCCATGGCTGATGTAGGCATAGACTGCCTTGGCTTTATTTTCGAGCAAGGCGTCGGCAGCGTTTACAAGCGTGCCGCCGGAATCGACGATGTCGTCCACCAAAACGCAAGTGTAACCGTCAACGTCACCGATTACGTTCATCACTTCGGATTCGCCGGGGCGTTCGCGACGCTTGTCGATGATGGCCAGCGGCGCGTTGATGCGTTTTGCCAGTCCGCGCGCGCGCACCACGCCGCCGACATCAGGCGAGACAACCATGATATTGTCGATCTTCAACCGCTCGCGGATGTCCCGAACCATCACCGGCGACGCATAGAGGTTATCGGTTGGAATATCGAAAAATCCCTGGATCTGACCGGCGTGCAGGTCGAGCGTCATGACGCGGTCTGCGCCGGCACGAGTGATGAGGTTAGCAACCAGCTTCGCCGAGATTGGCGTTCGGGGGCCAGGCTTGCGGTCCTGGCGGGCGTAACCAAAATAGGGAATAACTGCCGTGATGCGGCGCGCGGAAGAGCGTCGGAGCGCGTCGATTATAATGAGCAGCTCCATTACGTGGTCGTTGGCTGGAAAGGAAGTCGACTGGATCACAAAAACGTCGGCGCCGCGCACGTTTTCCTGAATTTCGACGAAAATTTCCATGTCCGCGAACCGGCGGACGACCGCTTTAGTCAGCGGAAGCTTGAGATAATTCGCGATACCTTTTGCTAGCGCGGGATTGGAATTGCCGGCGACGAGCTTGATCGCTCCGTTCTTGCCCGACATCTTTAACCCTCGCCCTCACTCCCCGCCACAGGCGGCGTGGTCATAACAAGGCAGGCACGGCGCGGCAATACGCCAGTAAGGCTTTGTCCCTCAGCCTTTGTGCGAAAGACGGATTGGCAATCAACGGCTGGGCGCTGCAAGCG
>DASXST010000189.1:0-9879 GCA_036505835.1 Pseudolabrys sp. | reverse complement strand
TTAACCCTCGCCCTCACTCCCCGCCACAGGCGGCGTGGTCATAACAAGGCAGGCACGGCGCGGCAATACGCCAGTAAGGCTTTGTCCCTCAGCCTTTGTGCGAAAGACGGATTGGCAATCAACGGCTGGGCGCTGCAAGCGATGTGGGTGCAGGCGGAATATTTCCGCCGCTTCGGGTGACGAGTCCTGCGTGTCAGCCATTGCCACTTGCGGGTCGCCGGCCGGCGGCGAAGTTCAGGGGCCACTGAAGGCGAGGTCAGGAATGCCGCGAGCTCTTCCATGCTGCTGCGCGCAATGCGGCCGAGCATTGCGTCGTCGGCAGCCGCCCAGGCGTCCCGGGATCGAACCTTTGCCGTCTCCTCCTGATGCGAAGCGCGCGGTGCTCGTCCTGATCAAAGACATCCCATACCCAGGAGACCGTCGTTTGATGCTTTGCCACTTTAACAGCGAGATAGCCGCGCACGCGGTAGGCCGACGACTGTTCGCGGGAGATGACCGCCAGCCGGCGCGCCTGTACCTCTTCATTCAGATTCTGCACCAGCTTCCGGAATTGACCAGGCGGCAGACCGTCAAGTGAATCGAACGCGACCGTGGCTCCGCGCGGTTGCGCGGGCGACAATGCTTGGCCATCGGATTGCACCCAGCCAGGGCCAGAGTCCGGATCAAAATGCAAGCTGATCGTGGGACGCGCGACAGCATACCGGTCGCGCGGCGACCCCAACTGATCTTGGTTTTCGCGGCCGGCAGAAAGCGCACGAAAAGTCCCCCACGTGAGTCTAGCGAAAGGCGCGGGCTCTGATTGTCGCAGACACGCTAATCGGCGAGGGCAATGGCATTGATGTGCCGGCCGTAATCCGGTTCGCCATTGTGGATTGTGCGTCGATAGCTGAAGAATCGGTCCGGGTCTGCGTAAGTGCACAGGCCAAGATCTTCGAATTTGGCGATGCCGGCGCGCTGGACGCGTGCGCCGATGTAGCCGGCGAGATCAAACAGCGCGTGCTCCCGTTTTTGCGACGCCGTGAAGAAACGCGCATTGGCTGCATCTTCCGAAAGAAAACGTTCGACGAATTCTGGACCGACCTCGTAGTTTGGTTGGCGGATCGTCGGACCGAGCGCGGCAGTCATTGCTTTACGATCGGCCCCGAGTCGCTCCATCGCAGCGATAGTGGCTTCAATTACGCCTGTAAGCGCTCCTCGCCAACCGGCATGGGCGGCACCGATTACGCGCGCATCGCTATCCGCCAGCAGCAACGGTCCGCAATCGGCCGTTGACACCCCGATTGCCAACCGCGGCACCCGCGTGACGATTGCGTCTGCGCGCGGGCGAGTATCGCGCGTCCATGGCTCTTCGGCCACGACCACGTCGGGCGAATGGATCTGATAAGCGGTTAGCAGGCGAGCGGGACTCACGCCCAATATTGCCGCCATCCTCGCGCGGTTCTCGGCGACATTTTCGGGCCGATCGTTGGATCCAACGCCACCGTTGAGCGAGGCATATACGCCGGGCGAAACACCGCCGGAGCGCGTGAAAAAGGCGTGACGAATATTCGCGAGCGGAGCGAGTATGGCGGCTTGCAGCATCGTTCAGTCTGGATGACCCATCGGCTCGATTGGTCCAATAGATAAGATGCCCATCCACGCGCGACCAGTTATTTCGTTTCGAAGCCGGGAGGCACGCCAACCGCACGATGCGCGAAGGCAGCAACCTTGAACAGCTCGCCCATGGCGCTCCGATTATGACCGATCAGGCGTTCAAGCGCAGAATCGATTTCGCGGCCGTGCGCGCTCTTGCCTCTCAAGGCCGCAGCGCGGTGCTCGATGCCGAGACGTCGCAGGAATTGCGATTGCTCGATCGGCCCGAAGCCGATTGCGCCCATTGCCTCGACCGCTCGGGTCAGCGCCTGAAAGTCCACGTGAGCCGTCAGGTCCAGGCTGCCGGGGGACGCAAGAGGATCTGCATAGGCATGCTGGCCGACAGCCTGCAGGGTTTCCCCAAGGCTGGTTTCAGTATGACCATAATCGATCACGAGGGCGGCACCTCGATTGTCTGCGGCGCGGCGGCCAAGCTCCATGGCCGCAGTGTCGGCGCGCCATTCAAAAATCGCGCCGGCCCGCGGCGCACGCAGGGCAGGCGGTAGGAGCGTGTGAAAAAATGGAATTGGTTCAGGAGCAATTGTGAAAGCCAGTTGCCCGGACGCGTCGATCTGAATGCGACGCTCGTGCCATCCACGCTCTGTTTTTACGGCCTGATTGACAGGCAAAGCATCGAAAAACTCGTTGGCCAAAATGATCGCAGCTCCTTTTGGCACTTCTGCAAGGGTGGAGTGCCAAAACACCGGAACCCCTGCATCTGCCAGCGCCCTTTCCTGTTGCGCTTGCAGTATGGGGCTGAGCTCTACCAAGTGGACCACGACTGCCGCGCAGAATTCCGGAACAATCCGAGTCGCGCGCAGGGCGTCTTTCATCATCGTGCCGCGGCCGGGGCCGAGCTCGATAAGGTGCAGGTTTTCAGGCGCGCCCATTTGCTTCCACACGGCAGCAACCCACAAGCCGATCAGTTCGCCGAACATCTGGCTCACTTCCGGCGCGGTGACGAAATCGCCCCGCGCGCCAAACGGATCATGCGTGGTGTAGTAGCCGTGTGCGGGATCAATGAGACACAGAGCCATATACTCTGCGACAGGCATTGGCCCGTCCGCCAGGATGCGCCGCCGGATTTCCGGCTCTAGCGGCGACTGTTCGACCACGATCGACTCCGCCGCGGGCGATGTCTCAGCGCGTAGACGATGAAACCAACACCGGCCAAGAAGAGTGGCGCCGACAGCAACTGCCCCATGGTTGCGCTGCCCCACAGGAAGCCCAGTTGCGCGTCGGGCTCGCGGAATAGTTCGCAAAAAGTGCGTGCAACAGCGTAGCCCACAGCGAAGCACCCGATAATGAGGCCTGGCCGCCTCAGCGCGCCAGCGCGGATCAGGGCTGTCAGAACAAGGAATAACAGCAGCCCTTCCAGCGCTGCCTCGTAAAGTTGGCTTGGGTGACGCGGCAAGGGCCCGCCGTGCGGAAAAATCATTGCCCAGGGCACGTCCGTGGGACGACCCCACAATTCGCCGTTGATGAAATTGGCGATGCGGCCAAGAAATAGACCGATTGGTCCGACAGCGCAGGTGATATCGCCAAGCGAGAGGATTGAAATGCTGCGGTGGTATCCGAACAGCAGGACTGCAAGAACACACCCGATAAATCCGCCGTGGAATGACATGCCGCCATTCCACAATTGCACGATCTCGATTGGATGCGCGATGAAGTGTGGAAGGTCATAAAACAGAACGTAGCCGACGCGGCCACCGAGGATGATGCCGATCGTGACCCACAGCACGAAATCATCAAAGTCCGCGACGGTCAGGGGAGCCTTGCCGCCCCACAATTTTTCCGAACGAATGAGCACGCGTGCATAGGCCCATCCGATGAGAATTCCGAGGATATACGCCAGGGCGTACCAGCGAATGGCGAACGGGCCCAGGTGCACCAGCACCGGATCGAACGCCGGATAAGGGATAACGAGTAAAGGCATCGCGATATCCGAATCGGCAGCAAACCCGCCTGAAGTTTAGTGCTAGCATGCCGGTCTTGCGGCGGCATGACCGGATCGCCATTGTGAAGCTCATCTGGAGGCAAAAGATGACCCAGACCAGCAACCGTTTTTTCGACGAGATGGCGCGTTTGATGAACGATGCCGCGGGCGTAGCGCAAGGGGTGCGGCGCGAATTCGACACGCTGTTTCGAACCCAGGCGGAACGTATCCTGCGCGATCTGGATGTGGTCCAGCGTGAGGAATTTGAGGCCGTCAAGGAGATGGCGCGCCTTGCCAGAGAGGAGAACGAGGCATTGAAGGCGCGCATCGCCGCGCTGGAGGCCAAGACCCAAAAGCCCACTAAAAAGGCCAAGGATTCAGCGGCCGATTAGCCCGGGCCACAATTCTTGCCCTTTCTGGGCGCTGCCGCTATAACCCGCCCCGTTCGCGGCCCCCGGCACCCCTGGAGGCTTGCCGCGTACGCGGGCGGCAAAATGCCGCCTTTTCCATTGGTTTAGATGCAAAGGAATTGAAGATGGCGACCGTCCAGGAATTAAAGGCGACGGCGCGTCCGAAAGGCGGCAAGGGGGCCGCTCGGTCTGCGCGTCGATCCGGCAAAGTGCCGGGCGTGATCTACGGAGAGAACAAGCCCCCCGTTATGGTCTTGCTCGACCATGACGAACTGCGCAAGCGTATCTATGCGGGGCGTTTTCTGACGACGCTCTACAATCTCGATGTGGACGGCACGACGCACCGGGTGATTCCGCGCGATTTCCAGCTCGACGCCATCAAGGATTTGCCGATGCATGTCGACTTCCTGCGCGTGTCGGAAGGCGCCACGATTCGCGTGCACATTCCGGTTCACATACTCAACGCGGATCAGGCACCTGGCGTGAAACGCGGAGGTGCGGTCAACATTGTGACCCATACGGTCCAGGTGATTTGCGCGGCTGACGCCATTCCCGAATCGATCGATGTCGACATTTCCGGTCTCGACATCAACTACTCCAAGCATCTTAACGAGGTAACGCTGCCGCCCAATATTCGCGTCATCGGCCGCCCCGACATGACACTGGTCACCGTCGTGCCGCCGTCCGGCTACGCGGAAGAAATGAAAGCCGCCGCCGAAGCTGCTGCTGCCGCTGCCGCTGCCGCTGCTGCTGCCGCCGCCGCCGGCGTTGCGCCTGCTGCCGAAAGTGCGGCCCCCGGTGCCGCGCCGGGAGCTGCGCCTGGTGCTGCGCCTGGTGCTGCGCCTGGTGCCGCACCCGCCGCCGGTACTGGTCCGGCGGCCGCGGCCGCACCTGCAAAGACCGAGAAGAAGTGAGGCGGCGTCCAAGCCGCCTTGTCGGCGTAACGCACATTGCGGTAGGGCGGTCTTACGGCCGTTGAAGCCATGCTGCTTTTCGTCGGCCTCGGCAATCCCGGCCCCAAGCACGCGAGTAACCGCCATAATATCGGGTTCATGGCGGTTCAGGCGGTCGCGCGTCGCCACAACGTGTCGCCGTGGCGCCGGCGGTTTCAGGGTGTTGCGGTTGAGGGAAATATCGCGAACGAGCGAGCGCTGTTGCTGCTGCCCGGCACGTATATGAACGAATCCGGTCGGGCCGTGGCAGAAGCCATGCATTTCTACAAGCTCGATCCCGCCAGCATCCTTGTCTTCCATGATGAGGTCGACCTTCAGCCGGCAAAAGTGAGAGTGAAAATCGGCGGCAGCGATGCGGGCCACAACGGCCTGCGCTCGATCAGCGCCTATCTTGGCAACGACTACAAGCGCGTGCGCATTGGCATCGGAAAACCGGACGTCAAGGAGCTAGTGCCTTCACACGTGCTTGGGGATTTCGCAAAAAGCGAATGGGCTTGGGTCGAAGCGCTTTGCGATGTGATTGCCGACAATGCGCCTCTCCTCATCGAGGGCAAGGACTCGACGTTCCAAAACAAGATCCATCTCGCCATGAAGGCCAAGGGCTTCGACGGCCGAGATGACGAGCCGCCTCCCTCGAAATAGCAATGTAAAAAGAAACGATCAAACCATGGGATTTAAGTGCGGCATCGTCGGTTTGCCGAACGTCGGCAAGTCGACGCTCTTTAATGCTCTCACACAGACGGCGGCCGCCCAGGCCGCCAACTATCCGTTTTGCACTATCGAGCCGAATATTGGCGAAATTGCCGTGCCGGATTCACGCCTGGACAAGCTGGCTGAGCTGGGGAAGTCGGAACAGCTCGTTCCAACGCGCATTACGTTCGTCGATATTGCCGGGCTCGTGCGTGGTGCTTCCAAAGGGGAGGGGCTCGGAAACCAGTTCCTTGCAACCATACGCGAGGTCGATGCCATCGTGCATGTCGTGCGGTGCTTTGAAGACAGCGACGTGACGCACGTGGAAGGCAAGATTGATCCGATCGCCGACATCGAAACCATCGAAACCGAGTTGATGCTGGCCGATCTGGACAGCCTGGAAAAGCGCATCGGCAACCTGGAGAAAAAGGCCAAGGGCAACGGCGAGGATGCCAAGCTGGCCAAGGAGACGCTCGACCTCGTGAACCGTTCGCTGATCCCGCTGCGCGAGGGAAAGCCCGCGCGCATGGTTGAGCGGAAGCCGGAAGAGGAAAAGCTGTTTCACTCTCTCGGCCTGCTGACCTCCGCGCCCGTGCTCTACGCCTGCAACGTAGACGAGGCTGCGGCCGCGACAGGCAACGATTATTCCCGCATAGTCGAGCAAAGAGCCAAGGAAGAGGGTGCGGTCGCTGTCGTGATCTCGGCCAAGATCGAATCGGAGATAGCCACTTTGCCGTCGGCCGAGCGTGCAGAATTTCTGACAGCTGTCGGTCTAAAGGAGACCGGGCTCGATCGCCTCATACGCGCAGGTTATGCATTGCTGCATCTGGTTACGTTTTTCACCGTAGGCCCAAAGGAGGCGAGAGCGTGGACCATTACGAAGGGCACCAGGGCGCCGCAAGCTGCCGGTGTGATCCACACCGATTTCGAGCGCGGCTTCATCCGGTCCGAAACGATCGTCTATGACGACTACATCGCGCACGGCGGTGAGGCCGGTGCGCGCGAGGCCGGGAAAATGCGCCTCGAGGGCAAGGATTACGTCGTTGCGGATGGCGACGTGATGCATTTCCGTTTTGCAACCTGAGCAAAGGTCTTTCTGATAGGCTACGTCCATGACCGTCACTGCGGGCGAAGCGACGGAGCCTAAGCCGGACTCCGCCAAAGGCGCGGAGCGGCGCGCGCTTGGCGTTGCCTGTGGCGCACATGCCTTGCACGACGGCTATACCGACCTCGTCTACGTTATGCTGCCGGTCTGGCAGAGCGAATTCAGCCTTGGCTTCGCTGCGCTTGGGGCCATGAAAACAGTTTTTTCCGGGACTCTCGCCGGCTTCCAAATTCCGGCTGGATTGGTGGCCGAGCGGTTCGGCGCGAGCGCTGTCCTTGCGCTTGGCACAGCGCTCGCGGGTCTCGGATACGTCTTGGCCGGGTTCAGCAACAGTGTGGCTTTTCTTGTGGCCGCGCTGTTCGTTGGCGGCCTCGGGGCCAGCACCCAGCACCCCTTGGCATCGTCCCTGATTGCCCACGCCTTCGCGGGCAAGCGCTCACTACGTGCGCTCGGGACCTACAACTTCGCGGGCGATATTGGGAAGATGACTTTGCCCGCAATAGCTGCGCTGCTGTTGGTCGTAGTGCCTTGGCGCGAGGCGTTGATCTTGCTTGGAGGGCTGGGATCAATTGCAGCAGTAGCGATTTTTGTGGCGATGCCCCGATTCCGCGATGAACCGTCCAGGTCGCTCAAGAACGACAACCCCGGACCCGCCCGGGGTGCCGCGCGGTCCTATGCATTTCCGTGCCTCCTGTCCGTGGGCATTATCGATAGTGCCACCCGGATGGCGTTCCTCACTTTCCTCCCGTTTGTGCTTACCGCGAAAGGGGCAAGCATTCAGACGGTCGGTGTGGCGCTGACCCTGGTCTTTGCAGGCGGGGCGGCGGGAAAGCTAGTTTGCGCGTTTATTGGCGCGCGCATCGGGACGGTAGCGACCGTATGGTTGACCGAGACCGTCACGGCCGTCGGGATTGTCGGGCTCCTCCCGCTTCCACTCGAAGCAGCACTTGTAGTCTTGCCGATCGTCGGTGTAGCCGTCAACGGGACATCTTCGGTGTTGTATGGCTCGGTGCCCGACCTCGTGGAGCCGGCCTGGCGTCAGCGCGCGTTCAGCATCTTCTACACCGGCACGATCGGCGCAGGCGCCGTGTCGCCGGCAATCTATGGTTTGCTCGGCGATGCGGTAGGCATTCCAACAGCGCTTATGACCTTAGCCGCCCTTGTGCTTGTGACATTACCCATTACGCTTGTGTTGCGTCCGGCGCTGACGGCACGACCGTCATAATAACCTGGGCGCTCGAGCGGCATTGCGTCAAAGAATCGACAGAGCAATTCTTTGTCGCATCGGCAGAAGGGAACGGATCGCGGTCCGCGCGATTGTGCTGACATGCCAAAGCGTTCCAACGCCATCACGCTGATGACCGCCGAGCAGGCAAATTTGCTTCGACAACTTGCTTTCGATGCCTACGAGCCCGAGGCCTTTAGCCCGAGTTTGACCAAAGCCGAGGCAGAACAGCGGATTGCAATGCTGCAAGCAAAATTGAAACTGATGGGCGAGCCGCCGCACATACAGTGAGGGAGTTCGCGAAGCTGCGAGAATCCAAGGAGGAACCCTCCGGTCCACCCCGCGTTGGCACGGATTGCACGGAAGTGGAGAGGAGGAACTTATGACATACTTTCGCCATGCGGCGATCGTGGTTGCGCTGCTCGCTGGTGCTGACGCTGCCAGCGCGCAAACCACGGTGATCACCCGCGAGCCGGTGGAATCGCAAACTGTCGTGACCACAGGGCCAGTGCAGCTCACGCCCGTTCAGCGACAAACGATCTATCGTACGATCGTTCGTGAGCGTGTGGCCCCAGCAGCGCCCACAGTCGAATACCGCGTCGGCGCTCGCGTGCCGCCAAGCGCGCAGCTCTATTCAGTGCCGCAAGAAGTTGCGGTCGAGGTGCCGGCAATCCGGGCCTACAAATACATGGTGGTAAATAACCGCGTTGTGCTGATCAATCCTGCCACCAGCGAAGTTGTTGCCGAAGTGGTCGATTAGGCTTCCCGACTTTTGTCGGATTTGGCCCGGCGCCAGCGCGCCGGGCCATGTTTTTTGCCCATTCAACGTTTACCCTGCAACGGCCGGGCGATATGCGGCGGCTGGGTGCTGGATTTTCGGCCTCGCAAGGGCCATATTAGGCAGTTGAGGAGTCCTTGATTATGTCGATGATCAACTACCGCGCCCCGTCCGAACTCTTTCCTAGCCGCAGCCGCAAGTCGCGCCGCCCTATCGGTTACAAGCGCTTTCCGACCGCGGCGGAGGCGATCCGTTTCGCCATTGAGGAATTGCCGCCGGAGTTGCTTTTGGGCGCCTATTTGGAAGTGGAAGAGAAACGTTTTGATGGCAACGGTATCCGGCAGCTCTACGACAGCGCCGACTACCCTTTGCCGCGCAAGGCGGCCAAGACCAAGGTCGCCACGGCCAATTGATCTAAAGACCACTTTTTGAGCTTCCGAGTCGCGGTCCCCTGGTCGCGACACGGAATCGTGTTGGCTAGCGATCACCGGCCGCATGAAACCGCTGCCGCCTCCCATTCGTTATTCCGGACAGCCCGATTGGAGGCTCCCATGAATATTCTGCACCAAATCAAGTTAGCAGCAGCGGTGGCCGCTGTTGTCGCTGTACCGACTATGAGTTGGCTGGCTGCCGCCGAGGAGAGCGCAACTGTCCCGACCGATCCAGGTTTCAAAGCGGATACTGGTCAGATCAATCCAGGTGCGACAGAGCCAGCGCCGCCGCAGTCGAATGAGGTCGCAAATATCCCGACACCTGACCAAGCGCGCCAGGCATTGCTGACACCAGTTTCGAAGCAACCGTCGGCGGGCAATATGCCGAACGCAACACGTCCGGAAGCGCAGACCTTCGGAGGTCCAAGCGCAAACCAGGAATCAAAGAATGCTGTTGGCGGCCCCCAAGGCCTCACGACTTCGGGCACTGTGCCTACTCCTGGAGGCGGACCGGCGGGCGCACAAGCTGCTTCGCCGGGGCCAGGCTCGACCGCTGGCGCCGAACCGGCACCGTCCGGACCGATCGCATCGTTCGGTGAGACCATCCCGGCGAAATTCTCAAAACGCAATGACATACTCGATCGAGTACCGATCATGGCTTGGCCCTTACCGTTGACGGATCAGCAGCGAAAGCAGGTCTACGATGCGGTGATGGC
>DASXST010000188.1:0-2107 GCA_036505835.1 Pseudolabrys sp. | reverse complement strand
CTCAACCCTTCCAGCCGGCCTTGCGCAAACCCTCGACGAGATGAGCGTGGTCTTCCGGCCGAAACCACGGAGCTCTGTTGCGGACATACATGTCGAATGCCGCCGGTGTGCGGGAGACGGCCTTCTCCAATGCTTCCTTCGCTTCCGCTGGGCGCCCAAGCTGACCAAGCGCCGCCGCGGACCAGCGGTAGATCATTGGAAAATCGGGATACGAGCGGATCAACCGTTTCGATGCCTCGATCGAAGCCTCGTATTCACTACAAAAATATAGACCGCACGCAATGTGCAACAAACGTACTGCCAGATATGGATCGCGGGGGTCGAGCCTGATACATGTTTCAAGAGCCGTAAGCCCTTCCCTTGGCCGTCCCGCGAAGATCAGCGTCGCGCCTCTGTGGCCATGCGCGATGGCCAGATTGGGACTCATTGAGAGAGCTCGCTCGATCTCCGCCAACGCACCGTCAGCCTCGCCGCGCGCTTGCAAGGCCCAGCCGAGGCATGAACGGGCTTCCGCATCGGCGCCATCGAGCGCGACCGCCCGGCGGGCCAAGGCTTCGGCCGAGCGTTGCGCGCTTGACAGGTCCAGCTTTTGGTAGAGCGCGGCCGCTTGCAGCTGATACAAGGCGAGCGCGCCGTAGCCGCCGCTGAAGGTCGGGTCGAGATCGATTGCCTGCTTAAAAAATTTCTCTGCGGTCGCATCGTCGTCTGCGGTGGCTTTGCTCAGATGCCACAGACCGCGCTGATAGGCTGCCCAGGCATCAAGGCTCCCCGGGGGCTTGCGCATGGCGCGTCGCAGCTCGGCGTCTGCAATGGCGGGGGCTAGGGCGGTCGTCAGCGCTTCTGTAAGCTCGTCCTGCACAGCGAAAATGTCGGCGAGATCGCGATCGTAGCGCTCGGCCCACACATGGTTGCTGGTTCCCGCCTCTATCAACTGCGCAGTGACGCGGATCCGATTGCCGGCCTTGCGCACGCTACCTTCAAGCACATAGCGCACGCCGAGCTCGCGCCCGACCTGCTTCACGTCCACGGCACGGCCCTTGTAAGTGAAACTCGAATTACGTGCGATAACGAACAGCGAGGGATAGTGCGATAGCGCCGTGATTACATCCTCGGCGATCCCGTCGGAAACGAACTCTTGCTCGGGGTCGCCGCTCATGTTGGTGAATGGCAGCACGGCGACCGACGGTTTGTCGGGCAACGCGAGCGACGGAATCTCGGGTTTGGGCGTCGCAGGCCGCCGGCTGGATTCGATGATGATACGGTAAACGTGGACAGGCCGGGCGATATTCTTCAGAGTTTGCTCGCCCGCGTCCTCAACCTCGAAAGACACCTTATCGCGCGCGTGATTGAGGACTGTCTGAGAGATGCAGATACCGCCGGGTTCGGCAACGCCCTCAAGCCGTGCCGCGATGTTGACGCCGTCCCCAAAGATGTCATGCGCCTCGACGATTACGTCGCCGATGTTGATGCCGACACGGAACGCAATGCGCCTGTCTTCCGCATCATCCATTGTAAGTTCATGGATACGGTTCTGGAACTGCATCGCAGTTCGAACCGCCTCGACCGCGCTCGGAAACTCCGCCAAGAACCCGTCGCCGGTATTCTTCACGATGTGGCCGCCGTGTTCTGCGATTACAGGCTCGACAGCGTCTGCTAGGAGCGCCGTCAAAGCTGCGTGCGTCGCCTCTTCGTCGTTATGCATGAGCCGCGAATAGCCGGCCACGTCGGCGGCCATTATTGCTGACAACCTACGTTCGATCCGACCTGGCCGCTCATGCGCCATGGCACGCAAACCTCCCGTGCCGCACCTTGTACGATAAATCCGACTGCCACGCCAACGCAGTCTTCGACGCCTGGCCGCGGCCGGACTTACGACCGCTTATGGCACGTTTCGGACATGCCGACTGCATGAGCGATGTCCGGTTTTGGGGGTAAAGCGGAAAACATCTGCTCGCCGCGAGTATTTCGCCTTTTGTGAAGGTTTTCGGATGCCGGCCCCATGAAGGTGGTGCCGCGCACAGCGGGGCCGGCGTCCGCAAACCTCCAAGGGAGGAAACCGCGGGAAGGGATACGTTGGTGGTGCGGCGTGCGTTATGGGGATTTGAGT
>DASXST010000187.1:0-10025 GCA_036505835.1 Pseudolabrys sp. | reverse complement strand
CCGCGCGGCCTTCGACCAGACCGATCACATGATCGGCCCAGCGTTCAAGCGCCGCTGTCTTTTCCGGCAGGTAGTGCCATACGTTGTAAGTGCCCGCGACGCCCGCCTTGTGTCCGGATTGATGATTCAGGCAAGCCTCGACCACATGCGGCTCGACGCCGATCTTGTTGAGGCCGGTCGAAAACGTCCGGCGCAAGTCGTGCAGGACAAACGGCTTTGAAAAATTCAGCGCACCGTCGAGATGCGCCTTGATGCGAGACCACGGCAGGCCGCGACCGGCATTGAAAACCTGATCGCCGCTTGTCTGCACGCCGCGCAGAATCTCGCGGGCCAGCGGCGGCAAGGGCACGACGTGCGGCTTGTTGTTTTTTGCCCGACTGGCTGGAATGGTGATGGCGTTGTCTTGGTCGCTGATCTCGGCGCGGCGCAGCTTGCCGATTTCGTCGCGGCGGCATCCGGTCAACAGCAAGAGTTTCAGGCATTGCGCCACCGGCTCGCCGACCGTCGCGCAGGCTTGCCAGAATGCTTTGATTTCATCGTCGGTCAAAACACGGTCACGCGCCTTGCCTGCTTTCGGTGCGGCGACGCCGGTCACCGGATTCACCTTGACGCGCCGCTTTTCCAGCAGCCAGCGAAACAGGCGCGACAGCAGCGCGAACATCGACCGCGCCATTGCATCGGATGGGCCGTCGGCCTTGCGCTTCAAACCGGGGACGGCTTTCTCGCGCACCTCGTCCACGATCATGTGCACGTCGTCGCCGTTGATCTCGGCGACGGGCCGGTCGCGCCAGCGGTCGGCCAATCCCTTCGGCGTCATCTCCAATTTGCCGTCGTCGGCGACCACGATTCCAAGCAGCCGCGCCGATGCCTGCCAGCGCCGCACATGGCGTTTCAGATATTGCTCGGTGAAATCCAGCGCGGCCTGCGAGAATGTCCTTGCGCCGCCCGCCTTGCGTTCCAGCCGCTCGCGGTGGCGGAGCGCAACCATGTCGTTGCCCAACGCGCGCTGCCGCTGCACGTCCGACGCCAGCCGCCGCGCCGCGACCAGCGTCAGCGGTTGCCCGATCACCGGATCGCCTGCGAATTCCTTGCTGCTCAGATCGAGCCGCCCCAAGGTCAGCTTGACCTGCCGTCCGTGCGGATTGCGGAAGCGCATGGCGAAGCTTTTCGCCCCGGACGGCTGCACGATCAGGTACAGGCCGGGCGACGCGGCGTCGGGAATCTCGCGGCGGGTCTTGCGCGGCCTGTGTTTCTCGACCGACGCGGGCGTCAGCTCGGGCATGGGAGGAATCCTCTGGGGGTAAACAGGGGGTAAACAATTGAGCCTGTTATACCACGTTAGCCCACGTTATGCTAGGAGGCTAACACTACACTAGAAGTGCCTGCGGCACGGCGGCTTTCGCAACATTGCGGCGTTGTTTTTGCTGCTGTTTTTTAGCCTGTCCGCTAACGGGGGTAAAGCGGACATTGCGAGCCTTATTCAATAATCTCGTTGGCGTGAAAGGAGCGAACAAGGCACGTTTTGCTGCGCCAGAGCTGCGAAACGACACTGCCGCCGCGCCGCCGATAACAATAAATTCGCACCGTTTCATGTTAGCCCGAATTTGGCCAAGACATCGTAGCGATGCGGACGAGTAAGTCCGGGTCGGGGCAGCTACCGCTCTTGTAATGACGTCGATTTCGCCGCGGCGCCACGCCGCTGTCGAGAGGATTGCCCAACGAAGGCGGCATTGTCCGCTCCGAGCGGCGAGCATACCGATTGTTCAAGACGCTTTCCATTGATTCTGATCGGATTTGCGAGTGCACGCAGGCCAGGTTTGGCCGGGTGCGGCACGTTTCTGATCATTTGCGTCTCTGCGAGGAACGGACTGTCGAGGGCCTGCGCGACGTCCAGAACAGGCGCGATCGGCACTCTGCCTTTGAGCTTGTCGAGCCAGTAGCGAGTCGGCTGTTTGCGAAATTCCGGATCCAGAATTTCCGACAATTCGACACGATTGGCATGACGCAACGACATCGCGCTAAAGCGCTTGTCCGATTTCAGGTCGGACTGGCCGACGGCATCAGCGAGCTCGAACCAGAACTTGTCCGTCATGCACATTATAAAGATCCACCCGTCAGCCGTCGGAAACGTCTGCACCGGCGCGAGCGCATAGTGCGCGCTGCGATGCTGCCGGCTCAGGCGCAGCCCATCATTGAGATACCAGGTCGCTGCATATCCCAGCTGATGGACCGCAACGTCGAGAAGGCACGTGTCCACGTCGCATCCTTTTCCCGTCGAGCGCGCCTGGATGACTGCCGCCAGAAGACCGAGTGCGGCGGTCAGTCCGGTCGTCTGATCGACCATGGACGGCGCGCCGATCCGCGCCGGGGGCTCTTCGGGCTCGCCCGTGAGATGCATCAGGCCCGACTCCGCCTGCATCAAATAGTCGTAGCCCGGCCAGGAGGCTCGGGAATTGTCCCGTCCGTAAGCAGAGAGGTGGACGCAGACAAGAGAGGGCTTGTGCTTTCCGAGGCTTCCGTAGTCGAGCCCCAATTTCGCCGGCAGGTCCCCGCGAAGGTTGTTCATGAGGGCGTCGGCAGTCATTGCCAATTCCAGAAGCGCCGCCCTGCCGTCCTCCGTCCTCAGGTCGAGCGCGACACTCTTCTTGTTCAGATTGAAGACCTGAAAATACTCGCTGTCATCGTCGCCGAGAAAATACGGGCCGGTCTTGCGGGCAGGATCGCCGCCGATAGCCGCGTTCTCGACTTTGATGACTTCAGCGCCGAGATCGGCCAGCAGCATCGTTCCATAAGGTCCCGCGCCGAACTGTTCGACAGAGACAATCCTCACTCCGCTGAGGGGCTTCATACTGGATTCCGTTTGATGAACTGCTTGGAGATAATGATCCGCTGCATTTCGTTTGTACCCTCGCCGATACAGGTCAGGGGCGCATCGCGATAAAGCCGCTCGATGTCGTATTCTTTCGAATAGCCGTAAGCGCCGTGAATGCGCATACCCTCGATCGAATTTTCAAGAGCCGCTTCGCTGGCGAAGTACTTCGCCATGCCGGCTTCCATGTCGCATCGCTCACCGCGGTCGAACGCGGCCGCCGCGTCGAGCACGAGAAGGCGGGCCGCTCGAGCTCTCGTCGCCATTTCACCCAGCTTGAGCTGAATCGCCTGATGTTCGCAGATCGGCTTGCCGAAGGTCTTGCGCGTCTGCGCGTAGTCTGCGGCCAACTTCAGGGCTCCTTCGGCAATGCCGACTCCCCGCGCCGCGACATTGATGCGACCGAGCTCAAGGCCGCTCGTAGCTTGATAGAATCCCTGTCCTTCGACGCCGCCGATCAGGTTATCCGCGGGAATGCAGTAGTTGTCGAAAACAAGCTCGGCCGTGTCGATCGATTTGTATCCGAGCTTCTCCAGCTTGCGACCGACTGTGAACCCCTCTTGCTTGGGCGCGATAAACAGGCTCATGCCTTTGTGACGCGGCTCGGCCTGGGGATCGGTTTTGACGAGCAGGGCAAAGCAGGAGCCCTCCGCCCCGTTCGTTATCCACGTCTTCGTGCCGTTAATGAGGTAGTCGCTGCCCTCGCGACGCGCGGTCATGCGGATGCCCTGCAGGTCTGTGCCCGCGTCGGGTTCAGTCAGAGCAAGACCTCCGCGCACCTCCCCCGATGCGATCCTGGGCAGCCACCTGGCTTTTTGCTCGTGCGTGCCGAACTTCTCGATCGCGAGTGCCAGCATCAGATGCGAGTTGATGATGCCGGTGACCGACATCCATACCGACGAGATGATCATGATCATCTTGGAGTAGGTCGTCGCCGACAGACCGAGTCCACCATATTCCTCACTGATCGTCGCGCCGAAAAGCCCGAGCTCTTTTATCTGCTCCACGACGGCTGTCGGGTAACGATCCTCGTGGTCGTACTCGCGGACAATCGGCTTCAGCTCGCGCATCGTCCAGCGTTCGATGGTAGCGAGCAGCTGGGTATCTTCGCTCACATTTGATATCGGGGATGCAGATGTAGCTGTCATGGGTCGCCCCTCGATTACGACGATTGAAATAGTCGCTTTGAGGCCAAATTGGCCCCCTCTCGCAACGTGCGCAGTTTTGCCCAGACCACATCCTCTGCAACTCGGCCCCAGCCGGCTGACGTATCGAAGCCGCAGTCGGTACCCGCCAGAACCCGGGAGGGATCACCAACCACTGCTGCGACACGTTCGATTCTGTCGGCGACGACTTCCGGGTGTTCCACGATATTGGTGAGTGGATCGATTACGCCGGCGATAAGCAGCTGATCGTCATTTAGCGGCATTTTGGCAAAGCAGCGAAACTCGTGTGCGTGTCGCGGTCCTGCAAATGGCAAAACCAATCCGCCGACCTTCGCCTGCCGCACGATCGGCAATATCTCTTCAAGAGGCACGTCAAAATCGTGCGGCGACTCTGAATTCCCCCAACAGATGTGCAGCCGCACACAATCAGGGGCTATGTTTCGCAGAGCGCTGTTGATCTCGGTCACGACCGCTTCGACAAATCTGAGAAATTCGGCGACCGGCTTATCCTTGTAGGATATGTGGCGTTCGAGCGCGAGATCCGGCGCATCAATCTGCAAAATGAATCCCATCCGCACGATGGCCTCATATTCGACCCGAAGTGCTTCACCGAGCGCTCGCAGATAATCACGCAGCGTATCGTAATGTTGATTCTTGATCGCCGCTGCGACAATGCCGGGCGACGGAGCATTCATGAACGACTCGACGAAGATATCCGGGGTCAGCGCAAGCACCTCTTTGAAGTCGCGGCATTCCGCTTCGATTGCTGCGGGATCCTTGTATCGGACATCGCCAAGTGCCATCGGCAAGCCCTCGTTCGGCGATACGCGCGATTGGCTCGAGGTCTGCTGCAACCAACGTTTCTTGAACATCGGATAACGTTCGACATCGGCACGCGATGGCCGCTGCCAGCTCCCGCCGAGGCCGGTCAGGCGTTCTCTCAGATAAAGAAAGAATGATTCCCGCTGTTGCTCGCCATTATTTCCGACGTCGATGCCCGCCTCCGCCTGCTTCGGCACGATGGCGTAAATTGCATCGCGGCCAGCAGCCGCGATTTCATTCGGGTCAACGCTTTCGCCGAGTGCGCGCCGAACGAACAGGCGAGTCAGGTGTTCAGGCCGCGGGAGACTTCCGGTATGTGTGGTCAGAATTCGCTCAACACTGCGACGCATCGCGGCTCTTTCGGTTAAATCCGTCGACAGCGGCGCGTCCCGGGCGCCGCTGTCGTCAGCCCTACAGGGAGATCGGTCTACTTAAGCCGGCCGGTCTTGATGTAAAACTGACGCTCAACCTCGGCGTAAGCGTTAAGGTCCGCGGCCAGATTTTTGGAATTTTCGAGCTTGGGATCGAAGAACACCCCCTGCTTGCGATACTCGGCAATCAATTCGGGATCCTTCATCGCGGTCTGTACCGCCGCCGCGAGATAGGCCTTGCGGTCGGCTGGCGTGTCCTTCGGCACCACCGCGTAACGAACGAGTTGCCAGAGATACTCGTTGCTGCCGAACGCCTCGTTGAAAGTCGGCATACCCTTGAGGAAGTCCATGCGTCCCGCCGCCGCGACCGCAAGCGGAGCGACTTTGCCGCCCTCGAGATGGCCACGGAATTCGGAGTAGAACCCCTGCGCGATATCGACATTGCCGCCGATCAAGGCCGTGATGCCGGCACCCCCGCCCTGGAAGGGAACGCGCAGGAACTTCGCGCCGGAATTCGCCTCGATCTGATCAAGGATGTACTCCCACATGCTGCCCGGCACGATGGCGACGCGGATCGTGTTGGGCTTGTCCTTGGCGGCATTGACAACGTCTTTGATCGACATGCCCTTGTAGGGCCCTTCGGTGGAACCGACCCAGATCAGCGCATCGCTGTTCACGTAAGCGATCGGCTCCAGATCAGTGAACGACCAGCGGCCTTGCGCGCGCAACATGGCGTCGCCCCACAGAAGGCTCGCCACAACGCCCACGGTGTAGCCGTCCGGCTTTGCCTGGGTCGCCAGATAGGAATGGCCAACCATGCCGGCCCCGCCGGTGCGGTTGTTGACGAGTATCCGATCGCCGGTCAAATTCTCGACGTGTTTCGCCAGCAAGCGCGCGCTGACGTCCATGCCGCCGCCGGCCGGATACACGACGGTGAACTCGATCGGCTGAGTGGGGAAATCCTTCGGCTTCAGTTTTGCAAGATCTGCCTTCGGATCGCTCTGCGCCCCGGCAGGCGCGGAAAGCAAAGCAACGACCAAGGCATAAGCAATCCCGGCCCATTTCATGGTAGCCCTCCCTCGGTTTTCGTTCGACGACGAAACATCAGAAATGTCAGCACAACGCTGGCGGCGAGCAGTAGTCCCGTCACCGGGCGCTTGATGAGGATCATAGCGCCGTCGGACGACATGACCAGAGACTGCCGGAGCGACTGTTCGAGAAGGGGCGCGAGCACGAATGCTATGACAAAAGGCGCAAGATCGTATTCGAGCTTGCGCAGCACATAGCCGGCCACCCCGAACCCGAGCATGACCCAAAGATCGAAAACGTTCTTGTTCGCTGAATAGGTACCAACCACGCACAGGAGCAGAACGACCGGAAACATCACGCGATATGGAATTCGTAGAAACTGGACCCAGAGCCCAACCAGCGGCAGATTGAGGAGCAGGAGAAACACGTTTCCGACATACATACTGGCGACGATTCCCCAGAACAGATCGGGTTGCTGTGCAATGAAGAGCGGACCCGGCTGTATGCCTTGGATGATCAGCGCGCCGAGCAATAGTGCCGTCACCGGGTTGCCTGGAATGCCCAATGACAGGACCGGAATGAGACTGCCTGCAACCGCGGAATTGTTCGCGGATTCGGGGCCCGCCACGCCTTCAATCGCGCCCTTGCCGAAACGGTCCGGCTGCGCGGCGATGCGTTTCTCCAGCGCATAGGACATGAAGGCCGCAGTCACCGGACCGCCACCGGGCACCAGTCCAAGGACGAACCCGAGCCCGCTGCCCCGCAGTATCGCCCGCCAGGACGCGCGCCAATCGGCAAGCGACGGCCACAGGCCGCGAATGCGGTCGGCCAGCAACGTCGTCTTTGCCATTGTTTCCACGTTGCTGAGAATCTCGGCGACGCCGAACAATCCAATGACAAGCGCCAAAAGTTCGATCCCGCCGCTGAGGTCAACCGAGCCGAATGTGTAACGCTCGCGGCCATTGACGACGTCCAGCCCGACCGCCGCCGTCAGAAATCCGAGCGCCATCATCAGCACGCCTTTGATGGTCGAGCCCGAAATCATGAACAACGTGCAGACCAACCCAAGCACCATCAGCGCGAAATTCTCAGGGGGGCCAAAGCGGATGGCGGCCGCTGCAATGGCCGGCGCAAAGAACGTCATAATGACGACGCCGAGTGTGCCGGCGATGAACGAACCAATCGCCGCAATGCCGAGTGCCGGACCGGCCCTGCCCTGCCGCGCCATCTGGTGGCCATCAATACAGGTGACGACGGACGCGGCTTCTCCCGGAATATTCAACAGGATGGACGTCGTCGAGCCGCCATACATCGCCCCGTAGAAGATCGATGCCAGCATGACCATGCCGCCTATTGGCGACAGCGTGAACGTCACCGGAAGCAGCAGCGCAAGTGCTGCAAGCGGGCCGACGCCCGGCAGCACGCCGACGAGCGTGCCGATCAAGCTTCCAAGAAAGCAAAGATAGAGGTTGGCCGGCGTCAGAATGACGCCAAAACCGGTGAGCAACCCGTTCAGCGCTTCCATCATCTACCAGCCCCATGGTCCGCGCGGCAGCGCCATGCCCAGCATGGAGCCGAATAGCCAAAACACCGAGACGGTAGACAAGAAAGCGAGGGTGACCGCGCTCAGCCAACTGCTCCGGTCCACCGTACGGAGCAGAATGATCATGGTGATGAAGCTAGTTACGGAAAAGCCGAGATACGGCATGCCGGCTGCCATCACAATCAATCCGAGGATCACGCCAAGAACGCGCCACAGGCCGCCGCCCCGTGGAAAATCCGGAGCGTGAGCCAGCGTGGCGGGCCGAAGCAGGAGAACGACGCCGGCGCTGGCCACGATGACACTCGCGATGAACGGAAAGAGTCCGCTTTCGGGGCCGGCCGGTCCGATCATGCCAAGCGACCATGCATAGACGGCCGAAGTCGCGCCCAACACAACCCAGAAGACATTCAGGGCTCGTTCAAACATTCATCGCTCGTGTGCACGATTGTCGCGATTGGTATAGCCGCTCATAGAGCAATTGCCGCAGCCTCGCCTTCATGGATTGCGCAAAACAGATTGCGCGGCGCCATGCAGTCTCCAATCCGGCGCGTCTCAACTCCTGTCTGCTCAAGCGCCACAGCCAAAGCGTCATCGGCCACACGTGGTGTGGACCAGACAAACAGCTCAACATCATCAATCTCTCGCCGGCGGCCGGTAAAGACATTGCGCCAGGTGAGGACGTTGCCGCCGAGCTTGACGGGTTCCGCACCCAGAACGATCTCGACGTTCGCTTCATGGAGCCGCCGGTGGACGCCAATCGCGCTGCAATAATTGACGTTCCTTGCGATCTGTGTGCGCGGCGTCAGCAGAAAGAGCCGGCCGTATCGCTGCGCCAGTGCATCCGCAACGCCATAGGTTGCGGCGCTGTGATCCATGTCGAAAAGAACGGCAGTTCCCTCCAGACGGTCTCTGCCGGATTGCGCTTTCCAATCGCGCGCCGAAAGACCCTCGCCTGTGAAGTCGTCGGGCCGACGTTGGTGAGAGCCGGTCGCGACAATGACTTTCTCAGGTTTGATTGCGAGTATTGTGTTCACGTCTGCCATTTGGCCGGCCTCGATCCTGACGCCGGATTTGCGGACCTGCCTCTCCAGCCATGCGATCAAACCGTCGTATTCCTTGCGCCCGGGAAGACTGATTTCCCAATTAAGCTTGCCCCCAAGCCTGGCAGAACAGCTGAACAGGGTCACATCGTGGCCAGCCTGAGCGGCTACTGCAGCCGCCTGCAGTCCTGCAGGGCCGGCACCGACGACGGCGACGCGCCGTCTTTTCAGCGCCATTGGCGTCCGCCAGCCGGACTCGCCTTTTTGCCCAAGTTGCGGATTGTGGACTTCAGCAAGTGGTTTGCCGGCGTGTATCTCGCCCCAACAAAAATTATCGTAGCTTGACGGGCGAATCTCATCATGCCGCCCAGCACGCGCTTTCGATGGCCAATCTGCGTCGGCAATCAATGCGCGTGTCAAGCCGACCAGATCACCGGCGCCGTCAGCAATTGCCGCCTCAGCCTCGACCGGCGTCACAATGCGGCCGATTGCCATCACCGGCGTGCCGCCCGCCGCTGGCCGCACCTTCTTGTGGATGTTCAGAAAATGCCCGTGCCGAAAATACATGTCGGGCACATGGGTTTCCAGGCTCAAGGTGAAGTTGCCCTGACTATAGGCGAAATAGTCGAGCACGCCATCGCGCGCGAGGACAGCCGTAATCCGCGCCGCCTCCTCGGCGTCGATGCCGCCCTCGACCCCTTCGTCACCGGGCATCTTGAGTCCGATAACGAAGTTCCTGCCACAGGTTTGCCGGATCGTGTGTGCAACCTCCCGTACGAAGCGGACACGGTTGTCGAGAGAGCCGCCATATCGATCGTTTCTTCGATTTGACCATGGCGAGAGGATTTGCGTGATGAGATAACCGTGCGCGCCATGCAGCTCGACGCCGCCAAATCCGCAGCGTTTGAGACGTTCGGCAATTTCAACATACCGATCCGCCACCTGCTGCAATTCATCGGTGCTCATCACATGCGGGACCGTCCAACTGTACGCGTCGGGCTGATCGGAGATTCCCTTAGGGGACGAGATCGGACTCCAAAGCTGTTGCCGCCCGGGATGCCACAATTGACCAACAAGGCAGGCGCCCTGGCCTTCGACTTCTGTGGCGGTCGCCTTAAAGCCGTCTTCGTTCCCGGGGTCAAAAGCAGTGATGATCGCAGCCTGCGCCAGCGCCGTCGGGTCTAC
>DASXST010000186.1:0-5584 GCA_036505835.1 Pseudolabrys sp. | reverse complement strand
TGTGCCGAAACTTCGTCAAGGGCGGCACTCGCTGGCGACACCGACGCGCCAACTGCGCCTGTCACCTTGATCAATGTCCTACGCGAGAGATCTGTCATCGTGCTCATGCGAATGAGCGCCGCGGGTTTGCCGTCTGGTCCGGCTGACAACAGGAAAGCAACAGGCGGGCAAAAAAGCCAATTGGATCAAGGGAAATTGGCGGCTTAACGCGCCGGTGCCCGGCAAGGCAAGCCATAACCGCAATGGCCAAGCCGTGTCGATCTATTACAGGCGATTAAAGCAAAATAGGCATTTCGCGTTTTTTCTCAATGGCAGGGACTGTTCAATTGCGATCGCCAAGAACTGCAAAGAGCCGCCGGTAAACCTGTGGCAGCATTTCCGACAGGTCCTCGGAAATCAGCCCTGGGCCGAACTCCTTGGCCGCTTCCCCGTGTAACCAGACGCCGGCGCAGGCGGCTTCAAAGGCCTGCATACCCTGAGCCATGAGGCCCGCGATGATGCCGGAAAGGACGTCTCCCGAACCCGCCGTGGCCAGGCTGGGCGGCGCATTGTCCGCAATCGCTGCGCGGCCGTCCGGAGCTGCAATCACGGTATCCGCTCCTTTGTAAACCACGATAGCGGCACAATACTGGGCAGCTAATCGTGTTTTCTCAACCTTTGAATTATCCTGAGTATTTTCGGTTATGCCTTTGAATAAACAGGTAAATTCCCCTTGGTGGGGGGTCAAAACGACGTTTCTGTTGGAGCGCCGACCTATCGACGACATCAAGCTATCCGGTTGATCCGAAAAGCTCGTCAGGGCGTCGGCATCAAGCACCACCGCCGCCTCACTGGCGAGGCCTGCAGACACTTGTTCTCGCATCCCCGCCCCTACGCCCCCGCCTGGGCCCAAAACGATAGCGTTTCGCCGTTTGTCGGACAGAAACGCACTGAGTTCGTCGGCCCCGTCGACCGGACGGACCATCACCGCGACGCTCTGGGCGGCGTTTATCGCTAAGGCCTCTCGGGGGCTGGCAATTGTGGCGAGCCCCGCGCCGGCCCGCAGCGCGCCACGTGCCGCCAACCGCGCCGCTCCGGTCGTTGATGCTCCGCCAGAAACGATGACCGCGTGACCGCGCGAGTATTTATGGCTTTGCAATGTCGGGCGCGCAAAAAAACGGGCCCAAAGGTCCGGGGTATCTGCGAATGTCCGCGGCCGGATTTTTTCGAGTACCCACGCCGGAATCCCGATATCGGCTACCTCGACGGTGCCGCAATGCAGGCGACCCGGCAGCAACACATGGCCGGTCTTGCGGCGAAAGAAGGTGACCGTGCGCGTTGCATTCACGGCGGTGCCCATGACCGCACCACTCGTTCCGTTGACCCCACTTGGCAGATCGACCGCAACGAGCGGAATATCGGTTGCGTTCATTGCGTCGATCATTGCGCGCGGCAGTCCTTCGACGTTGCGATGGAGGCCCGCGCCGAAGAGAGCGTCTATGACGACATCGCTACCGGCCAAAGCCGCCGGCGATGCTTCTTCAACCGCGCCACGCCAGCGTGCGGCGGCAACCGCAGCATCCCCCGTCAGCGTCTTCGGCTCGCCAATGAAGCAGAGCCGCACAAGAAATCCATCTTCTGAGAGACAACGGGCAGCGACAAAACCGTCGCCGCCATTATTGCCGGGACCTGCGACGACCGTGACGCGTTGCCGCTGCATCTTGGCCGTCGCATCGGCGACCGCACGACCGGCGCACTCCATCAGGTCGATGCCCGGAATGCCGCCGGCCATCGCAACGCGGTCTGCTTCCGCCATCTCGTCGGTCGTAAGCAATTCAATCATAGGTCGCGAACCTACTGGCGGGCTGCCGCATTCGCACGAATCGTTTGCGCAACAACAAGTCCTCGGTGCTGGCTAAAATGTAGTCACTTTGCTTAACTTGTAGGCGCCGAAGATTAGGCAGTCTGCTAGCCTGACCGTGCCTTCATACCAAGCCGTTGATCCTATTGGATTTCTTGGGTGGGTATTGCTTGGCACGGGACCTGCAAACCGGTAGCGGTTCTCCGGCCCATTCCGGCGAACTTGGGGGGAAGGAAAGGCGATGAAAAAAATCGAAGCCATCATCAAACCCTTCAAACTCGACGAGGTGAAGGAAGCGCTGCAGGAGGTCGGCTTACAGGGGATAACAGTCACCGAAGCGAAGGGCTTTGGACGACAGAAGGGACATACCGAGCTATACCGCGGCGCCGAATACGTTGTCGATTTTCTCCCCAAGGTGAAGATCGAGATCGTGCTCGGCGATGACATGGTGGAAAAAGCGATCGATGCAATCCGGCGCGCTGCCCAGACTGGCCGGATTGGCGACGGGAAGATATTCGTTTCCAACATCGAAGAAGCCATTCGGATCAGGACCGGGGAATCCGGAATTGATGCCATCTAACCCCGCGGGCAAAAGCTCTCGCGGGTAATTTGATGAAAACATGGGGGAATGCAAACCGATGACGACAGCCAAAGATGTGATGAAGCTGATCAAGGACAATGACGTCAAATATGCCGATTTCCGGTTCACTGATCCGCGCGGCAAGTGGCAACATGTCACCTTCGATATCAGCATAATTGAAGAAGAGACCTTCGCCGAAGGCCAGATGTTCGACGGCTCCTCAATCGCCGGCTGGAAGGCGATTCACGAGTCCGACATGAACTTGATGCCCGACCCGGCTTCGGCCTGTATCGATCCATTCTTCGCCGAAACCACGCTATCGCTGGTGTGCGACGTGCTCGAGCCGACGACCGGCGAGCCCTACAACCGCGACCCGCGCAGCATCGCGAAGAAGGCCGAAGGAATGGTCAAGTCGCAGGGCGTCGGGGATACCATTTATTTCGGTCCCGAAGCCGAGTTCTTTGTGTTCGACGACGTGAAATACTCGGCGACGCCTTACAACACCGGCTTCAAGCTGGACTCGATCGAATTTCCGACCAATTCAGACACCGAATACGAAGGCGGAAATCTTGGTCACCACATCGGCACGAAGAAAGGTTATTTCCCCGTGCCCCCGCAGGACACCGCCCAGGACATGCGCAGCGAAATGCTGGCGGCCATGGCAAAAATGGGCGTCAAAGTCGAGAAGCATCATCACGAAGTCGGCTCCGCGCAGCACGAACTCGGGATGAAATTCTCGCCGCTGACGCAAATGGCCGACCAGTTGATGATCTACAAGTATTGCATCCAGCAGGTGGCCCAGATCTACGGCAAGACCGCGACGTTTATGCCGAAGCCAATCTACGGCGATAACGGCTCGGGCATGCACTGTCACCAGTCGATCTGGAAAGGCGGCAAGCCCTCTTTCGCCGGAAACAAATATGCTGATCTTTCGGAGATGTGCCTGTCCTACATCGCCGGCATTCTCAAGCATGCACGGGCAATCAACGCCTTCACCAACCCGACGACAAATTCGTATAAACGGTTGGTGCCAGGCTTCGAGGCGCCGGTGCTGCTCGCTTATTCGCAGCGCAACCGCTCGGCCTCCTGCCGTATTCCGTACACGGCCAATCCGAAGGCCAAGCGTGTTGAAGTTCGCTTCCCTGACCCGCTGGCCAATCCCTATCTCGCGTTCGCGTCAATGACGATGGCCGGCATGGACGGCATCAAGAACAAGCTCGATCCGGGCAATGCAGTCGACAAAGACCTTTATGATCTGCCGCCGGCCGAGCTGAAGGAGATCCCCACGGTCTGCAGCAGTCTGCGCGAGGCGCTCGGTTACCTCGACAAGGACCGGGCGTTCCTGAAGGCCGGCGGGGTGTTCGACGATGACTTCATCGATTCATATATCGACCTGAAGATGACAGAGATCATCAGGTTCGAGCACACGCCACATCCGGTTGAATTTGAAATGTACTACTCGGGCTAAGCGTTCCTCCCAAACATCGCGCGAGCGATGCAACTTTCGGGCGCTCCGCAAGGGGCGCCCTTTGTTGATTGGACTCATGCCTTCCGATCAACATTAGATGACCCACCAGATAGTCAACCGAGGCCTGCACGAGTGGCGGTACCAACTCGTGATTGCCGGCAAGTACGTGGACAGTAGGCGAATTTCTTTTGAAGCCTGTCAGCCCATCAAAAAGGCCAGGAGGAGAAGTCTGCTGCGATGCCGGCAGCGGTCGGAATCATTTGGCGTCGGTGCCGCTTGGAGCCATAGACGCCGGCAGCCCGCCGCGCGGCAATCAGGGCCGCGCCGAATTCAGCCGAGTTGGAATAGGCGCACGCCAGAGCGGCGCCTGCCCGCGCGGCATCGAATTCAAGCGAAAGCGTCTCGGAATGGCTTTCCGCAACTTGTGGCTCCATACCGTTCAAAGCCCCAATAAAATCCGGGATATTTTGAATTGCCGATCGGTGATGAAACATTCGTCAGTAAATAGTCAGTAAAAAGCGCTGGCGCGTGGGGGCTCTTAGGCAACTGACGACCGCCGAGGGCGCTGCCGGCGCGTATTCCGCCGGGAAATGCCAGGTAGCTTCATCCGCCTTCTTGTTGCGATTACGCGGCTACGGGTTCAAGGGTATGGGGTGTGGGTCTCACGTTGGAGGTGCCGTCAGTAAAAGAGAATTCGATCTCAGGCCGTCGACCGTTGACAATATCGGCAAGAGCACGGCCGGAACCGCAGGAGTGCGTCCATCCAAGCGTCCGGTGCCCCGTGTTCAAGTAGAGGTTTTGATATGCCGAACGCCCCGATATAAGGAACATTGGACGGCGTTGCCGGCCGCAGCCCGGTCCAGTATTGCGCTTCGCCTGGTTCGCAGACGCCCGGGAACAGTTCGATCAGGCGGCGTACGATCGCCCGGCAGCGAACCAAATTGAGTTCGAGATCGAACCCGTTAAAGCTTGGCCGTGCCGGCGACGCGCAGCCGCGAAAACACCAGCTTGTATTCGTCATCCGTCAAGCTGACCGTATAGGCGCGTTCGGGATCGCGGATCGGCAGGGTCGCGGAATAACCCTTCGCGGGATAGGTTATGCAGAGCGATGCCAAGCGGCTTCAGCAGGGTCGCGATGTCGCAACCCAAGCACGCTACATAGGAACGGCGTGAATGGTTACATAGTCTCCATCCGGGTCCGCGCTCGCAGCCCGCTAATGTGGCCGTTGCTCTGATCAAGCCCGACAATGGTCGTGCTGAATTTAAGCTCGACGCCGCGGGCGGCGGCGGCCTCAGCAAGTTTCCGCGTGAAGACGCAGGCATCACCCGACTCGTCCGCATAGGTCATGCTGCCGCCGACGATTTTCGTGCGCGCAAACCGTAACGCGGGCTCGATGCGGACGACCTCGTCGGCATCGATGATCTCGACGTCGCAGCCATGGGCGCGCATGACCTGTGCCGGATCGCGAGCTGCCGCAAATTCAGCGTCGCTCGTGTAGAAGTGCAAAATGCCCTTCTGCAGATTGTCATAGCGAAGGCCGAGCGCCTGCCGCAGCTCGCCTAGGCTGCGGCGCGAATAAAGCCCGAGCGCGACAATCTGGCGAATGTTGCTTCGGGTGCGTGCCGGCGTGCACTCCAGAAGAAATCGAAGGCACCAGCGCCACTGCGCAGGATCCGCGTGTAGCCGAATCAAGAG
>DASXST010000185.1:0-2179 GCA_036505835.1 Pseudolabrys sp. | reverse complement strand
AGGAGTGGTACAACGGCCGCGAAGCGCTAATCAAAGATGGCACCGCGGGCGCCGCGCGATTCAAGAACGGCCTCGGCCGCCACGGCGACTTTACGAAAATCTATTGATGGAACCAGCGAATCGACATCGTCATCGCGGCATGGAACGCTGTGTCACGCGATCTGCCTTATCGCGCCCGCTTGCATGCGGGACGCTCCCCGCAGCGCTTTAACCAGTCGGCCACCCGCGGATGGCTGTCGAGCTTGATGCCAAACCTGGTGCCCAACATCAGCCAGCTTGCGGCCGGAATATCGACGAGCGAAAAAGCGTCAAGCAGGTACTCGCGACTCTGGAGCCGCACTTGCAGCGCATCGAGTCCGCGGATGAATTGCGATCGGTTGTACTCGGCGCATGCTTTGCTGCGGTCTTCGGGCTTGTACGAAAACGGCGTGTCGAGCCCATGGTATAGATACTGCATCATGTAATTGCCCAGCTCGGTCATCGCCCACACGGTCCAACAAACGGCATCGGCGCGGGCTTGGCCCGCGATGGGCGGCCATAGCTGCTTTTCTACGCCGTACTTGTCGCCGAGATACAACACGATCGCACCCGACTCGAAGAACGTCAGCTCGCCGTCCGAAAGCCCGGGCACTTTCCCGTGGGGATTGATCGTGAGGTATTGAGGCGTTCGGTGCTCGAGCTTTTTGGCATCGAGTTCAACGTACTCATACGGAACGCCAAGCTCTTCGAGCGCCCATGCAACGCGCGTGCCGGAACTGGGCGGCCAGGAATACAGTTTGATTGGCATTTTTACTTCCTGGCCATAGATATACCGTGCGACACAGTTATGTCCGGGGGCTGGCGCAGAGTTTGATAGACGACGCAATAGCGCTCGGTCAACCGGAGAAGCGTACTCAACTCATCTTCGGATGCGTCGGTCTCCAGGTCGAAGTAAAGGCGGATGCGCTGAAATCCAACCGGCGCATCCTTGGCGACACCCAAAGTGCCGCGAAAATCGAGATCGCCTTCTGCTCGAACCGCGCCGCTTCGAATAACGACGCCTATCGCCGTCGCGACGGCGTTGAGCGTCACACCGGCGCAGGCAACGAGCGCCTCGAGCAACATGTCGCCCGAGCATGCGCTTAGTCCGTTGCCTCCCGTAGCCGGATGCAACCCTGCGGCGACCAGTGCCTTGCCGGTTTGGACGTTGCAAGTGACCCCCTCGCCCAGACGGCCCTGGGCCTTTAGCGTGATCAGCGCGGTATCGGGGTGCTCTTTGTAACGCTCTTTTAGAGGCGCCTGGATGGCTCGAAGCTCTTCTGTCTTCATTGCACTCTTTCTGGCTCGGTCCTTTGTTACATCGCACGGCACCGGCCGGAATCGCAACGGATCGACATCGACGCAACTGCTCCGCAGGTTACGGCGAAGGTCTCAAAATTCTCTGGTCCGACTACGGCGAACTTCATTGTCGCCACTGGAGTAGGGCAGCCATTGGCTTTCGCGAACTGCTCCGCGTCGTTGATGTATCTCGACCGCAGCGCCGAAGGCTTGAAGTGATCCCTGTTAACGAACTTCGTTTTTGAAGGCCGCGTCATCGCTCGCCCCGGCCTCGCGCCGCGCAATACGTTCGGTGCCTTTGGTGATGGACTGGCGCCAAGCTTGTTGCGCGGCAGTAGCTGCGCCGTTTCTGCCGCAACTTGGGCGATCATTTCAACATTCTGGCGTTCTGAAACCGCGCCGCGTCCGACCTGCGGCAAAAATTCTCCTGTCCACGGGTTAATGGCATCGTATGGCTTTACCGACCCGCCAGCATCGTAGCGGTCCATGACGCCGGCCGCCTGCGCCAAGGGAGCCATTGCTAACAGCGCACAAAGCACCAATTTGCTCATGGTATTCACCGAGTGCCAAGCGGGATCCGAGCATGGTAGGCCTTTCCATCGCGGACGGGAAGGCGACGCGGGAATTGCAGGTACGCGCGCATGCGCGATGCCACAGTGCCGCATCACGACATGAAGATTCGTGGTTTTCTGCTCCGAATTTTCCGCATCTTGCTGCCGATGCATTCCAGGTTTCCGCTGTAGCATGCAACGGCTGGATCCATCCTGTCGCGGGAGTCGAGATGAAGATCTCTGAGCAATTCAAAGCGCCTCCGCAGGCCGACAAGGTAACGCTGCCACGGACCCCTGCCGGCAACATCACC
>DASXST010000184.1:0-4124 GCA_036505835.1 Pseudolabrys sp. | reverse complement strand
CGTCTTGGCCAGAAGCAGCACCATATCCTCGCCCTCGTCGGGCAGGGCCCGTTCGACCAGATCAACCGAGAAACCCCCAGCCTCGCCAGGGCCACCACTGTCTTTTTGAAATCCTGCGCATGGGCCGGCCCGTGCACGCTGGCTTCCGTGATCGGGCGTACGTTGAATCGCCGCTTGGCCTCACGCACGGCCGCCGCATGCGCGCGCGACGTCTTGCGAAACTAGCGCTGCATCGCGGTGGCAACGTCATCGACGGAATCGCGAATGGCGGCAACTGACTGCGGATTTGGCCGCCTCAAGCCGCGCCCGCACTGTCGCTTACGCGGATTCCAACTGATGAAATATTGGCGCGGGAGATCGCTGCGCTCATCGCACTTTCGCTCCGCGCGAGCAAACAGATCTAGAACAGGCCAACGATCTGACCTTGCGCGTTGACGTCGATCGAGTCAGCGGCAGGCACCTTTGGAAGACCTGGCATGGTCATGATCTCCCCGCAGATCGCCACCACGAACTCCGCGCCAGCCGAGAGCCGCACTTCACGCACATTGATCGTGTGATCAACTGGCGCTCCCTTGGCGTCAGGATTGGTCGAGAACGAGAACTGGGTCTTGGCAACGCAGATCGGCAATTTGCCATAACCCATTTCTTCCCAGCTCTTGAGCTGGTCCTTGACCGACTTGTCGACCGAGACATTCTTGGCGCGATAAATTTCGCGCGCGATCGTCTCGATCTTCTCGAAAAGAGGCATCTCGTCAGGGTAGAGAAACCGGAGCCTGGCCTTGCCTTCGTCGATCACCTTCACCACGGCCTTTGCCACATCGGCGGCGCCTGCTCCACCCATCGCCCAGTGATCGGCCATCAAGGCTTCCACGCCGAGGCCGCGGCATTTCTCTTTCACCAAGGCGATCTCGGCGTCGGTGTCGGCGGAGAAGCGGTTGATCGATACTAGGGCCGGAAGTCCGAATTTCTTCACATTTTCGACGTGGCGCTGGAGGTTGGCCATGCCCGCTTCGAGCGCCTTCAGGTTTTCGGACTTGAGGTCCTCCTTCTTGACGCCGCCATGCATCTTGAGAGCGCGGATGGTGGCCACCAGCACCACGGCATCGGGAGCGAGGCCGGTCTTGCGGCACTTGATGTCAATGAACTTTTCGCCGCCGAGGTCGGCGCCGAAGCCAGCTTCAGTCACCACATAGTCGGCGAGCTTGAGCGCAGTGGTCGTGGCAACGACCGAATTGCAGCCATGTGCAATATTGGCGAACGGACCGCCATGGATGAACGCCGGTGTGCGCATTGCCCCAATAGATATGGTTGTCGATCAGCGCGGAAAGCAGATTGTGCGCCGAAGTGGTCGCGTGGAAGTCGCCGGTGAAGTGCAGATTGATGTCTTCCATCGGCACCACCTGCGTATAACCGCCGCCGGCCGCGCCGCCTTTCATGCCGAATGACGGGCCGAGGCTTGGCTCACGCAGGCAGAGCATCGCTTTTTTGCCGATGTGGTTGAGCGCGTCGGTCAGGCCGACGGTGGTCGTCGTCTTGCCCTCGCCCGCCGGAGTCGGCGTAATCGCAGTCACCAGGATCAGCTTGCCGTTCTTCTTGGCCTGTAATGATTTGATGTAATCCATCGACACCTTGGCCTTGTAGTGGCCGTAGGGTTCGAGATTTTCCGGAGCAATGCCGAGCTTTTCCTTTGCAATGTCGAGGATCGGTCGCTTCTTCGCGGACTGCGAAATTTCGATGTCAGACTTCGGGCTTTGATGCTGCGAGGCGGGCATTGAGAGAGGTTCCGTTTTTAGAAACTGACGATCAACCGAGCCGCGCCCCGGCGGCGACCTTGGCAGTGGAGATGAATTCGAAGGCGTCGATCTTCTTGCCTCCATCGGGCTGAACACGGGTGATTTTGAAACGGCCGTCGGCGCAGACCACGGTAAATCCATCGGCATCGACCGCGACGACTTCGCCGAGCTTGCCGGCAATTCCCTTTGGGTCCTTGGCCGGCAGCGGCTTGGCATCGAAAATTTTCAGTGTCTTGCCGTCGAGCGTGGTCCAGGCGCCCGGCGCCGGATTGCAACCGCGAATCAGGCGGTCGATCTGCTCCCAGGGCTTGCCCCAGTCGATCCTGGCGTTGCCCGGGCCACAGCGGCCCTCGTAGGTTGCCTTAGATTCGTCTTGCTTGTTGCGCGGTGCCTTGCCGGCCTTCACGAGGTCGACGGCCTCCATCATCGCTTCGACGCCCATCGGGAAAAGACGGTCGAAATAGACGGTGCCGAGTGTGTCGGTATTCGAAATCGGCGTCTTTTTCTGAATCAGGATATCCCCGGTATCGAGACCATTGTCGGGCCAGAAAATCGAGAGCCCGGTTTCCCTCTCGCCCTTGATGATCGGCCAGTTGATCGCGCTCGCGCCGCGGTAAGCCGGCAGCAGCGAGGGATGGTACTGGATCGAACCGTGCGTCGGGATGTTGAGAAAATCCTCCGGCACGAACAGCGTGACGAAAGCCATGACCTGAAGATCAGGCTTGAGGGCCTTGAATTCCTCCCAGACTTTCGGGTCCTTGTAGGATGTCGGCTGATAGACCGGAAGCTTGGCGGCGATCGCAGCTTCCTTGAGCGGATCAGCCTTGGCGCCTTCCTTTTCCGGCGCGACATAGACGGCGATCACGTTTTCGCCGCGCTTGAGCAGCGCATCCAGCACAGCCTTGCCGAAGGCCTGCTGGCCGTGAACCACTATACGCATTTAGCCCTCCCCCGAACCGGTCGAAACCTACGCCGCTGCAGCCTTGTCTTTCTCCGGTGCGGTGATCGCGCCGGACGCCTTAATCTGCTCGATTTCCTTGGCGCTGTAGCCGAGTTCCTTGGAGAGGATCTCCTCGGTGTGTTCGCCCAGGAGCGGCGAACGCTTCACCTCGGTGATCGAGTCCGACATTTTCACCGGATTGCCGACGGTGAGGTACTTACCGCGCGTCGGGTGGTCGACTTCAACGACCGTGCCGGTCGCCCGCAGTGATTGCTCCTCGGCGATCTCCTTCATCGATAGTATCGGTCCGACAGGGATGTCCAGCTTGTTGCAAATGTCCATGACTTCGAACTTGGTTTTGGTCATGGTCCATTGTTCGATGGTGCTGAAAATATGCTTGAGCCGAGGGAGACGCGCTGGCGGCTTGGCGTAATCCGGATCGGTCTTCCATTCCGGCTTGCCGATCAGCTCGCAAATCGCCTCCCAGACCGGCGCTTGAGTAATAAAATAGATGTAGGCGTCAGGATCTGTCTCCGAGCCCTTGCATTTCAGGATCCAGCCGGGCTGACCGCCGCCGGAATCATTGCCAGCGCGCGGAACCGCTTCGCCGAACGGAATGCCTTCGCCGTACTGGCTGTATTCGGTCAGCGGTCCATGCTTGAGGCGCTGCTGGTCGCGCAGTTTCACGCGCGCGAGATTGAGCACCCCATCCTGCATGGCGCACAGCACCCTCTGCCCGCGCCCGGTGCGCGTGCGTTGGTAGAGTGCCGCGCAGATGCCGAATGCGAGATGAATGCCCGTGCCGGAATCGCCGATTTGCGCGCCGGTTACGAGCGGCGGGCCGTCGCGAAAACCGGTGGTCGATGCCGAACCGCCAGCACATTGCGCGACGTTCTCATAGACCTTGCAATCTTCGTAAGGACCAGGCCCAAAGCCTTTCACCGAAGCGACGATCATGCGGGGATTGAGCTTGTGGATGTGCTCCCAGGTCAGCCCCATGCGGTCGAGCGCCCCGGGCGCAAAATTTTCCACCAGCACGTCGCAATGCTTGATCAGCCGGTCAAGGATTTCTTTGCCCTTGGGATGCTTGCTGTCGATGGTGATTGAGCGCTTGTTGCCGTTGAGCATGGTGAAATAGAGGCTGTCGGCGCCCTTGACGTCACGCAATTGGCCGCGCGTGATATCGCCGACGCCGGGCCGCTCGACCTTCATGCAGTCGGCGCCCATATAGGCGAGCAGCTGGGTGCAGGTCGGGCCCGATTGCACGTGGGTGAAATCGAGAATGCGCACGCCGTCGAGCGCCTTGCCGGCGGCGCCCCAGGGCTTGGTGCTCGGTCGCGGCAGGCCGTTCGACGCCGCGGCCTTGGCCGACTTGGCCGGCTTCTTTGACT
>DASXST010000183.1:0-35985 GCA_036505835.1 Pseudolabrys sp. | reverse complement strand
CCCCCCGGCATGAAGTTTCCGGCAGAGCTGCTGCCGGAGTGACCTGATAGCGCGGCCCATGAATGTCAGCCGGCGGGCTGATTAATGCTTTGCTAGCCGATCGAATTCGATCAAGGCGCGCAATAGCGGCTCCATCTCCTTGAGCGGCAGCATGGTCGGGCCATCGGAAGGCGCCTTGTCAGGATCCTGATGCGTCTCGATGAAAATGCCCGCAATTCCGACCGCGGTGGCGGCGCGGGCAAGAACCGGCACGAACTCCCGTTCGCCGCCGGAAGACGTTCCCTGTCCGCCCGGCTGCTGGACCGAATGAGTCGCGTCGAAAATGACCGGTGCCTGGGCCATGCGCTTGAGAATCGGCAGCGCGCGCATGTCGGACACGAGCGTGTTGTAGCCAAACGACACGCCGCGCTCCGTCACCAAGACATTTCGGTTTCCAGCCCCCGTTATTTTTTCGACGACGTTTTGCATGTCCCACGGCGCGAGGAACTGGCCCTTCTTCACGTTGATTGCTTTCCCGGTCTTGGCAGCAGCAACAAGGAGATCAGTCTGGCGGCAAAGAAATGCAGGAATTTGCAGCACGTCCACGACCGGCGCGACCTGCGCGCACTGCTCGGCATCGTGCACATCGGTGAGCACGGGCACCTTCAGCTTGTCGCGAATCTCGGAAAAGATTGGCAACGCGGGTTCGAGACCAAGGCCGCGCGCGGATTTGGCCGATGTTCGATTGGCCTTGTCGAACGATGTTTTGTAAACAAGGCCAATCCCCGCGCGGTCGGCTATTTCCTTCAGCGCGGCCGCCATTTCCAGTGCGTGCGCCTTGCTTTCAAGCGCACAGGGCCCGGCAATCACCGCCATGGGCAGCTCGTTGCCGAAGCGCACGCTGCCGACCGCAACGGTGGCGTTGGGTTTTTGATTCACGGCTTTAAATCCTCGCGGGTCGGACCATGAAGTGGTGACGGCTTTCGGTCAACGGGGCGCCCGCGCAGCCGGCTCAAAGACGAGCACGGCGCCCATGGCATCCCCCGCCCCAATCACCATGGCGTTTCGGGCGAAAAGCCTGGCGATCCCGGCTTGTTCGGGGACGCCTTCCAAAAGTCCTGGATCCGCAACTGCGAACCGCAACGCCGCCAGACGGGCGCCGCTTGCAACATCGGGCGGGGTCACGCCAAAACGATGAACGAAAGCGGCAGGGCCCAGCACGTCGATTTCGCCGCGCGGCGTCGGGACGGTGAAGCCGCCGTCGAGTCTGATTGCCTTGGCGCCGACAAAGTTGTCAAAAAAATCCTGATGCATGTCGGGTCGCTCGGCCACGACGACAGCGCCCGCGATGCCGGTGGCGCTGTTCGCGTGCTTCTGGAAAGCCGGATTCCAGAAATTCTGCGGATAATGTTGTTGGCAACTGGCAAAGTGAATTTCCGGTGCGGCCGCGTCATCTGCGAAAGCAAGGGAGAAGCCGACCTTCACGGTCGAGCCGTCCGGCCGTTTGCCTTCGCGCTCGAAATGCAGCTTGTCCGAGCCCGCAATGCCGGCTGAACGAAACACGGCGGCGTCGGCATCGGCGTCCTGCGACTCCACGATAAGGAGCGACAAGCCGTCGTGCCGTTGCACGAAATCCCGATTGTAAGCCGCGAACAATCTGCAAAAGCCATCGTCGCCGATCTTGTCCGGCTCGGCGAGCGTCAACAGCTCAATGAAGAAGCCGGGCAGTTGGACAATGTGATTGTGCGTGCCCCATGGGTGCCGGTTGCGCGCGCCGACAGAAAAGCCCAGGCGCCGATAAAGATCGGCTGCGGCGTCGAGATCGCGCACGGCGTGAACAATATGATCCAGTCCGCGTGGCATGGACGCCGCGTTACACCAGCCGGCTTTGCTCGACTGCTGCGCCGATGAAAGAAGAGAACAGCGGGTGCGGCTCGAATGGCCGCGATTTCAGCTCGGGATGGAATTGCACGCCAATGAACCAGGGATGATCTTCGTACTCAATGATTTCGGGAAGGATGCCGTCAGGCGACATTCCCGAGAAGCGCATGCCCCGCTGCTCTAGCCGGCCCTTATAGGCGGTGTTGACCTCATATCGGTGGCGGTGCCGCTCGGTGATTTCGGTTGTGCCATAGATTTGCGAGACCCGGCTGCCCCGGGTGAGCACCGCGTCATAGGCGCCCAGGCGCATGGTCCCACCCAGGTCGCCGATTGCGCTGCGCTTCTGCAACTCGTTGCCTTTTAGCCACTCGGTCATCAGACCAACCACGGGCTCGGGCGTGGTGCCGAACTCGGTCGAATTGGCGTTTTCGATGCCGCACAGATTGCGCGCGGCTTCCACCACGGCCATCTGCATTCCGAAACAAATTCCGAAATAAGGCACATTCCGCTCGCGGGCGAACTGCACCGCCTTGATTTTGCCCTCTGCGCCACGCTGGCCAAATCCGCCCGGAACGAGAATGCCATTGACGTGTTCGAGAAACGGCGTCGGATCCTTGGCCTCAAACACCTCGGACTCGATCCAGTCGAGATTGACTTTCACCTTGTTGGCGATCCCACCGTGCGAGAGCGCTTCGATCAATGATTTGTAAGCGTCTTTCATGCCGGTGTATTTGCCGACAATGGCAATCGTGACATCGCCTTCCGGGTTGCGAATGCGCTCGTTGATCAGGCGCCAGCGATCGAGATCGGGGATCTGCCGCGGCTCGATTCCAAACGCCGCCAGAACCTCGGCATCCAGGCCCTGGGCCGAATAAGCCTCCGGCACGGCGTAAATGTTATCGACGTCGCGCGCTTCGATCACCGCGCTTTCGCGAACGTTGCAAAACAGCGCGAGCTTGCGCCGCTCGCTTTCGGGAATCGGCTGATCGGTTCGGCACAGCAGAATATCCGGCTGGATGCCGATCGAGCGCAGTTCCTTCACCGAATGCTGGGTCGGCTTTGTCTTGAGTTCGCCTGCGCTCGGAATGAACGGCATCAGGGTGAGATGGATGTACACGGCGTGACCTCGCGGCAGATCGTTGCCCAGTTGCCGGATCGCTTCGAAAAACGGCAATCCTTCGATGTCGCCGACCGTGCCGCCGATCTCGCACAGCACGAAGTCAAATCCCTCATTGCCTTCCCTGATGAAATCCTTGATGGCGTTGGTGACGTGCGGGATGACCTGGATCGTTGCGCCGAGATAATCGCCACGGCGCTCGCGCGTGAGAATGTCCTGATAAATGCGGCCGGTGGTGATGTTGTCGTGGCGCGTGGCAGGACGGCCAGTAAAGCGTTCGTAGTGACCGAGATCGAGGTCGGTTTCGGCGCCATCGTCGGTGACAAAAACCTCGCCGTGCTGATAGGGCGACATCGTCCCCGGATCGACGTTGAGATAAGGGTCAAGCTTGCGCAGGCGCACCTTGTAGTCCCGCGCCTGCAGCACCGCGCCGAGCGCTGCGGATGCGAGACCCTTGCCGAGTGAGGAAACCACGCCGCCGGTGATGAAGATGTACCGCGCCATGGGACCTACTCTCTAGCGCGGCCGAATTGATTCGACGAGCCCGAAAAGCGCAGACCCGCTCTGCGCCTGTGCGCAGATCTCCGAATTTCTGATTTTCCAGACTCTTGCCTCTCTGTCTTCATGTCCATTCCTGTTCACTTCGAACGGCTTACAACGGCCCATAACGCTGAAGGGCCGGAATTCCCGGCCCTTCGCTTGTGAATTTCATTTCGACTGCGGCACTTGCGGCCCCGAAGGGCCGGACGGCGCTGGAGACTGCGATCCGCCCTGCAGTTGATTGAGTAAGCCGCCACCTCCGCCGCCGCCGAGTGGCGTGGGTGTGCCGGGGGCGGTTGGCGCACTTTGGCTGCCACCCTGCAGGATCGAGGTCGGCTTGCGGTTTGTGCCAGCCAGGATCGACAGCGTCAGGCTGGTCAAAAAGAACAGTCCGGCCAGGATCGCTGTTGCCCGCGTAAGGACATTGGCCGTGCCGCGGCTAGTCATGAAGCCGCCGGTTGAACCGATGCCGAGGCCGCCTCCTTCGGAGCGCTGTAAAAGCACCACGCCGATCATGGCCAATACCAACATCAGGTGGATTACGATGATGACGTGCTGCATCTATCCAAAATCCGCTCAAATCCATACTGCTCTAGGCTCTTCCGCCCAGGCGGTGTTCCTTGGGCCCATAGATGAATCCGCGGCGGTCTCTACACGATCGTCGGCCGATTTTCCAGCCTTGCCGCCCCTATCGGTAAACCGCAGCAATACCGAGGAAATCTTCGGCCTTGAGGGAGGCGCCTCCGACGAGGGCCCCGTTGACCTCGGGCACTGTCAAAAGCTCCGCCGCGTTGGCAGGCTTGACCGAGCCGCCATACAGAATGCGGGCGCGCTGACCACCCGGGCCAAAGTGTTCGCTCAGGCGCTTGCGGATGAACGCGTGAACCTGAGCCACATCGTTTGGTGTCGGCGTCAGACCGGTTCCAATTGCCCACACAGGCTCGTAGGCGATCACAAGCTTTGCCGCGGTGGCGCCGTCCGGGAGCGAAGCCGCGAGCTGGCGGCCAACCACCTCGATGGTCCTGCCGGACTCTCGTTCGGCACGGCGCTCGCCAATGCAAACGATCGCGGTCAGACCCGCGCGCCACGCGGCCTGAACCTTCGCGCAGACCTCCGCATCGGTCTCGTGATGTTCGGTACGTCGCTCCAAGTGGCCCACGATCACAGCGCTGGCGCCGGCGTCAGCTAGCATCTCGGCGGAAATGTCGCCTGTATGCGCGCCCCAGGGCTCGGCATGGCAATCCTGGCCGCCGATGGCGACACCGGATCCCTCTGCCGTCGCGGAAAAGCTCGCAATCAAGGTTGCGGGCGGACAAACCATCAAATCCGCTTTTCCGCTGAACGCTCTGGCCCCAGCGATGATTTTGACGAGCTCACCGCGCGATGCGACACGCCCGTTCATTTTCCAGTTGCCCGCGACCAGCGGAATGATGTTGGCCGCCATTGAAGATCCCCTTGCCGGTGCGGTTATCAGAAACTCTTGCGCCCATAACGCTTCGTCACGCTTTATCACATTGCGTCTGATTTTATTGAGCTATTGCGCGGTGGGTGTCCCTGCCTGTCACGCTTAATCACGGCCTGTTTTAAGTATTCCGGTGGCAATTCCGGTGGCAATTTTTTGGAAGCGTTTGGTGAGCTTTGGGGCGCTGAGGTTTCATCAGGTTTTGTCAGATTTTCACTACCGAACCGAATGTTCGTCTGCGACGTCAACGCCGACCGCTGGCGCAGTCATCCGCCGAAGTTGGCCCAACCGGCCTTCAAGCTTTACTTGAATGACTGTTTTTTAACTTTAATGCATTACTTGAAAATTGTTCGATGTGAAACAGAGCTTCGGTGCTGTTTTTGCAAACTCCTGTAAGCCATTGAAATAGGATTGCGCCGCCGGATGATGAACCACACCGACCGAGCAGCCAAAGCGGCCCCCAAAAGCGGACATGTGCGGTGCAACAGCCCATGTCTGCTTTGGGCCAAGAGCGGACATTGCGGCGCTAGCGGCTCAACGCCAATGATTGCCGTCGCCGTCATTTATTTGTCGATTTGGCTTTATGCTGGCTGCGTGCTGCTCAAAGTTTGTCCTACCGCGCAGGCGCTCGGCTGACGATAGCCTTCCTGGTGGATCTGTAGCCGATAGCCGTCATGCTTCAGTTCGTGCAATTCCTGTATGCGGACGTTCCACGTACCGGACGGCAACGAACGATGAAGGCGGCGGGTGCATTTTTGACCCGGCCGCGTGAGTTACGCGAACGCCACAACATGCCTCAGATACATAGCAGTTAATAAAGAACTCAACCGCGCTCACAAATTACCGTAGCAAACAAAACGTATTTTCTTGCGGCAGTCCCGAATGAAGCGATAACGTCTTAGACCAGTCAACTTCGCTTCTCGCGCTTGACGACGGCAATTCTCAATTCGACATGCTTCCGGAATTGCTTGCAGCGCCTCCGCGAAGGTAGGGCACGCTATTAGTCCGGCAACAATCAATAGAGACCTCCAACGCTTCATTATGACCTCCATTAATCATCGCTAGGATAGCGACCTTCCAAACCGGAGTCCCGATTGGCCTGCGATCAGTGGGCGGCGTTGCTATTCTGGTTCAATCTTGCGCGGCGAGCCGCAAGCAGGCGATGGCAGATTTTAAGCGGGCATGGGAGTCTGGACCATGATCCTCAAATCCGAGACTTAGAATTTCCATCGTCTACGGCACCCAAAAGATCGAAAAAAATCTCGCCGTCGCATTGCCTCCCCCCCGAGGCTCAGGGCAAGGTATCGTATCAGGTCGAGTTAGCTATGTCCGCTTTGGGTCATAAGCGGACATTTGCAGTGCAATAGGCCATGTCCGCTTTACCCCTGAAAGCGGACATTGCGAGCAAATGATCTTCAATGCAGCGTGAACAACGGAAATTGAGCAGCCAGCTTCGCCGCGCGCCAACCATAATTTTTGCGGATGAAACCTAAAATATCGCGTCGCAGTGCGCGCTCCCATTTCGCCTCTTGGCGGGCGCTGACCATCGGATAGGGAGTTTTGATTAGACCGGACAGCTTCAGCGCCCGGCACACATTGGAAATTTCGTGCATCTCTGCGGGGCTTCATGTTGCCCCCCAAGTGCCAGCAATTGAGCGACATATAACGGTGGTCTCATATTGTGAAAAGCGTTCTCACATTTTGAAATTCCTGCTAACATCCTGCTTATGACAAAACTGGATAAATCACGCGGACAACAGTCCGGCGGCAGCAGATCAGCGGGGCGGGTCAGACGCTTTCCCTATTTGCTTTCCATCGGCGTCACCGCGGAAATCATGCAGGGCCTTGAAGCTGGCACGCACAACGGCTTGTTCTCAATTTCCGATAGCGCGCGGCTTGCTTTGGTGCATGGGCTGATGGCGTCCGGCCATTTCCCGCCGCGTCTCAATAATCAGCCGCAATTGCAAAACGGGGGTAACGGACATGGCCCGGTCGGATGATCTTTTAGCCATCGCTGCGGCTCCCGCCGCAGCACAAGCCATAAGCACAATCCGCGATGACGTGTCCGACGCGGAGCAATCCTTGCGGCAATCTTTGGAGTCTGGCGACACCGCGACCGCCGCCGTAGAAATGCGACGGCTTGCCGATTTGGCATCACAAGCGCAAGTACTCGGGATTTGTTCTCATCCGCTTTTTGTAAGTGGCTGAAAACTTGCCGAAAAATTCTGCCGTCACCGTCAGACGTACCGGTTATCATGACCGGGAACGGTAATGCCAGCGTGGCGGGCGATGCGCCAATCCTCTTGCTGTTGCAAGGAGTTGGCTCGGTCCCTATGGTGACCCCAACGCGTCTGGGCTAGACAGGCGCGGTCTTCTCAAACGTGGTCGGTCCAGTTCACGAACAGCGCGCATGCTTCGCGGTATCCATAAAGCCTCCTCAACCTGGCTCGGCAAAGGCCTCATGGCCGTTGTTATGGGCTTCCTGGTCATCAGCTTCGCGATCTGGGGGATCGGCGACATTTTCCGAGGCTTCGGTCGCAACGCGGTGGCGGCCGTCGGCGGCACAGAAATCTCCATCGAGCAGTTCCGCCAGTTTTACAACGAACGCGTGCAGCAGTTGGGGCGCCAGGTCGGCCGACCGATCACGCCCGATGAAGCACGCGCTCGTGGCCTCGACCGGCAGTTCCTTGGACAATTGATTGCCGAGACGACCCTTGACGAGCAGGCAAGAAAACTCCGGCTTGGCATAAGCGACGAGGAGATCGCGCAGCGGATCAGGTCTGATCCCTCCTTCCGCGGGCCCACTGGCCAGTTTGACCGGAACCGCTTTGAACAACTCATTCGCCAGGCCGGTTTCACGGAAAGTCGCTTCGTCGAGGAGCAGCGTCGGGGCATGCTGCGTCGGCAAATCGCACAAGGCGTTACCGGCGATATGAAAGCGCCAACGACGGCAATGGCGGCGCTCAATCACTATCGGAATGAAAGGCGTCAGATCGAATATGTGACCCTCGGCTCAGCCCAAGCGGGCAACGTGCCGAGCCCAACGCCGGAAGAATTGGCCAAATATTTCGAGGACCGAAAAACGCTGTTTCGCGCGCCCGAGTACCGAAAGATCACCATCCTACCGTTGACGCCCGCGGACTTCGCCAAACCCGAAGCGGTCAGCGATGCCGACGTCAAGGCCCACTATGAACTGCGCCAGGCCACTTACGGGAAACCTGAAAAGCGAGAGTTGCGACAGATTGCATTCCCCAACGAGCAGGAGGCCGCGGCCGCGCGCGAGCGCATCGACAAAGGCACGAGTTTCGACGACATCGCCAAGGAACGCGGCATGCAGGCGTCGGATATCGATCTCGGACTGGTGTCGAAGGCCGAGATCATCGACCCGGCGGTTGCCGATGCTGCCTTTGCGCTGAAGCCCGGCCAAACCAGCGCACCGGTAAAGGGGCGGTTCGCCACGGTGTTGTTGCAGGTCGGCAAGATCGAACCGGGCGAGGAAAAGTCCTACGAGCAGCTGGCCGGGCAAATCAAAAACGAAATCGCCGAAAGTCGAATCAAAACTGAGATCGGAAACCTCCGTGACAAAATCGAGGACGAGCGTGCCGCCGGCTCCACCTTGGCGGAAACCGCGAGGAAACTCGGTCTCAAGGCCACGACGATCGAAGCGGTCGACAGATCCGGCCGCGGGCCTGACGGCAATCCGGTAGCGGGATTGCCGCAGGCGCCGAATGTTGTCAGCGCCGCATTCGCAAGCGATATGGGCGTCGATACGGAGGCGCTCCAGTTGTCGAACGGCGGCTATCTTTATTTCGATGTGACCGGCGTGACTCCGTCGCGCGATCGTTCGCTCGACGAGGTAAAAGATCAGGCTGCCGCGCGCTGGCGCGAGGACGAGATCGCCAAGCGGCTGCAGGCGAAAGCCGAGGACATTCTCGGCAAGCTCAAGGCTGGCACTCCGTTTGCACAGGTCGCGAGCGAAGCCGGAGTTAAGGTTGAGACGGCTAGCGATTTGCAACGCGGGAGATCGGCCGGTTTTGTGCCTGCAAAGGTGGTCGAAGCTGTATTCCGCACGCCAAAGGGCACGGCGAGCACCGCCGAAGGCGACAAAGGCTCGGAGCGGTTTGTGTTCCGTGTGACGGATGTCTCCGATCCCCCGTTAGATGCCAACTCCTCGCAAGGCAAGGCACTCGCGGATACGCTGAGAAATGCCCACAGCGAAGATGTCCTCACCCAATACATCGTGCGCCTGGAAAATGATTTCGGCGTTTCGATCAACGAGGCGGCATTGAATCAAGTTGTCGGCGGCGGCGGTCAGCAGTAGTCACTAAATGCACATTGAGCCGTCGGAAACCGCGTTTGCCGGTCGCTACGAACGCGGCGAGGCGCAGGTGGTGTGGACCACCCTCGTCGCAGACCTCGAAACACCTGTCTCGGCTTTCCTGAAGCTCGGCGGCGGCAAAGCAATGAGCTTTCTGCTCGAGTCGGTTGAAGGCGGGACCGTACGGGGGCGCTATTCGATCATCGGGCTCGAACCGGATCTGGTCTGGCGCGCAAACGGCGGCAAGGCTGAAATCAATCGATTTGCCCGCAGGAACTGGGACGCGTTTTCGCTTTGCCCTGAACCGCCGTTGCAGGCCTTGCGCGCACTCTTGTCGGAGTGCCGGATCGTGCTCCCCGACACTCTGCCGCCGATGGCCGCAGGCGTGTTCGGCTATCTCGGATACGACATGGTGCGCCAGATGGAGGACTTGGCGCCGCCAAATCCGGATCCGATCGGCATTCCTGATGCGATCCTGGTCCGTCCCACGATCACAGTCGTTTTTGACGGGGTCAAAGATTCGATCACGATCATCACTCCCGTGCGCCCGGACAAGGAGCTTGACGCGAAATCTGCTCTCGCGCGCGCCATCGAGCGTCTCGCCAACGTCGTCGAAAGCCTCGATCGGCCGCTCGACAAGTCTCTGACCGAACACGAGGCCGGTCCCATCGACGTGCAAGCGAAATCGAACACCACGCGCGAGGAATTCAAGGCGATGGTGCGGCGGGCAAAGGACTACATTGTCGCCGGCGATGTTTTTCAGGTCGTTCTGGCGCAACGTTTCGAGGCGCCATTCAGCCTGCCGCCATTCTCACTTTATCGCGCGCTGAGACGCACCAATCCGTCGCCCTATCTTTATTTTCTTGATTTTGGCAGGTTCGCGGTCGCCGGGTCGAGCCCGGAAATCCTTGTGAGAGTGTCCAATGACGTTGTCACCGTTCGCCCAATCGCCGGCACGCGGCATCGCGGCGCCACGCCGCACGAAGACAAGGCGCTGGAAGAGGAACTCCTCGCCGATCCGAAGGAACGTGCCGAGCATCTGATGCTGCTGGATCTCGGCCGCAGTGATGTCGGCCGCGTCGCTGCCATCGACACCGTCAAGGTCACGGACCAATTCTTCGTCGAGCGCTACAGCCATGTGATGCACATCGTGTCCAATGTCGAAGGCAAGCTCGCTCACAATCGCGACGCGCTCGATGCGCTCTCGGCAGGCTTTCCAGCCGGGACCGTCTCGGGCGCCCCCAAGGTGCGCGCGATGCAAATCATCGACGAACTGGAGAGAGAAAAGCGCGGACTCTACGCGGGCTGCGTCGGTTATTTCTCGGCCGGCGGAGAGATGGATACCTGCATCGTTCTGCGAACGGCCTTGATCAAGGACGGCATCATGTACGTCCAGGCCGGCGCCGGCATTGTCGTCGACAGCGATCCCGATTTTGAGCAGCAGGAGTGCATCAACAAGGCGAAAGCCCTGTTTCGCGCCGCGGAGGAAGCGCGCCGCTTCGCCAGCGCCGCCAGGCGGGGTCAGTAACCACCACAAAACCCGGCTGCTTGACCCCCTTTGGGTGGCACCTTAAACCCTTGGCAAAGCGGTGGAACATGATTGTCCTGATCGACAACTATGACAGCTTCACTTTCAACCTCTTCCACTATCTGGGAGGGCTGGGGGCCGATGTCGTCGTCCACCGCAACGACAAGATTTCGGTCGCTGACGTCATGACGCTGGAGCCCGATGCGATTGTGCTGTCGCCTGGGCCTTGCACACCCAACGAGGCCGGCATTTGCCTCGATCTCATCGTCAAATCGTCCTCCAGCATTCCAATCCTCGGGGTATGCCTCGGCCACCAGGCGATCGGACAAGCCTTCGGCGGGAAAGTCGTACGGACAACTCCCCTCCACGGCAAGCTCTCGGAAGTCAGGCATGCCGGGACCGGGGTGTTTCGCGGAATCAATGGACCTCTGAAGGCAACGCGCTACCATTCGCTGGTAGTGGAGCGCGCGACCATGCCGCGCGATGTGACAGTCAACGCGGAAAGCGCCGATGGCCTGGTGATGGGGATCATGCACAGCGCTCTGCCGGTGCACGGCGTGCAGTTTCATCCCGAGAGTATTGCCTCCGAACACGGCCGCTTGATGCTGAAAAACTTTCTCGACATTGCTGCAACGTGGAACGCGCAGCGCGAACCGCGCGTCGCGCCTGCACGCATGCCTTCCACTCTTCATCTGGCGACTTAGGGGCCGCTCGTGGCCAACGACTTCAAAGCGCTCATCGCCAAGGTTGCGACCGGCGCAACCCTGACCCGCGAGGAAGCAGCCGCCGCTTTCGACCGCATGATGTCGGGCGAGGCCACGCCATCACAGATGGGCGGACTTCTGATGGCGCTGCGCGTGCGCGGAGAAACTGTGGACGAGATCACTGGTGCCGTCACCACGATGCGCAGCAAAATGCTGGGAGTTAAAGCACCCCTGGGCGCTGTCGATGTGGTCGGCACCGGTGGTGACGCCTCCGGCTCGTTCAACATCTCGACCTGCGCGGCGTTCATTGTTGCCGGCGCAGGCGTTCCGGTCGCCAAGCACGGAAACCGCGCACTTTCCTCGAAATCAGGCGCCGCCGACGTGTTACAGGCGCTTGGTGTCAAGATTGATCTCGACGCAAACCACGTGGGAACGTGCATCCAGGATGCCGGCATTGGCTTCATGTTTGCCCCGGCCCATCATCCGGCGATGAAAAATGTCGGGCCTACCCGTATCGAGCTTGGCACGCGCACCATCTTCAATCTGTTGGGGCCGCTCTCCAATCCCGCCAGTGTGAAGCGACAGATGATCGGCACTTTCGCAAGGCATTGGGTGAAGCCGATGGCGCAGGTGCTGAAAAACCTGGGCTCCGAAAGCATCTGGGTCGTACACGGGTCTGATGGTCTCGATGAAATAACCACCGCGGGACCGACCAGCGTTGCCGCTCTTGAAAATGGTAAAATCCGTACATTCGAGGTGACGCCGGAAGAGGCCGGGTTGCCGCAGGGAAAAGCCGAAGCCTTGCGGGGCGGCGATGCTGAGCAGAACGCGGAAGCCTTGCTCGATGTTTTGAAAGGCAAGCGAGGGCCTTTGCGCGATGTCGCAGTGCTCAATGCCGCGGCAGCGCTGATCGTGGCCGGAAAGGCGAAGGACCTCAAGCAAGGCGCGACGCTGGCAGCAAAATCGATCGAGAGCGGCGAGGCTGAAGGCCGCCTGGATCGATTGATCGCGGTATCGAATGCTGGGGAGGACCGGACTTGACGAATATCCTGGCAAAAATCGAAACCTACAAGCGCGAAGAGATTGCCGCAGCCAAGCGTGCGCGCCCTCTCGCCGCGCTGGAAAAGGATGCAAAAGCATCGTCTCCGCCCCGCGGATTCCTGCGCGCAATCGAGCAGCGGATCGCCCGCGGCGAGTACGCGTTGATCGCCGAAATCAAAAAAGCAAGTCCTTCAAAGGGATTGATCCGCGCTGAATTTGATCCGCCCGGGCTTGCCAGGGCCTATGCGGCAGGCGGAGCGACCTGCGTTTCGGTGCTGACCGATGCGCCCTCCTTTCAAGGCAAGCCGGAGTTTCTCGCGGCGGCGCGCAACGCGACTGCCTTGCCAGTCCTGCGAAAGGACTTCATCTACGAGCCCTATCAGGTTGTTGAGTCCCGCGTCCTCGGTGCCGACTGCGTTCTGATCATCATGGCCGCCGTGAATGATGACGCGGCGGTCGAAATTGAACGTGCTGCCCTGGTGTACGAGATGGACGTTTTGGTTGAAGTTCATGATGAGGTTGAACTCGATCGTGCGCTCATGCTGAAATCACGGCTGATCGGCATCAATAATCGGGATCTGCGGACCTTCCAGACATCCCTGGCCGTCAGCGAACGGCTGGCGCCGCGGATACCGCGTGACCGGATGGTCATCGCCGAGAGCGGGCTCAACACCCCTGCCGACCTCGCGCGTCTGCAACGCGTCGGCATTTCAACGTTCCTGATTGGCGAAAGCCTGATGCGCCAATCGGATGTGACAGCCGCGACGAAGGTGCTGCTTGCTCCTAATAAACAGCGCGCAGCGGCGAAGTAAGACGATGGCAGGACGCAAAAAGATCGCACCAAGTACAAAAAGGCGCGCGTCGCATCGCCCTGTACGCGCATCAAAGATCGTCTCGCGATCGGAGCAACCTGCTTCGCCACCGCCAGTCACCCCCCTCACCCATATCAATCAGCGCGGCGAAGCTCGCATGGTCGACGTGACGCAAAAGGGTGCGACCGAGCGCATCGCGGTTGCGGAAGGCCGCGTTATCATGCGCAAGGAAACGCTCGACGTCGTTCTTGAGGGCAATGCCATGAAAGGTGACGTGCTGGGCGCGGCCCGCCTTGCCGGCATCATGGCGGCAAAACGCACGCATGGCCTTATTCCGCTCTGCCATCCGCTTCCCCTTACCAAGGTAGAGATCGACATCAACCCTGAGCACGCGTTGCCCGGTTTCCTGGTGCAGGCGACTGTGAAAGTGACCGCCAAGACCGGTGTCGAGATGGAAGCACTGACAGCGGTCTCAATAGCGTGTCTGACGATCTACGATATGGTCAAAGCGCTTGAACGGGGCATGCGCATCGAAGGCATTCGACTGCTCCTCAAGAGCGGCGGCAAATCAGGCGAGTGGCGCGCGGAGTCGTAGTTCATGGCGCTGATACCGGTCGCCGAAGCGCTGCAACGTGTGCTGGCCGATGCCAAACCGCTGAGGACGGAAGTCGTTTCGCTCGACGAAGCGTTCGGCCGCCTTCTCACTGAAGATGTAATCGCGCTCCGCACCCAACCGCCTGCGGCGGTTTCGGCGATGGACGGCTATGCCGTGCGCGCCAGCGACGTCGCCCAGGCACCGGTCGTGCTTAAGGTGATTGGTCAGGTTGCGGCCGGCCATCCCTTCACGGGCAAAGTCGGCCCCGGCGAAGCCGCGCGCATCTTTACCGGCGGCATCATGCCTGAAGGCACCGATACGGTGGTGATCCAGGAGCTCACGACACAGGACGAAAATGGCGTCACGATCCAAAAGCCGACGCCTGCCGGCCGCAACGTGCGCGGTGAAGGCATTGACTTCGCCGAGCGCCAGACTCTTTTGCGCAAAGGGCGACGCCTCACCGCGCGCGACCTGATGCTCGCAGCCGCGATGAACCATTCACGGCTTAGCGTGTACCGAAAGCCCACCGTGGCGATACTCGGCACCGGCGACGAACTCGTGCCGCCCGGCGGCAGTCCCAGGCCAGGCGAAATCGTCTATTCGAACGGATTTGCTCTCGCCGCGCTCGCCCGCAGTAACGGAGCAAAGGCGCATGACCTCGGCATCGCGCGCGATCGCATCGAAGACATTGCGGCCGCCGTGCGCCGCGCGCGTGAATTGAATGCCGACATCCTGTTGACGTCTGGAGGCGCCTCGGTCGGCGAACACGATCTGGTCCAGCGCGCACTGGCGGCCGAAGGGCTTGAATTGTCATTCTGGCGGGTCGCCCTCCGCCCGGGCCGCCCCATGCTGCATGGCCGCCTTGGCGCTATGCAGGTCCTTGGCGTCCCCGGGAACCCGGTCTCGGCCTATGTCTGCGCTTTTCTGTTCCTGGGCCCTCTCATCAGGAAGCTGGCGGGACGGTCAGATTCGGATATCGTGGACCTGCCGCAACCGGCCCGCCTTGGCCGGGACCTTCCTGCGAACGACGAGCGGGCCGACTATCTGCGGGCTACCATTGAGGAAACCCGGAACGGCCTGGTGGCGACCCCATTGCCCGCCCAGGACAGCTCCCTGATGGCGCCTCTGGCGAAAGCCGACTGCCTGCTGATTCGGGAGCCTCACGCCCCGGCAGCGGCTGCCGGTTCAGACTGCATCATCCTTAAGCTAGGCCTTTAGCCGCCTTTCGAGTTTTTCACTCCAAATTAATTGGTTGCAGAACACATATCGAACAGATAGTGTCCGTTCATGATTTGTTTCTGGCTTGGACCTCTCAGGGTCGAGCCTGACGCGGAGAGACAGATGCTGACCCGCAAGCAATTCGAGCTTTTACGGTTCATTCACGAGCGGCTGACCGAAGCCGGAGTGCCTCCATCTTTTGACGAGATGAAGGACGCCCTGGACTTGCGGTCGAAATCGGGGATCCACCGACTTATTACGGCGCTCGAGGAGCGCGGATTTATCCGTCGCTTGCCCAACCGGGCCCGCGCAATCGAGGTCATCAAGTTGCCGGACTCGGTCGGGCATGGGCTTGGGTCTGCGCGGTCACGCGGTTTCACTCCCAGCGTGATAGAAGGCGATCTTGGACGCGTGCGCACAACGACCGAGGACGATGGCGGGCGGCCAGTCGCTGTCCCGGTCATGGGCCGCATTGCCGCCGGCACTCCCATCGAGGCGATCCAGACTCGCAGCCATGTCATCAACATGCCTCCCGACCTGTTGTCGGCGGGCGACCACTTTGCCCTCGAGGTGCGGGGCGACAGCATGATCGAGGCGGGCATCCTCGACGGTGACATTGCGCTGATCCGCAGATCGGAAGCGGCAGACACCGGCGATATCGTGGTCGCGCTCATTGATGACGAGGAAGCCACGCTGAAACGTTTTCGCCGTCGGGGCGCCTCAATAGCGCTCGAACCTGCCAACACGGCCTATGAGGTGCGCATCCTGCCGCCCAATCGCGTTCGCATTCAGGGAAAGTTGGTCGGCCTCTTCCGGCGCTACTAGTCGTCCGCTTCGAGCGCTTCTGGCCGCGGTGTCACGTCGCCTGACGGCGCGGATACCCGCGCGCCGGACGCCGGATTGTTCGCAGCATGTGTCCATGGTCGCTCGTGATCGGCGGAACGCGCGACCGTCTGCTCGAACTTGTCGTCCGTCCGGCGCAGCGCTATCGAGCCACGGGATCGCCAGACTTCGCGATCGATAAGTATGGCGGCACAACGCGCCGAAGGCGCCTGTCGTGCGCTGACGACCACGGCGGCGCGGGTGCAATCCTCGGCAAAGGCTTCGACCTCCCGAACCATCGATACGAGTCGGCCCTTGTCGAGCTTGCCGATGCAGCCAATGGCGTCGCACGACACACCACCATTCAGGCTTGGAACATTCGGCGTTCGTGCCTCAGTGTCGGCGGCGAGCCACTCCTTGATCGCGAAATTGTCGCGAGCACTGTGAAGCACCGAAAGCCTTCCATCCCGGCCACGAACTGCGACGGTTTGCCCGTCGTTCGCATAAGCACGTCCGGCCGCGGCGTCATGACCGCGAAATACGCGGCGGCGATCACTAATATCGCTCCACACCAGCGAAACGGCGTGCGCAACAAGCACACCAGTAACAGCCCGGCCGTTCCGGCGAGCAACGGCCCCGTGCCGAAGGGCGGCATGCGTCCGACTGCGCCAGGCAGCGCAGATACCCACAGGGCGACCCGGGAATAGCGGGCCGCCAACGCCACGAATTGATCGTTTCGGTGAACGAGAACGGGTATCGCGTTCTGGGCTCATATCTGGCAAAGCGGCTCGGTGCGCCTGCAGGCGACGCCTGCGACGATCGCTGGGATGCGACCGATGTGGTCATGTCTTTACAGTCTCCGGCCAGCGCCAATCCAGGACTACGTTGAATCGTTCTGTCATATGAGGCCGTCCGCTTTTGGTCAAAAGCAGACATTTGCGCCGCAAAAAGTCATGTCCGCTTTACCCCTGAAAGCGGACATTCGGCAATGCAAAACAAATGTCCGCTTGACCCCTTGAATCTCCACCCTGGACCGAAGGCGGACATCAGCCTACGTAGGTGGCGCGTTTCTGAGCATCTCCTTCGGCCGCGGTCTTTGGCCGCGCCGGAAGTTGAAGTACCGTTGCCTCCTGGCCCTCACTTAGGCGCGTCAGGAGAACAAGACGCCCATCCGGAAATTCAAGCGCATCATGGTGCTTGAACGGTTCGCTCTTGTTGACTTGCCGGAAGATTGCGGTCGCGTAATCCAGTCTTTCTACCTTCCATCCTACGAAGAAGCGAGGATCTTTAACCGTCACCGCGTCGGAAAACGCAAGCTCCGTCCCTGGAAGGACGCAAACCGCAACCGCGGCATCTTCTGCCGCAGCAAACCCATGCGTGCAGGTACCAAAGTCGCGTGTGGTCAGTCTGTCACCAACTTTCGCGGGCCGTGATTTGACGGTTTGAAGGCTGTAGTCACACATCTCGGGAACTCCCTTGTTGGAAGCCCCTTCAGCCCCACGAAACTTTAGCGCATTCACAATCGTCCCGCATCACAAACCCGAGCCTCGATGAAGACGATCCGGCGGCGCTACGCGCTGCACGAGGAAGCCCGACATCAGCTGGTTCCAATCATGAGGCGAGCGAATTTAGGCGGCGGTTACGTGTCCGCTTTGGATCATAAGCCGACATTTGCACTGCAATCACCATGTCCTCTTCACCCCGAAGACATTCAGCGACACGGCGCTAGCAACGCTAGTGGTGAAATCCGCGCCTTCGTTTCACAACTTGTTCTATTACTTCCGCTAAGCGGCGCTGAAATTCAATATCAAGTAACACTTCGGCGTCGTCACCGCGCACGGCTTCGGCACGCACGAGCAGTGCGAACCGCTCTTTGAGTAAGATCCATTCATGGATTTTCGAGTTGCCAATCATGGATCCCTCCACCTGAACAACAAACCGAAGGCTGTTCCGGTGAAGTAGCGACAAAAAAATAAAGAAGTGATGTGAATCGCTCTTGCGATCCATAAAGACGCTATCAAGATTTGCGCGTCGCGCGGCGGAACGTAAGACTCCCGCAGCGCCCGAAAGCGGACATATGCGCTGCAGCTATGGATGTCCGCTTTGCCAGCGGACATTCGCGACGGGCCTTTTGTTCACTCGAGCGCCATAGCAACTTCTTCTCAGCGGCAAACAAAAGGCCAAGTCCCGTCTGACGCTTGGCGTTCTCTTATGAAATGCACTCTTCCATACATCATCCGCTCGTCCGTGATAGGGACGATAGTCCTCCTGGCTCTTCTGTTTATTCCTACTGGTACTCTTAACTATTGGCAGGGATGGGCATGTGTCGCGGGAGCCACCATCGCCTCCGGGGCCTATACGGTGTATTTGGCGAAATATGACGGACCGGGGCCGGTATCACGCACGAAAAGGAACCCGCGCAGAAAGTAATCATCTTATTTCTTCTTATCGCGTTTGCCGCACGGCTCGTTTTACCGCCGCTTGATGTTCGCTTCGGCTGGTCGAGCGTGCCATGGTACATCTCGGTTTTCGGGGACGCGCTCATCGTTGTCTCTTTCTATGTCTTCTTATCTCGTGTCAAAAGTAAACACATACGCAGCGGCGAACATTCGTGTCGAAGAAGGACAAAAAGTTATATCTACCGGCCTATACGGACTTGTACGTCATCCTATGTATTTCGGCGCCCTCTTTCTGGCCGTAGGTACGCCACTCGCGCTCGGCTCGTGGTGGACGCTGCTTCTCATACCGCTCTTCCTGCCCATTCTTTATTTCCGGATCGCAAACGAAGAGAAAGTGCTCCTGCGCGACCTGCAGGGATACGAGGAGTACAAAAACAAAGTCCGCTATCGTCTCATTCCCTACATTTGGTAGTCATATGAATTTCCTTTCTCGCTACATGCGCTATCTGAAGGGCAATCCGGAGCAATACTGGTTCAAGCGGAAGGCGTACGGCTGGGGGTGGGTTCCTGCAACCTGGCAAGGATGGCTGACGATCCTGGTAGAACCAACCGGGACGGAAACTTTCTGGTTTCTAACAAAACTGCTGGTATGGGCTGCCGCCCTTATTAGGGTTTCATACCTCACAGGCGAGCCGCCTAAGTGGCAATGGGGTATCCCAGAAGATTCTAATAAACGGGAGTAATGGGTTCGATTCTCAATTCATCATGGACTAGACGGATGTCCGCTTGGCTCAAAGCAGACATTCGCGCCGCAAAAAGTCATGTCCGCTTTCCCCCCAAAAGTGGACATGTGCGGTGCACTATCCCATGTCCGCTTTGGCCAAAAGCGGACATCGGAACTTTAGCCGATCAGCTTGTCAGCGCGAACGACCAGCCGCGCAGGAGCGGTATAGTTCATTGAGCGCGCGTCTATCGCGGTCTGCAATGTGTCCCGCTGAGGCCCCTATTCCAGAAATCAATCCCAGCAGCCGCGAACGCCGTTCTGGGCCACGATGATGGCGAAGCGGATCACACGATCAATTCATACACCGGGATCGTGAGGAACGGCACGAACTCGTCAGTCAGCGAAAGCTGGCGGAATAACTTGATCGCCTCGGGGAAGCGGCCACGCGCGTAATCGGCCGTGCCCACCTCGCGCATCACAACCTGCATCTCCTCCTGCAGCGCGCGCTCGAAGAAGGCGGGGGTCGCTTTCACGCCGCCTTCGAGCTCGGCGCCGGCCTTGGTCCACTGCCAGATCTGTGCGCGCGAGATCTCGGCAGTGGCAGCGTCTTCCATCAGATTGTAGATCGGCACCGCGCCGCGCCCGCGCAGCCAGGCCTCGATGTATTGCACGCCGACGCGGATATTGAGGCGGAAGCCGGCCTCGGTCTTGCTGCCTTCGTGGACCTTCAAAAGATCGTCGCGCAGCACGTTCACATGCAGCCGCATGCGGGAAACCTGGTTGGGTTGCGGCATCATGCGGTCGAACACTTCCTTGGCGACCGGCACCAGGTCGGGATGCGCCACCCAGGTGCCGTCATAGCCTTCGCGCACTTCTCGCTCCTTGTCGGCGCGCACCTTGGCGAAGGCCGCCTCGTTCGCAGCCGGATCGTTCTTGATCGGGATCTGCGCCGCCATGCCGCCCATAGCGTGAGCGCCGCGACGGTGACATGTGCGAACTAGCAGCGAGGCATAGGCGCCGAGGAAGGCTTGCCCCATCACCACCTGCGAACGGTCAGGCAGCACGAAGCGCGGGTCCTTGCTCTTGGCGAATGTCTTGATGAAGGAGAAGATATAGTCCCAACGCCCGGCATTCATGCCGGCGATGTGGTCGCGCAGCTCCCATAGAATCTCGTCCATCTCGAAGGCGGCGGGCAGCGTCTCGATCAGCACAGTCGCCTTGATGCTGCGCGGAGGAATGCCGAGTTGCTCCTGCGCGAACAGGAATACGTCGTTCCATAGCCGCGCCTCGCGAGCGTTCTCAAGCTTGGGCAGGTAGAAGTAGGGCCCGGCGCCTTGCGCAAGCTGCGCCCTGGCGTTGTGAAAAAAGTAGAGCCCGAAATCGAACAAAGCGCCGGCGATCGGCTTTCCATCGACCGTCAGATGCGCCTCCGGCAGGTGCCAGCCACGCGGCCGCACGATCAGCACCGCCGGATTCGGTCCGACGGCGTAGCGCTTCTTGGTTTGCGGATCGGTGAAGTCGATCTTGCCCGCCCAGCGGTCCTTCAGATTGATTTGACCTTCGAGATTGTTCGCCCAGGTCGGCGAATTGGCATCCTCGAAATCAGCCATGTAGTGGGTGGCGCCGGAATTGAGTGCGTTGACGATCATCTTGCGGTCGACCGGGCCGGTGATCTCAACGCGGCGGTCGTTGAGATCGGACGGGACCGGCGCCACCCGCCAGGAATCGTCATCGCGGATATGTTTGGTCTCGCGCGGAAAATCCGGCAGCTCGCCAGCATCGAAGCGCTCCTGCCGTTCGGCGCGCCCGGCCAAAAGCGCGCGGCGCTTGCCCTCGAAGCGGCGGTGCAGCTCGGCCAGGAAGGCGAGCGCGTCGCGCGTCAGAATATCCGCATAGCGCGGGCCCATGCGGCCGCGCACCACGACACCGGCGACCGCCACAAGGGCAGCGGCTTTGGCTTTTGGTTTGGCCTTGGGCGCCGCCTTGCGAGGCGTTGCGCGCTTCCGCTTGCGTACCGCGCCGCGTCTAGCCTTAGGCACCGCGCGCCGGGCCGCCTTGCCGCTGGCCTGGCGCGCCTTGGAAATCTTGCGCTTGGTCTTGTGGGCGGCTGCCCGCCTCGCGGCGGCCGCCCAGCTTTTCTTTCGTCTAGCGACCTTCATTCGTCCTTCCGGCTAATAGCAATTTGGGAGCGAGCAGTGAAGCGCGGCACGCGCCTATCAGCAGAACTTTGCATGCCGGCACGACCAATGCTCCTCGGATTGAAGCTAATTTCCCGGCATGCTAGGCCGCTAACCGTGGCGCCGCAATCGACGTGCGCGCCCCTCGGCATTTTGTCGATGGTACGAAACCAGGCTGCGGGCCGCAAAGATACAGGCGGTGGCCAGCCGCCTAACATGCCGGGAAATTAGCCCCATGTTCAGGCGATGTCCGCATTACCCCCGAAAGCGGACATTTCGTCGTGCTTGAAGATCGTCCGCTAAGGGCCAAAAGCGGATATCCACGTGACACCCTTTTTGCATCGACTATTCTGGCGCAACTCTTGTGCATCGTGAACAGGAGAACATCATGCATGTCATCGAGAAATCCCGAGAGACGGTTGAGCAACTTCTTGCTCGTCGCAATTTGCCGAAGACATATGAGGAAAAGTGCCAATATGCCCTCGACCTGGTCGACATGCATTTACATGAGGAAAACGAGCACCCGATCCCCGTGTCCTGTGGCCACCGCAGGCACCTGCGCTACGGCATCGGGAACGTTTTGATCAATGAGGAGTCCGATGACGACGACACTTTTGGAACAAGATCGTGCAGCAGCGAGAGCTGCTTCGGCGCGAGATCGACTCCGTAAAAGCTGACCCCGGTGATGTTGTCTCCCGGCCGATTAAGGCTGGGCACGATGCCGGCCCCAACGGGATCCCCGCGCCATTCACAAACACGATGGGAATTGTCGTCGTCGCTGCCTTGGCCGCCAATGCTGCAGCGTCGGTATAGGTAACGATCACCGCAACCGCGCGGCGAACCAAATCCGCCGCCAATGCCGGCAATCGATCATACTTTTCCTCAGCCCATCGGTTTTCAATTGCCAGGTTTCGTCCCTCAACGAAGCCTGCCTCGTTTAAGCCCCGGTGGAAAGCGGCAATCCGCTGCGCGAATGGCCCCAGCGCTTAAAAATCCAATCACCGGCATGGGCTCTTGCGCGAGAGCGACCCACGGCCATGCAGCGGAGCCTCCAATGATTCTGATGAAATCGCGCCGTCGCATTGCCGCCCCCACAACTGAGAACGAGCTATCGTATCGCCTCAAATTAGACCCTTGAAGAGGCAGTTCACGTCTGCGTTGGTTTCTCGTGTGGATGGCGCCTTGGCAGGAACTTTCTGGCTGTTTGATGGCGTGCATAGTGTGCGCGGGCCTTGGCCGGCGTTGTGCTACGGTGATAAAAGGTGGGGCCGCGATCAACGGGGGTAAACGGCATGAATACAACGGTTGCCGAGACGCTTACGGGTAGAGAACGCGTAACCAGAGTATTCAAATTCTTTGTCAGGCGGGTGTTGTTCCCGATTGGCATTCTCTGCCCATTTGCGTATTTCTTCCCAAAGATCGCAATCTTTTACCTCGCATGCGGCGCCTATGACGTCAGCCGTAACAAGGGGCTGAACCTATCGACGCTGCGGCGCTATTTCATCGGCAACGGATTCGGGACCTGGCTTCTGTCGCCATTCAACATTTTGCTGGATCTGCTGTCGCTGCCCTACATCAACAGAGGCGTCTATCGGCTGGAGGATCTGCCACCCTCTTATCAGGATGAGGTGAAGCGCCTGATATCAATCGCGAAAGACCAGAATCTTGTCGGTCAATTAGAGGAACGCGCCAAAGAATTTCCACGAACAATGGTTTTCTTCCGATGGTATGGCGTCAACGTGGACACAGTCGTGAATATTCCTGCGTTTCATGAGCCATGGAAGTACATTCAGACGATCGGCGTTTCGGTCTTCAATAAAAAGGTCTCCACTTCGAAGCATTTTGGATACCTGCGCGCCTCGCTCCGCATCTTGTACAATCTTAACGACATGAAAGATCGCTCCGCCTACATCGAGGTCGGGGACACGATCAACTATTGGTGCGATAACAAGCTGTTCATATTCGACGATACGCTCCTGCACTATTCCGCCAACGAAACCAATGAAACGCGCTATTGCCTGTTCGTCGACATCGTTCGCCCGACGCCATTCCCCGCTTTCATGCGCGCCGTAGTTTTTGGCGTTCGACTTCTGACGCAAAGCGTTAAATTCATCTATTACAACAACTGGAAGATTCTCGAACGATAATTGGGACGGACCTCTGGCAGCGGATCTTGGCTGCTAGTAGTTTTGCGATGCGTTGCACCCGTTCGCCATTACCCGCCGTCACATCCGGCACAGGCAGAACATCGGGGCTGCCGTTTGGTGAGCCTCCGGCGGCTTTCTGCGAAAATGTCCCCTCTACCCCCGAAAGTAGACAGCGCGATTGGAAGGTTCGCCAAGGGCCACAAGCTGACGTGAGGATCTAACGCGCGCTGGAGTGTGCCAAGTTCCGTTCCGGCATCGCTGGTGCGGGGAACATGCCGGGTGCTGCCCGTGGCGAATGGACGGGTGCCATGGGTAGATGGAACTTCAAGCACCTCGGAACGACGTCTTGCCCAGCGCGTTACCGGAACGCAAACCATTCGTAAAAAGGAGCAAATCGGCTCAGCCGTTGTTGTGTCATGTCGCGCAAGGAAGAACTGCTGAAAATCGCCAAACTGTTTCATTCTCAGGCCGATCTGGTGAGCAGCCGCGCTGCAAAGCAGGCCCTGCGAAAAATTGGCGATTACTACCGACACGAAGCCGACCAAATGCGAGGACAGTCTTCGCCGAACCTTGTTGAACAAGGTAAGCACGGGTTTCGCTTTCCGAAGTCGGCCGCGTAATTCTATTGAGTTGCTGGATTAACGCGCCGGGGCAAGGCGCGTGCGCTGGAATGCGCGCTCGGCGGCTCGTGAATGTGCGTGAAATTGGCCTGAGACCGGTCGCCTTCCATCAAGAGCCAGTGAAACGGCGAGTCAATCGACCGATCTAATCCCTAGCCTTTTTTCTCCAGATTTGTCTGCCGCTCAGTGGTGGGTTACCCAATTTGATGAAGCGCCCGACAATAATTCCGAGCGGAAGCTGCAGCAGCAAAACAACGATCAGGATCTTCCCGACGTGCATCGCCAACATCAGCGACGCATGCTCAACTTATGGCAGTCGCCTGATTGGCTTGTCCATCTGGGCCGCAAGCAGCAATCTCGGAAGGATCCCGGCGGGCTAATCCCACGGAAATTCGAGCGGAAGCAGCGGACCACCCCTGGTGCGGCAAGCGCGCTGGCAATAGCGATCGCATTTGTCGGTGAACTTCAGGCAGCGACCTTGAGAATCTTCTTTAAGGCAGCCAGCCAAGCCCCAAGCACAGTAGGAGCCACAGTCGCTCCAGCACCAGTCCGACGCCCAGATCGCTTCCGCGCGCTTGCTGCGCGGAAACGGCGGCTCGGGGCTGTGCGCATTGTACCGCCAGGATGAATTCCTGCTGTCGCCAAGTGCCGCCTGGGAGGCGACCACAAAGCCGACAAGCATTAGACCTACCAGGATGCCCGTTCGTTTCATGATGTGTGCCGCCCTACCCCAAGTCACACGATAGCGCCGCCGCGGCCTATCCGCCAATGATCTGACGGAAGCCTATGGAATTTCCGTGCCCCGAAGCCGATTGCTAATATTAAAAAGAGCCGCGGGAGAAGCCCGTTGCGAAGCGTCGCAGGCCCACAAGCTCACCATGAGCAAAACCCGGTGCAAAAATGTGGCACCACCGGCATCAAGCCGATGGGGACGCCCCACGATTGTTACGCGCTGCTTCATGCGGATCGTTTCATGGTCTGAACGGCTCAATCTTGCCTTCAGCACGGTCGGCAACCCGCCGATTTACGACAACGCGGTATTTCCCTGGACGTGCCTGATCGAAAAGGAATGTGCCCTATTCGCGCTGAGCTTGAGCGGGTGCTCACGCGGAAGGATGAGCTGCCCGCTTTCCATGAGCTGGCCACAGATGTTTCAACGATCAGCCGGAACCATGGCTGGAAGAGTTTTATCCTGGCGGCCTACGGCTTTCGCTCGGCGAACAATATTGGCTTATGCCCGCAAACATGGAGAATCTGCCAGAACATTCCGGGGCTCATCAGCGTGATGTATTCAATCATGGAGCCCCCACCGTGGTCCTTACAACGGAGTGCTGCGGCTTCATCTCGGTCTGATTGTTCCGGAGCCACGCGACATGCTCGGCATCCGGGTCGAAAACGAAGTGTACCGGTGGCGCAAGGGCGAGGTCGTCATTTTCGATGATGCCTATGAGCACGAGGCCTGGAATCGCACGCCGCACACGCGGGTCGTGCTTTTCGTCGATTTCAGGAAACCGCTGCGTTTTCCCGCCAGTTTGTTCAATTGCTTCTGCTGCACCTGGCGGTTTTCACGCCCTTCATCCGCGAAGGCATGGACAACCAGAAGGCATGGGAAAAGAAGTTCTACGCCGAGGCACAAGCGTTGCGGAATGGCTAGATTGCCCTTATTTCCTTAGCCGAAATACTCCCTCCCCTCGATCTTGCCGCACATCGCGGCTAGCCCCCTCTGCCATGCGTGATCCTGCTGCAAAACCCGATGCCACAGCGCCTAAAGTGAGCTTTGTCTCGCTTGGCTGCCCGAAGGCGTTGGTCGACAGCGAGCGCATCGTCACGCGTCTGCGCGCGGAGGGCTATGAGCTGTCGCGGGAACGCCAGGGGTCCGACCTTGTCATCGTGAACACCTGCGGTTTTCTTAATAGCGCCAAGGCCGAGTCGCTCGCCGCGATCGGAAACGCCCTCAAAGAAAATGGCAAAGTCATCGTCACCGGATGCATGGGCGCGGAGCCGGAAAGCATTTCGGCCGCCTACCCTGATGTTCTGGCGATTACGGGCCCACAGCAATACGAGACGGTGGTCGAGGCCGTCCATAAGGCGCTGCCACCGAAGCACGACCCGTTTCTTGATCTGGTGCCGCCGGAAGGCATCAAGCTGACGCCGCGCCACTACGCGTATCTGAAGATTTCCGATGGCTGCAACAACCGCTGCTCATTCTGCATTATCCCGCGCCTGCGCGGCGACCTTGTATCGCGTCCGGCGGCCGACGTTCTGCGCGAGGCCGAAAAACTCGTGGCGGCGGGCGTCAAGGAATTGCTGGTGATCTCGCAAGACACCTCGGCCTACGGGTTAGACATCAAATATGCGCCGAGCAAATGGCGCGATCGCGAGGTGCGCGCGAAGTTCATCGATCTGGCGAGCGCGCTCGGCGAGTTCGGCGTCTGGGTGCGGTTGCACTACGTTTATCCCTACCCTCACGTGGACGAAGTCATCCCGCTGATGGCGGATCGAAAGGTATTACCTTATCTGGATATCCCATTTCAGCACGCCGCTCCCGAAGTCCTCAAACGTATGCGCCGCCCGGCGACGCAGGAGAAAACATTGGAGCGCATTGAGCGCTGGCGCGATCAATGCCCGGAGCTCACGCTGCGCTCGACTTTCATCGTCGGATTTCCCGGAGAAACCGAAGCAAATTTCGACATGCTGCTCGAATGGCTCGAAGAGGCATCGCTCGATCGGGTCGGATGTTTCAAATACGAGCCGGTGAAAGGGGCCGCGGCCAACGACATGGCCGCACTGGTTCCTGACGATGTGAAGGAGCAGCGTTGGCATCGCTTCATGCAAGCCCAGCAAGCGATTTCGGCTCGCCGCCTGAAACGCAAGCTCGGAACTCGCCAGAAAGTGATTATCGACGAAATTGGCCCGACCGTCGCCAAAGGCCGCTCGATGGCGGACGCGCCGGAGATCGACGGTGCGGTTTACGTGGCCAGCCGTCGGCCGTTGCGCGTCGGCGAAATTGCCACAGTCAGAATAGAGCGCGCCGACGAATACGATCTGCACGGGACCGCGGTCGGATTTTGATTGATCCCGGCCGGATTACCTCAGGTCGCGAACGACCTTAACAACCGCATCGGTCAATATTTTGAGCTCGGCAGCGGTGATCGTGAAGGCCGGGGTCAGGTAGACGATATTGCCGATAGGGCGGATAAAGACTCCCTCCTCCACCAAGCGCGCCCGCAAGCCATCAAGATCATCGATCCGATCGAGTTCGACGACGCCGATAGCGCCCTTAACGCGCACGTCCTTGACGCGCGAAAAATCCCGGCAGGGCGCCAGATCGCGTTGCAATGCGAGCCCAATATCGGCCACCTGTCGCAGGCGAGGCTCTTGCTCGAAAAGGTCGAGCGAGGCATTGGCGGCCGCACATGCAAGGGCGTTCGCCATGTATGTCGGTCCGTGCATCAATGCCTTGGCTTGCTCGTCCGCCCAAAACGCATCGAACACCTTGCCCGATACGATGGTCGCGGCGAGTGGAAGCGTGCCGCCGGTCAGCGCCTTTGATAGCGCAATGATGTCAGGAACGACGTTCGCTTGCTCGCATGCAAAAAAGCTTCCCGTGCGGCCGAAGCCGGTGAAGATCTCGTCAAAAATCAGCAGCGCATCGTAGCTATCAGCTAGCGCGCGCAAGCGGTGAAGCACAGCGGCATCGTGAAACTTCATGCCGCCGGCGCCCTGCACAAATGGCTCAACGATTATTCCGGCGATCGTGCTATTCGACACGGCAAGTAGCTTTTCGAGCGCGGACGTCGCTGCATCGTCTTCCGGTAGGTCCGCCATCTGTTGTTTCGGCAGCAAGCCCGAAAACGTGGCATGCATGCCCGCTTCCAGATCGCTCAGCGCCATAGCCCCTGTGGTATCGCCGTGATAGGCGCCCTTGAACGCAATCAACCGAGATTTACCGCGATGTCCCCTGTTGACCCAATATTGCGTCGCCATCTTGATCGCAACCTCGACAGCGACTGAACCGGAGTCGGAAAAGAAAACGCGACTAAGATCGCCGGGCAGTAACGTAGCTAGACGTCGCGCAAGCCGGTACGCCTGTTCGTGCCCGAGTCCGCCGAACATAACGTGCGGCATCAAAGCCAGTTGACCCTCCACGGCCTGTCGGATGTGCGGATGGTTATAGCCGTGGCATGCGGTCCACCAGCTCGCGATGCCGTCGATCAGCTCTCGCCCGTCTGCCAGCACAATCCGGGCGCCCTGGGTGCGCACGACAGGCAACGGAGACGGCACCGTCTTCATTTGGGCGTAGGGCAGCCAGATGTGCCTCAAACCGGCGTCGTACCAACCTGGCATCAGGCTGTTTTTGCCCGTCTGGCGCGTCATTTGCGTGTCCCCGCTCCGTTCGTGCTAAGCACCTGGCGTGCTAGCTGGCAAGGTCACCATGCACTCACTTGACGCTTTCGTCGAAGGCAAGCTGAACGAACTCAAGCGCCGCCACCTCTATCGCGCCCTGAACGAAACGCTGCGCGAGGATGGCATCTGGGTCGAGCGTGGCGGGCGCAAGCTCCTGTCCTTCTCATGCAACGACTATCTCAACTTTACCCAGCGTCCCGAGATAAAACGCGCAGCTATCGCCGCAATCGAAGAATACGGCGCCGGATCCGGGGCGTCCCGACTGGTGACCGGCAATCATCCTCTTTACGCCGAGCTTGAATCCAGTCTCGCGCGCTTCAAGCGAACCGAAGCAGCCTGCGTCTTTGGTTCCGGCTACCTCGCCAACACGGGCATTATTCCCGTGCTGGTCGGACGTGATGGGCTGGTCCTGGTCGACGAACTGTCCCACGCCTGCATTCACGCTGGCGCACAATTGTCCCGCGGCGCGGTCATGACTTTTCGCCACAACGATGTTGAACATGTCCGTTCGCTTCTGGCGGCGCATCGCGGCAGCCACGATCGCGTCATTATCGTGAACGATGGGGTGTTTTCGATGGACGGCGATCTGGCGCCCCTCGCCGACCTGCTCGCTGTCGCGAACGAATACGATGCCTGGCTGATGTCGGACGATGCCCACGGCATCGGCGTCGTCGGCGGAGGCCATGGGTCGAGTTTCGTGGGGAACTCATATGTGCCTGTTCCGCTGCAGATGGGCACGCTGTCGAAGGCGATTGGCTCGTACGGCGGTTACCTCTGCGCATCGGCATCTGTCATCGAATTGATGCGCAATCGCGCGCGCACATTGATCTACTCGACCGGCCTGCCACCTGCATGCGTGGCGGCTGCCATTGCAGCATTAAACTTGATCGAGCGCGAGCCCGCTTATGCGGCGCAGCCGGTCCAGAAGGCAAAAACGTTCACGAAGCACGCAGGCCTTCCCGAAGCGCAGACTCCGATCGTGCCAGTCCTGATCGGCGACGAAGAAGGTGCACTGGCCGCGTCACACTTGCTGGAAAGTCATGGCTATCTGGCCGTCGCGATCCGTCCGCCTACAGTACCTCCAGGCACGGCCCGCCTGCGACTGACATTTACTGCGCAACACCCGGACGATCACGTCGAAAGGTTGGCCGATATCGTGCGCGAAAAAATACTGGCGTGAAACTGTGGCGGCATACTTCGTAACCTCGACCGGCACCGATATCGGAAAGACATTCGTTACCGCGGCACTTGTCCGCTACCTGCGCGAGTCAAACCAGCCAGTCGATGCACTGAAACCGGTTGTCAGCGGCTATGACTCTTCCATTGTGCAGACTAGCGATCCGGCAGTTCTGCTGACCGCGCTTGGCCGGCCGGTTACCGCTGACGAGATCGACCGGATAGCACCCTGGCGCTTTCGTGCTCCGCTTGCGCCCGACCTCGCCGCTGCCCGTGAAGGGCGCAGCATCGACTTTGACAAGGTGGTTGAATTCAGTCGCCTCGCGATCAATGCCGCAAAAGGGCCGCTCTTTATCGAGGGTGTGGGCGGCATCATGGTCCCTCTCAATGGCCGCCGCACCGTGCTCGACTGGATGACGGCGCTTGAGGTTCCGGTGTTGCTTGTTGTCGGCGGCTATCTCGGCACGATCAGCCACACGCTCACCGCGCTCGATGTTTTGCGTCAGCGAAAGCTTACTATCGCCGCAATCGCCATCAGCGAAAGCGACCGCGACACTGTTTCGCTCGATGACACGGTGGCGAGCATCGAGCGATTTGCGGTCGGCGTCGAAGTCATCGGTCTTCCCAGATTGCCGGCTGGCATCAATCACCACCCGGCTATCGCCCGTATCGCGGCCATGCTTTGAGTTGGCGGATCTGATCGAGTCCGTTCCTCGTCAGCTGCTTGCAGCCAGCATGGTTTCGACCATTCCCTCAATATTCACCAGCCCGTGCAGGAGCATGGTCAAAATGGTTGAGCCGGTCGCCCAGCGCACACACCCAAAAAATACGCCAAAAATGAATACCTGGACAATGAGAAACCAGTCGTATTGAACATGAATGATCGCAAAAATTCCGGCCGTGATGAGAATGACCGGCCAGGCATCGCGTGAGGATCTCAGCCACCCGCGAAACAGAAATCCGCGGAAAAGAGTTTCTTCACCGATCGGAATCAGGACAGTGATTGCTATCAGGAGCAATGGCAGCAAGTTCGCAGTTTTGACGGCCTGATAGATATCGCTCTGGAAGCGATCGACCATGTGACGGCCCGCGAGCCAACTTACGGCGTCGCCCACGGTGATCAGAGCAGCGAGCACCAGCACGGCTGCCACCAATTCGCCTCGTCGAGGCACCTTGTAGCCAAGGTAGTCTGCGACGCTTCCCTTGTGACTTGCCGCCAATGCCAGCAACGCCACCTGTACCGGTGCGGAGACGAAAATAAACAGTACGATGGCGCCGCCATGCTGGCTCAGGGCGCCGACTTCTTTCAGGTTGAGGCCATACCATCCGCTTAGTACCGCAATTCCGGAGAGCTGACCAACAAGGAGCGCAATCGTCCCGATGACGAACGTGGCCGTGACGCCAAACGGTTTCGTGCCATCGCTCAAGGGAGCTCCCTCAGCCATCGGCCAAATATTGCCCGCTCATCGTCGGTCATCTCGATCTCGTTGCCGAGGGGCATAGCCTTGGTCTGAACCGTTTGGGCGAAAATTACGCCGGCATATTTTTTAAGGTCTGCTGCCGTTTCCAAGATGATATTTTTCGGCGCTTCCCGGAAACTTTGATGCGTGGGCTTCGCCGTATGGCACATGACGCAGTGTTTGCGTGCAATTCCCAGCGCTTCGGTTTCTGAAACACTGCACGAGAAATTCGCGGTGGCGAGCAGAGCACATACCGCCACCGCGCGATGTCACGCGACGACTAGGGTATGAGGATCGTCGAACCCGTTGTCTCGCGGCCTTCCATGTCCTTGTGCGCCTTTGCAGCATCCTTGAGCGGATATTTCTGGTTGATCGGAATTCTTACCGCGCCGGAACCCACAACCTTGAACAGATCGGCGGCCATGGCCATCAGGTCCTCACGCTTGGCAGCGTAATTGTTGAGCGTCGGCCGCGTTGCGAAAAGCGAGCCCTTGGTTTGCAGGATGTTGATATTGAAGGCCTCGATCTGCCCCGCCGCGCTGCCAAAGCTCACGAAATAGCCGAGCGGACGCAAGCAATCGAGCGAAGCGGGGAACGTGGTCTTGCCGATGCCATCATAAACGACGTCGCAGAGCTTGCCGCTGGTTATCTCTTTCACCCGGGCAACAAAATCTTCGTCCCGATAAAGGATTGTGTGATGGCAGCCGTTCTTTTTGGCGAGTTCGGCCTTGTCCTTGGAGCCGACGGTGCCGATAACTGTCGCACCAAGATAATTGGCCCACTGACAGGCAATGAGGCCGACGCCGCCGGCCGCTGCATGTATCAAGCAGACGGTGCCTTTCTCGACCTTGTATGTGCGATTGAGCAGATACTGCACAGTCATGCCCTTGAGCATCATGCCGGCAGCCTGTTCGTATGAAATATTGTCGGGCAGTTTCACCGCGCGATCAGCCGGCACCAGGCGCTCGGCCGCATAGCCGCCCAGAGGGCCCACGTAGGCCACCCGATCCCCGACCTTGACGTTGGTCACGCCGGGGCCGACGGCGATAACTTCGCCGGCACTTTCGTTGCCCGCGGTGAAGGGCAGCCCGACAGGGGACGGATACATGCCCATCCGGAAATACGCGTCGATGAAATTGACGCCGGAGGCATATTGCTTGATCTTGATGTGACCTTGGCCGGGCGCGGCGATCTCAACGTCCTCATACGTCAGAGCCTCGGGACCGCCGGGTTTGTGAACGCGCACTGCCGCGACCATGTTTCACTCCTTGATGACGTTTGAGCTCGTTTTAGGGATGGAATTTCGGCGGCGATAATAGGCAGCCAATCGCCGAGCGCAAGGTGGATCAGCGCGCGCCTGACACGCGCAGGTTCGCGCCACTGATGTAAGAGGCGCCATCCGAGAGCAGAAACAGTACGGCTTCGGCGACTTCATCGGCCTGCCCCGCCCTGCCCATCGGCAGCATGGGCATGACCCGCTCGATCCGCCCGGGCGGCTGAATATCGGTGTCAATGACGCCGGGTGTAACCGCGTTGACGCGAATACCCTCCTTCGCGACCTCGCGTGAAACCCCAATCACCATGGAATCCACGCCGGCCTTGGCTGCCGCATACCAGACACACTCATTGGCGCCGCCGAGCGGAGCTGCCATTGACGACAACATCACAACGGCGCCGCCCTTGCCGCCGTGCCTGTTCGACATCCGGCGCACACAGGCGCGCAGGCAAAGCAGGGCACCGAACGTATCGAGCTCGAGCACCTCGCGGATCGTTTTCGCGCTGGCCTCGTCCAGCCGCGAACTGTCGCCGATAATGCCCGAACTGTGCACAAAATGCGTGAGCGATCCAAAGGTGTCGGTCGCGGCGTCGAACACGCGTTCGATATCGCTCTCTTGGGCCATATCGCCCTGGATCGCGATCGCCTCCCCGCCCGCGTGCTTAACAGCGTCGACGACTCCGGCAGCAGCATTCGAATTGGTTTTGTAGTTGATCGCCACGTTATAACCCCGCGCGCCCGCGAGCTTCGCAGTAGCAGCCCCGATTCCCCGGCTGCCGCCGGCAATAAGCAGGACTGGTCGAGACATGAGTTGCTCCTGGAGTTATTTCGCAAGGCCGTTCAGGCAGCTGGTCGCAGTAAACCGGCAACAAAAAAGTACACGGCAATCAGCGATAGCGGCACCGTTACGTACAGGCCCGGTGACAGGTCCTCGATGACCGCAATGAAGGCAAGCATTGCCCATAGAGCCAACAGCGCAATATTAGCTTTCCGCCACTGCTGCACGCGCAGCGGATGGAGAAACTTGATCGGCGCAAAACTCAGACCGGCAAGAATCAAGATTGCCAAAGCGGCGGCCCACTCCGGCGGCTCGAGCAGGTACAAATAAAACGCCGCAAGATTCCAGACAGCGGGAAATCCGCGAAAATAATTGTCTTTGGTTTTCATCTCGCGGTCGGCGAAATAAAGAGCACCGCTGATGACCACGACGATGCCGGAGGGAATCGCAAGAAACTGCGGCAGCAGGCCGCTGGCGGCAATGGCATAGGCCGGAACGAACACGTATGTCGTAAAATCAACCACCAGATCGAGAGTGTCGCCGGACCAGCGCGGCAGCAAATTCTGCACGTCGAAAGCGCGCGCCATCGGCCCATCGAGGCCATCGATCAGGAGCGCCAGGCCGAGGCACAAAAACATTCCAGCCCAGTGTCCCCCGGTGGCCAGGATCAGCGCGAGCAATGCAAGCGCCGCTCCGGTTGCGGTGAAGACATGTACCGTAAAAGCGCGGATGCGCTCGATCCCCCTCACTTAACATTGCCCCAGTCGAGCCTGACAATCTCAGCCGATCGTCCTGCCAGGTTCCAGTTGCGCCCGAAGCCCCGAAACCGCGACTTCTCGGCTCGCGAAACAATGATATCAGAACCGATCCAGTATTCGCTGTTTCGGATCGTTACATTCTGGCCCGCTTCCTTGCCGCGGATCGGCGTGATCGCGCCATCCACATATTTCTCGATGCGTACAAGGCGGGTCTCGCCTTGCGTCTCGTAAGTGATGGGCACCTGGCGCACGCCCAGAAACTGCCCGACCAGGATCGACAGTAAATGCGTAGTGCCGCCGACGCGACCGGTGAAAATCCGCGTCAATCCCTTGACCGCAAGAGCGGAGGCTTTTTCATCCACAAATAGCGCCGCCGTCCAATTGCCTCGTGACATGATGCCAGGCAAATCCATCATGAGGCCTACCTTGATGCCAGAAAGATCGACTGTATCGAAATGTCCATCGTCGATACGAATGCCGGCCCAGGTCTGGCATCGACTTTCAGTTGGCGGATGCGCGCCCAACGACAGCACACAAGGACAAAACACGGTGCAGCTGCAAGACAACGCGAGTTCGCCCTTTAAAGTCCAACTTTCCGTCAACGCAGTACTCCCTTCCTTATTTTGCCATGCTCAAACCGTTCGCATTGGCCAATGGGCGACTATGGACATGAGAGCAATCCCGGCACCGAGAATGATGAGAGCCGCACCGACTGCATAAGTAAAGCTTCGCCCGGTGAGCATCTTCTCGGTCGTCATGACAATGCCGAGTACCGCCATCCAGACAACATTCATCAAGCCGACCGCGAACATTACAAGCATCATCGCCCAGCAGCAGCCGACGCAGTAAACGCCCTGCTTAAGCCCGAGCCGAAAAACCCTTGCCGGCGTAGTCGCCCAGTTGGCGAAAAAGAACGGAAACGGCCGTTGGCACTGCGTAAGGCATGCGTGCTTAAGCCCGAAGAATTGGTAGGCACCGGCCATGACCAAGAGCGCGCCGGAAAATAATCCACTCGCTGATTTCATTCCCGCCTCGAGCAGTCCTGCGCGCATGCAGGCCAGTTGAGCGATCGATACGAGTAGCGAAAAACAGATCCAGATTGTTGCATAACCTCCCGCGAGGACGAACGGTGAGACGATGCGTTCGCCCTTGCTCGCGGCTGTATCAGCAATTTCCGCGTAAGTTAGAATCATCGGGGCTGCACTGGGCAGCATCATCGCCAGGGTCATCGCACACCACATCGAAGCCACAAGCGTGGCTTCGCGAACGGTCCACGAGACGCTCTCGAGCGGACCGCACAGCGCTTGCAGAAATCCGGATCGCCCAGAATGCCCCTGCATCGCGGTCAGCAACACGCCCAGATAAAGCCAGCCCAGTGCCGCGAGCACGACCACACAGAGGGCTGCTACCGCCCTTGGTCGGGCAAAAATGTTCCCAAGGCCTGCGGCGGCGGGGGTTAGATGTCCAAATACGCGGGCGGACGTATCACGCAATATCGTCACGTGTTGCTTAGTCCGAATTTTAGCCATTTCTGCGAATGGCAAGCGCGGTGAGCACCGGCACGTTTCTTACCGTATTCGGGAGTTTGGGTCCAAAGTTGGGTCCAAAAGAAAACCCCGGCACTCGCGGCACCGGGGTCGCGGTGGGTTAGTTGGCTAGTCGATCAACGAACTAAGCGCCTGTTAGGCCAGCGCCTGCGGGCGGCGGCGCATAGACGAAGCCGTATGCCGGAGCCGCATAAGGATAGGCGGGTACTACGGGAGCTGGCTCAAATGCGTAGGCGTTCCCCGCGTAAAAGCCGGGGCCATAGTAATACTGGCCTCACGCTCAACTTGCTGCTACCGCAACGGCCAGCGCACCAGCCAAGGTCGCCGCAGTTGCATATTTGAGGGACTCGACCGACTTCAATGTCGCAATGTGCGACAACTGATCTTGCTTTGCGGCGAGCTGGTCTTGCTTGGCGGAGAGCTGCTCTACCATGAGAGCGATCTGCTCCACGCTGCGCCGCACGACGAGGAGACTGAGTTCAAGCCGCTCCAACTGAGG
>DASXST010000182.1:0-20544 GCA_036505835.1 Pseudolabrys sp. | reverse complement strand
GTACAGTGGCTTAAGCTGGCGCGAGCGCCCTAGGCTTCCTGCAACAAGCATAGCTGACATTACTGCGGGGAGCCCACTATGATCAGGACACTGGCGATCACCTGCCTTGCGGCCGGAGCGTTGGCCGGCGGCGTATTCGACTCTGAATCTGCCTTCGCAGAGCCGCTTAGCTTTGCTTCGCCGTTCAGCCGTACCAACTTGATTTTTGCGCCGGCCATGCGCGAGTCCCGGGATGAGGATGAATCATCCGCTCAGATTCCGGCACGGCTGCACCGCAATGTTGTGGCTTATTCGACGCACGAAGCGCCGGGCACGATCGTTATCGATACGCCCAATACCTATCTCTACTACGTGCTCGGCGGCGGCAAAGCGATGCGCTACGGGATTGGCGTCGGGCGCGAAGGTTTTACCTGGTCCGGCGTGAAGGCGATCGAACGCAAGTCGGAATGGCCCGACTGGATTCCGCCGGCGGAGATGCTGCAGCGCCAGCCTTACCTTCCACGCTTCATGGCGGGAGGCCCGGGAAATCCACTCGGTGCACGTGCCATGTACATCGGCGGCACCGTTTACCGAATCCACGGAACGAATGCTCCCTCGACCATCGGCAAGCAAGTGTCGAGCGGATGCATCCGGATGCTCAATGAAGATGTCATCGATCTTTATGCGCGAGTGAATGTTGGGACAAAGGTCGTTGTCCTGCCGATGCATCCGGGCCGCGGGCAGACCGTGGCAAGTCAGGATGTATCAACTCAACGGGCGAGAAGCGCGGTTGCCAACGTAACGCGCACACAAGGAATCTATTGAGCCCAAATCGATTACCCAGAGGCGCACCATGAACAGCTCACTCTGGTCCGCGGGCCGCAACACCCACCTCAAGATCGTAGCGGTGTCATTGATGGCCTCGATTGTCGTGGTCGTGATCGGTGTCAATGCGCGGCTTGACAGCGGGCCAAATCAAGTGGTGGTGAAAGCCGGACAGCCCGCGATCTACACGGACAACGCCGGCGCCACGATTCGCTGAACGGAACCGGCACTTGAGCCACGTGGAACTCGCGGTGCGAACCGCGGGATTTCCCGCGCGTTGATTCTCGATGAACCCATGGGGCGGCGCCATGGAGCATGCCAATGGCCACATATCCGCTTCCAGTACAGCACAATCGACGAACAAACGAACTGCATCCGCTTGTCTACCGAGCCATGATCGGGCTGACGATCTGGCTTGTGTTATCCGTCTGGGCCCTTTTCAGTCGCGGAGCCTACGAAGGTGTCACGTTGTCGATCATCACGCTGTTTTTCGTCGTCCTTGTCGGCATTCCCGTCATTCTTTGGCTGACCTGGCGACGGAACACTGATCTCAACGACAATGTTGCGCCTTACCGCGAATGGAGTTCCGGTTCCTTCGAGACGTGGACGGGCGGCATCAGCGGCCGGGAAGCTTCGATGCAAATCTTGCTGCCCATCGCCGCAGTCGCCTTCGGGATGACGATCTTTGGTCTGGTATTTCTGTTTGCAACCTGGGCTCGTGACGCTTACACGCGAAAGATTTGCGCTTACCGCCGCTTGATTTCTTCGCCCTGAGTTTCGACGGCGGCGGGATCGTCTTTCCAGACCTTGATGGCCGATAATGGCGCGCGACCCGGCTTGTCTTTTACAAGTGCATGCACAGAGCGCAATCCGCCCAGATTGACGAACAACTCCTGGCCTTCGGGACTGAAAGGTGGTTCTGGAGCGGCATTGGGATGCGGGGCGGCGATGAAGATTGCCGAGGGCTGAGCAATCGAGGGCGTGCCCTCGACCGCATAAACGACTTCGATCAGGCCACCAGCCTCCTTCAGCAGCAAAACGTTCGACTCGTTGCCGTCGGCCATTACCGGGCGTTCTCCGAGCACGATCTTTTTCGGCGTGTCGGTCGCCGACTGGATCTGCAGGACCTGTTGTAGCGCGAGTTTTTCAAGGTACGACCAGCCCAGTTCGCGCACCATCTGATAGGTCGAAGTCATGATGGTCCCGCTGTAGCTGGGATGCGCCTTGACGATTTTGCCTTTCCATTTCGGATCGAGCAGATCGGCAAAACCTATAGGAGCCTCCTCGCGTTTCACCATGTCGGTGTTGTAGGCAATCACGCAAAGCGAAGCGCTGACCGTTGCATAAAACCCATCGGGATCGCGATGCGTGGAATATGCCTGGCGACATCTTCCGGCACATAGGGCGCAAGGAGTTTTTGGCGCCTCCACGCCAGAAACTGCGCGGCATCGCCCGTGCTCACGGCATCGGGCATATGGAGACCGGAGGCGTATTCCTGTGCCACGCGAGCAAAAATGCGTTCGTCCCCTGCGCGCTCCACGCGCGCGCGAATGCCCGGGAATTTTTGCTTAAAGGCTTTGCCGACTTTTTCTGCAAGCTGCAAATCGGCCGAGGTGTACCAGGTCAGCTGGCCCTCTTTCGTTGCGGCGGCGATGAGAGCGGGGGTAATTGTCTCGGCCGGTGGCGGTGTCGCGTGCAACGGCGAGACGTGGATGAGTGGCCATGCAGCTGCGGACTTAAGAAGGGTGCGACGCGTGTAGCGAACGGGCATAGCCTATATTGACTCTCCGTTAGTGCCCGCGAAAGCGGGCTCCAGATCCCCGGTTCTGTCTGAACGACCGGAGGAGTAGCACCTGAGCGCGGCTACAGAGCCTCGACCTGCACGACGCCCGGCACCGCCTTGATCGCTCCGGCAATCTGAGGAGAAACCTTGAATCGGCCGGGCAGCTTGACCTCGACCTCTGTACCGCGCCTGAGAAGAAGCACCACGCTCACTTCTCCATCGCCATTGGCATGTGCCGAACGCGGTGCGGGTTCGAGACGCTTCGCAACCGCTTCAAGGGGTGCGCCATCGCGCAGGAATACCCGCAGGCCTTTCTGCAAGTTGGCAGCAGCACTATCGAGCGCATCGACGGACTGTATGCGCGCGCGCACCTCATCGCCTTGCACTTCCGCCGAAAGGAAGAGCAGAACGGCGTTGCCGGGATCGAGACGATCGCGGTGTTCGGCCAACCCTTCCGAGAAAATGACCGCTTCAAAATGTCCGCTCGGGTCCGAAAGGCCGATGATGCCCATCTTGCTGCCTGTGCGCGTGCGGCGCTCGGTGCGCGAAACGACGGTTGCCGCAACGCGACCAGCGGTTGCACCAGCCTTCACAGCGCGTGCAAACTCTGCCCAAGGCTGCACGCGCATCTTCTTGAGCACCGCGGCATAGTCGTCCAGGGGATGGCCGGACAGAAAGAAGCCAACGGCTTCATATTCGCGGCGCAGGCGCTCTGCCGGCAACCAGGGTTCGATCTGAGGCAGCATGATCGGCTCGCGCACCGCACCGCCGCCGAACAGCTCGCTTTGCCCGATCGCCGCCGTGTCGTGTGCGCGCTGTGCGCGAGACAGCAGGGTATCGGCGGCAGCGAATACGCGCGCGCGGTTTTGCTCGAAGGCTTCGAAGGCGCCTGCCGCCGCAAGACTTTCGAGGACACGTTTGTTCACCGCGCGCGGATTAATGCGAGTCGCGAAATCCGCGAGGTCGACGAAGGCGCCATTCTCGCGCGCTGTGATGATTGCCTCGACCGCCTGCCTTCCGACGCCTTTGAGCGCGGCAAGAGCGTAGACAATCGTATTGCCATTGACCTCGAAGTCGACGCCTGAGCGGTTGATCGAGGGACGATCAACGCTGATCCCCAGGCGCTCGGCTTCGGCGCGGAATTCAGCGAGCTTGTCCGTGTTGCCCACGTCGAGTGTCATAGTCGCAGCCAGGAACTCGACGGGGTAATTCGCTTTAATGTAGGCGGTCTGATATGCAACGAGGGCGTAGGCGGCTGCGTGGCTCTTGTTAAAACCATATTCGGCAAACCGTTCGAGCAAGTCGAAGATGGCGTCGGCCTGATAGTGGTCGACCCCGCGCTCGACTGCGCCCGAGACGAAGCGTTCGCGCTGTGCCTGCATTTCTTTCCTGATCTTCTTCCCCATCGCGCGGCGGAGCAGATCGGCTTCTAGCAGCGTGAAGCCGGCGAGAATCTGCGCGGCCTGCATCACCTGCTCCTGGTAGATGATGACGCCGAAGGTCTCGCGCAGGATTGGTTCGAGTTTCGGATGGATGTAGTCCGGTTGCTCCATCCCGTGCTTGCGCGCGCAGTAGGTCGGGATGTTCGCCATCGGGCCCGGGCGATAAAGCGCAACCAGCGCGATGATGTCCTCGAAGCGGTCAGGCCGCATATCAAGCAGCGCCCGCCGCATGCCCGCGCTTTCCAGTTGGAAGATGCCGACGGCTTCAGCGCGGGCAAGCAGGTCGTAGGTATTCTTGTCGTCGAGCGCAATCGAGGCAAGATCGATGTCGATGCCGCGTCTTTTCACCAGGGCGACGGCGGTCTGTAGCACCGTCAGGGTCTTCAGGCCGAGGAAATCGAATTTCACAAGGCCGGCCTGCTCCACCCATTTCATGTTGAACTGAGTGACCGGCATATCCGACTTCGGATCACGATAAAGGGGCACCAGCTCCGACAGTGGCCGGTCACCGATCACGATCCCGGCTGCATGAGTTGAAGCGTGGCGGTTGAGGCCTTCGAGCTTCTGCGCAATGTCGAAGGCGCGCTTGACTACTGCATCGCCGTCGCGTTCGGCCTGTAGGCGCGGTTCCCCTTCAATCGCCTGCTTGAGCGACACCGGCGCGGCGGGATTCTGCGGCACCAGCTTGCAGAGCTTATCGACGTGCCCGTACGGCATCTGCAGCACGCGGCCTACGTCGCGCAGCACTCCGCGTGCCTGGAGCGTCCCAAAGGTGATGATCTGCGCGACCTGGTCGCGGCCGTAACGCTCCTGCACGTAGCGGATCACTTCATCGCGGCGGTCCTGGCAGAAATCGATATCGAAGTCAGGCATCGACACGCGCTCGGGATTCAGGAAGCGCTCGAACAGCAACCCGAAACGGATCGGATCGAGGTCAGTGATGGTGAGCGCGTATGAAACGAGCGAGCCCGCGCCCGAACCACGGCCGGGTCCGACCGGTATGCCCTGCTTCTTCGCCCATTGGATGAAGTCGGAAACGATCAGGAAGTAGCCGGGATACTTCATGCCGGCAATTACCCCGAGTTCGAAGTTCAGCCGTTCTCGATACTCATCGACCGTATGGCCCGGCGCGACACCGGCGGTTTCGAGGCGACGCTCCAGCCCCTCCTCCGCGCGCTTGCGCAACTCGCTCGCTTCATCGAGCGCCTTTCCGTTATCCCCGGTCGAGAACCGCGGGAGGATGGGCTGGTGCGTCCGTGGGCGAAATGCGCAGCGGCGCGCGATCTCGACGCTATGGCTGAGCGCCTCCGGAAGATCGCGGAACAGTTCAACCATCTCGGCGCGGATCTTGAAGCGGTGCTCGGGCGTCAGCTGCCGGCGGTCGCTTTCGGCAAGCAGGCGCCCTTCTGCGATACAGATCAGCGCGTCGTGCGCCTCGTAATCCTGCGCTGTCGCAAAGAAGGGCTCGTTAGTGGCGACCAGGGGCACGCCCTTGTCGTATGCTAGGTCGATCAGCACCGGCTCGCAGCGGCGCTCTGCCGCTGTTCCGTGGCGCTGCAGTTCCACATAGAGCCGGTCGCCGAATAGCCTGAGCAGCGCGGCAAGTCGATCAGCTGCGAGATGACTTTGCCCGGCGGCGATTGCACCATCGAGCGGACCACCTGGACCACCTGTAAGCGCAATGATGTCCGACGTTTGACCTTCCAGCCATTCCAGTTTCAGCCGCGGGAGTTCGTTCGCCGGCGTATCGAGAAACGCGCGCGAATTAAGGCGCATAAGGCTGCGATAACCCTGCGAACGGGCTGCGAGCAATACGATGCGTGAGCGTTCCGGCGGCGCATTTCCGTTACGTGGGCCGTGGTCGGCATCGCCGAAGTCCACGGCAAGCGCACAACCAATGATTGGCTGGATGCCGTTACCCGCAAGCTTTTCGGAAAATTCCAGAGCGCCGAACATGTTGTCGGTGTCTGTCAGGGCAAGCGCCGGCTGATCGTCGGATTTGGCCAGTTCGGCGAGGCGCGCAATCGTGAGTGCGCCTTCCAGCAGCGAAAAAGACGAGTGTACGTGCAAGTGCACGAAATCGAGACCAGCCATCGGTGATTCCCTGCCGATTCCAGAGTGAGGATGACACCCCGCCCTGTCCATCACCAGGCGAGCGCCAAGGCCAAGCTATGCCCGCTTTTCTCGGGAGGGGCCCCTGTCATGGCCGGGTTCGCCGGCCACCCACTCTCAACGCGGGGACAACATCAAGGCGTGGATGCCCGGCACAATGTTTGATCGGGCCGCCCGAGAACCGGTCCCGAATGCCGGGCATGACGGGGACGTAGGGGCCGCATGGGCCCTCACAAATTTGCCAGGACCTGCGTCCAGATGGCGATCATTCCAATGAATAGCGCCAGCGATGCCAGCGCTGCAGCTTCTTGAGCGATAAGTTTGAACATTATTCTCTCCAGGAACAGAAAGAGAACATAGTTCAGTGTCTGTTCTAGAGTCAAGCGGCCATGTTGCCGGCGCAGAAACCATCAGGCTTTCAATGGGTTATAGTGGCCAGACCTAGGCCATCTCCACGATCTTGCCCTCGCGCAGGGTCACGCGGCGGTCCATGCGGCCGGCGAGGTCCATATTGTGGGTGGCAATGATAACTGCCAGCCCTGAGGCTTTCACGAGTTGGGACAAAGCGCGGAAGACGTGCTCCGCGGTGTGAAGGTCCAGGTTGCCGGTCGGTTCGTCCGCCAAGATGATGCGCGGCGCATTTGCGACCGCGCGCGCAATCGCAACCCTCTGTTGCTCGCCTCCCGATAGCTCTGACGGCCGATGGTTCAGGCGTGCGCTGAGGCCGAGATAATCGAGCAATTCGGTCGCTCGGCCTTTAGCCTCGTACCTCGCCAGTCCGCGGATCATTTGCGGCAGCACCACATTTTCGAGCGCGGAAAATTCCGGCAGCAGGTGATGGGACTGATAGACGAAGCCAATCTCATTACGTCGGATACGGGTGCGCTGATTATCGGTTAAAATCGAAGTCGACTGTCCGTCGATGTAAACGTCGCCGCGATCGGGATGCTCAAGCAACCCGGCAATGTGGAGCAGTGTGGACTTTCCTGCACCTGAGGGCGCGACCAACGCAACCGACTGCCCGCCCCAGAGTGCAAGCTCGATGCCATTGAGCACGTGCAGGGTTTCATCGCCCTGCCGGTATTGTCGTTCGATGTCGTGCAGGAAAAGGACTGGAATGTCCTCTTTTTGGCGCGGTTGCGGTTGCTCTTGCTCAACCATTTCCATCCTGACGGCGGTGGACGTCTTATTCATAGCGCAACGCCTCCACCGGATCGAGGCGCGCCGCCCGCCAGGATGGGTAGAGTGTGGCGAGCAAAGAAAGCACAAGTGCCATGATCACGACCACTGTCGTCTCACCCGAATCCATGTCAGCCGGAAGACGTGACAGGAAGTAGAGCTCGGGCGAAAACAGCTCCGTATTCGTGAGCCAGGAGAGGAATTGCCTGATGCTCTCAATGTTGAGACAAACGACCACGCCAAGCATGAAGCCCACGATGGTCCCGACCACGCCGATGGACGCTCCAGTGATTAAGAACACACGCATGATCGCACCTTGGGTCGCACCCATTGTGCGCAGGATGGCAATGTCCTGCCCCTTATCCTTGACCAGCATGATCAAACCGGAAACGATGTTGAGCGCCGCGACCAGCACGATCAGCGTCAGAATAAGGAACATCACGTTCCGCTCGACCTGCAGAGCATTAAAGAACGTCGCATTGCGCTGTCGCCAATCGATCATGAAGATCGGCCGCTGGGCTGCGTCCTGCACGACCTTACGGTACCGATCGACGCGATCAGGATTATCGGTGTACACCTCGATCGCAGTGACATCGCCGGCACGGTTGAAATAAGCCTGTGCCTCCTTAAGCGGCATGAACACCATGGCATTGTCGTATTCGGACATGCCGATCTCGAAGACGGCCGCGATCTTGTAAACTTTGATGCGCGGGGTCGTCCCCATCGGCGTGACGGCACCACGCGGCGCGACGAGCGTGATATTGTCGCCCGAACGCAGCGAAAGCTGGTCGGCAAGCCTTCGTCCGATTGCGACTCCCTGCTCTTCGTCAAAACCTTTCAATGACCCCTGCTTGACGTTGTTGGCGACGGACGGAAGCTTCTCCAGATCCATCAGGCGAATGCCGCGGATCAACACGCCACTGGCATTGAACGGAGACGACGCAAGCGCCTGACCCTCGACAATCGGCGCAGCTAGTCGAATCCCCTGCACGCCGGCGACGCGCGACGCCACTTCCTCCCAATCAGTCAAAGGCTTTTCCAGCGGCTGGATCAACAAATGCCCGTTCAGGCCAAGAATCTTGTCGAGCAACTCTTTCCGGAATCCATTCATCACCGCCATCACGATGATCAGGGTCGCCACGCCCAGCATGATGCCCAGGAACGAAAACCCGGCGATCACCGAGATGAATCCTTCCTTGCGCCGCGCTCGCAGGTAGCGCAGCGACAGCATCCACTCGAACGGGGAGAAGGCCCGCGTCCCCTGGGGCTCAGTCATTGACGATGTGTTCCCGCGCCCGACTTTTCACACAAATTCTGGCGGATTCGTGCCAAGGGCGCGAGAGCAAAGCCATTGGTAACACACAGGATTATTGGCTTGCATCGGCCCCGAGGAATGAACCTGAAATCCGCAAGAAACGCGGCGCCGGGTTCCAGAGCTGGCTTCGTCTTACGGGATGGCAATTATTTTGACAACAAATCGAGCGCCGCTGCGGGAGTCATCGTCTCTCGACTGCCATCAGCGCGTTTCTTGACCTCGACCTTGCCCTCCGCAAGACCGCGCGGGCTCACCAAAACCTGATAGGGAACCCCGATCAGGTCAGCGGTCGCAAATTTCGCGCCCGGACGCTCGTCGAGGTCGTGATAGAGCACTTCAACCCCCTTGGCGGTGAGGTCACGGTACAACTGCTCGCAGGCGGCATCGGTATCGGCCGCGCCTTGCTTCAGGTTGAGGATCGCGACTTTGAAAGGCGCAACCGGTTCCGGCCAGATGATACCGGCTTCGTCGTGCGACGCCTCGATGATGGCCGCAACCAGCCGGCTCGGCCCGATGCCATACGAGCCCATGTGGACGGGCACCTCCTTGCCGTCAGGCGTCGCAACTACTGCCTTCATCGGCGCTGAATATTTGGTCCCGAAATAAAAGATGTGACCGACCTCGATGCCGCGAGCCGATACCTTTTTGTCAGCAGGCACCTTGCTGAACGCCGAAGCATCATACATTTCCGATGTCGCCGCATATTGGGACGTCCATTTATCGACGATCTTCTGCAGTCCCGCGACGTCCTGGAAATTGACGTTCGCCGGCGGGATCGGCATGTCGAGATAGTCTTTGTGGCAAAACACTTCTGACTCACCGGTCTGAGCCAGAATGATGAACTCGTGGGAGAGATTTCCTCCAATGGGACCCGACTCCGCCCGCATCGGAATCGATTTCAGTCCCAGGCGAGCAAAAGTCCGCAAATAGGCGACGAACATTTTGTTGTAGGAGTGCGTTGCGCCGGCCTGGTCGAGATCGAACGAATATGCATCTTTCATTAGAAATTCGCGACCGCGCATCAGCCCGAAGCGGGGGCGAACTTCGTCACGAAACTTCCATTGGACGTGGTAGAGATTGAGCGGCACATCCTTATAGGAGCGCACGTAGGCGCGGAAGATTTCAGTGATCATTTCCTCATTGGTCGGCCCGTAAAGCATTTCACGTTCGTGCCGGTCCTTTATGCGCAGCATTTCCTTGCCATACGCGTCGTAGCGTCCGCTCTCCCGCCAGAGGTCAGCCGACTGAACCGTGGGCATCAACAGTTCGATCGCGCCCGACCGGTTCTGCTCCTCGCGCACGATCCGGCAAATTTTCTGCAACACGCGGAAGCCGAGGGGCAGGAAGGCGTAAATGCCCGCCGCCTCCTGGCGCATCATGCCTGCGCGCAGCATCAGTCGATGCGAGACAATCTCGGCTTCTTTTGGCGTTTCGCGCAGAATCGGCAGGAAATAACGGGACAGGCGCATGGAGTTCGTGAAAAATCTCCGGGGTGACGGGTCAGAGAAAGCGGATCGGCTGCCAAAACACAAGGGCCGAGCCGCCTTTTCGGGAATTTATCAGCGGTTGCGGAATCTATATCCATGCTAGGCTGGGGCCTCACTGGCGAAGGACTTATGCGAGCGGTTATCAGACGGGTTCTGGGCACGGCCGCGGGTTTTGCGCTCGCCTTACACACGGTTTTGTGGGGTATTGCGCCGACGCACGCGGGCTACCCGGTCGATCCATTTGCGGTGATCTGCCACAGCGGGACGACGACTCCCGAAAATTCTGCTCCTGACGACAGCCTTCCGAGGCCTGCGCAGGCCTGCGATCATTGCAACTTGTGCAGCGTCGCCGCCCCGCCAATCCCGCCTGATACGACGCTTGTTGCAGAATTCGGACCGACAAGGCCGTTGCAGGTCCTTTATCCAGCGAATGCCGTTTGCCAAGGCGATGTCGTCGCCGACTCCAGGTCTGCTCGCGGTCCTCCGACTTTCGCCTGACGTAACCGCTGGCGCGTAAGGCGGCTCGCTTTTCCGTCATTGCGATTACCGGAGACTCCTCATGTTCAAGAATTCATGGCCGTTGGCCATGCTTGCCGTCACTCTGGCGGTCCCTGCAACGAATGCACGCGCTCACGAGATTGTTGGCAACCGTTTTTTCCCGGCAACGCTCGCCATCGATGACCCCGGCGTCACTGACGAACTGGCGCTGCCAACCATCTCGATGTCAAAAACCGGCGACGATCCGTCTTTCAAGCAACTCGATGTCTCAGCCGAGTTTGCCAAGCGTATCACCGAGGATTTCGCAATCCTCCGTTGCGCCGACCTGGTCGCGGCCCTATGCGCCTGGTGACCTGACGATGAATGGCGCGCGCGGTTTCCAGAACCTGGAGACACTTTTCAAGTACCGGCTGTTCAAGAATGCCGAGCACGAGTTCGTGGTGTCGGCAGGTCTTGAAATCGAATGGGGCGGAACCGGCGCCAAGGGCGTGGGCGCCGAACCCTTCAATGTCTACACGCCAACTCTGTTCTTCGGCAAAGGCTTCGGCGACCTGCCCTCCAGCCTGAATTGGGCGCGGCCGTTCGCAATCACCGGCCAAATTGGCTACTCAATTCCGGGCGCATCAAAAACAATCACGACGAGCTTCAACCCCGACACCGGTGAACAGGAAATCGAGACGGAGTTCAACTCTCGAGTGCTCAACTGGGGCGGCACGCTCCATTACAGCATGCCCTACCTAAAATCCGCGGTGGTGGATCTCGGATTACCCGATTTCATCAATCGGCTGATCCCGATCGTTGAAGCCTCGTTCCAGACGCCGGTGTCGAACACGGCGACGTCCGGAACCGTGACGACCGGCATCATTAATCCCGGCATCATCTTTGTCGGGAAGACATACCAAGTGGCGATCGAGACCGTAATCCCCGTGAATCGACAAAGCGGCAGCAGCGTGGGGATTATCGGCCAGCTTCATTTCTATCTCGACGACCGATTTTCGCCAATAATATCAACACAGGGAGGCCCATGTTCGGCCGCTAGTCATGCGTAGCATCGTCACGATCGTCTTCTTTGTGCTCACTGGGACATGTTGCGCTTTCGCGCACGCTCATCTTGATCGGGCGAGCCCTGCCGTCGGCAGCACGGTCAGCCCGGCGCCCAAAGAGGTCGTGCTCTGGTTCACCAATCAGCTCGAGCCGACCTTCAGCAGTATCGAAGTGCGGGATGAAAAAGGTGCCCCGGTGCAGGCGGGAAAGGCAAGCGTCGACCGGCGTGACCGGACGCAGCTGCGCGTGCCGCTCAAGGCCTTGTCACCGGGGACATACAAGGTGATATGGCGCGTTCTCTCGTTGGATACGCACCGGACGCAGGGAGATTTCAGTTTTCGCGTGGGTCCATAGAACGAGCCGAGGCAGTCGCCGATGGCGGATCCGCTGATCTTCGTCCGCGCCGCGCATTTTGCCGCGACCTTGGCGGCGTGCGGTACGGTGAGCTTCGTTGCAATCGTGGCGCCGTCCGTTTCGAAACCGCCAATCGGTTTTTTGCCATTGCGAGACCAGCTGTCCGTGGTGATTTGGCTGGCGCTTGCCATTGCCATCATGTCGGGCGCAGCCTGGCTGGTGCTGCTGGCAGCCGACATCACCGGCGCCACGATCGCCGAGGCGTGCTTGCACGGCGGCGCCTGGCCGGTGCTCTTCGATACGCGCTTCGGATTGGTGTTCTGCGCACGGCTGGCGCTCGCCGTGGCGCTGGCTCTGCTGATTGCTTGGCCGGCATTGAGAATGCTCCAGCTTATGGTGGCAGGCGCGCTGATCGCCCTGCTCGCATGGGTCGGCCATGCCGGAGCGACGCCGGGAATTGCCGGCGATGTCCATCTTATCTCGGACATGGCGCATTTGCTTGCAGCGGGATCCTGGCTCGGCGCCCTGCCCGCGTTTGTTCTATTTTTGATAAGCGCGCGCCACGACCCTGACTGGGATGACTTTCTCCTGCGCACGACACAACGGTTCTCCGCTGTCGGAATGATCAGCGTCGCAACGTTGCTAGCAAGCGGTCTCATCAACAGCTGGAATTTGCTCGGCGGCCCTCGCGATCTCATCACAACCGACTACGGCCGGTTGATTGCACTCAAAGTGGGCCTGTTCATCGCGATGGTCTCTATTGCCGCAGTGAACAGATTCTATCTGACGCCGCGGTTGCCGAAGCCCTCGGCCCTGCGCTCTCTCCGACGCAACAGCCTCGCGGAAATCGCGCTTGGCCTATGCGTGCTCTTTTTCGTCGGGGCACTGGGTACGCTCGCGCCGACTGCGCACAAGCATGCAGTCTCCGAAGCTATTCCACCGGGTGCCGCATTCGTCCACATCCACGCCCCTGAGGCGATGGCGGACGTCATGATTAATCCCGGTCGCCCCGGACTATCCGAGGTCACTATTCGCGTTATGGGAGAAGATCTTTCTCGTTTCCCGGCCAAGGATGTGCGGCTTGCGCTTGAGCCGCCCCTGTCGCGCAGTCCAACCCTGGAACGGGGTGCTGTCGAGGAGGCTGACGGCGCCTGGCGGGTCAAAGATATTGCCCTTTCGGAGCCCGGAATCTGGACCGTGCGGGTAACGGTTACCTCCCAACCGGGGGAAGCCATCCTGCTCGACGCCCCTATAGTGATTGAGCCCTGAATCACAAAATTTGCTGACAGGCTTCGAACGATGGGCTAGCGTCCTGCGCAGTACGTACGAGCGGAACCTGGACGCAAGACCGGTTCCAAACCTGCGGTCCAAGTCTTGGGAGAGAAGCAAGTCCGGCGCGATAACCGCGGCCATCCCGGAAGCAATAAAAAGACCAACAAACGTCGGGAGAAGGACGACAACAATCCGAGAGCAGGTTTTTTGCCCTGCTCTCTTTTTTTGCGCCGGTTGTTCAGCGACGTGGGCCGGATATGGCCATGAGGATGTCGTAGGGAATTAAGCCCTGCGTATAGATCACGTAGAGAATTGCAAAAATCACAGTGGCCACGAGCGTGGTCCAGGCCAGCTTGTTCCATACGCGGTGAATTGCCGGCGCGCCAGGATCGGTGCCCGGCGCGACCTCACCGCTTTCCTCCTGATTGCGCACACCCCACGGCAGCACCGCAAACAGCGTCACCCACCAGATCAGGAAGTAAATCGCTATGGCCGTAGTCTTGCTCATCGTATGATCAACAGTTTGCACCTTCGGCGTGCAAACGCTGCACCTTGCTAAGCCTGTTCAAGTTCGACCAGGGTGCCGCAGAAATCCTTCGGATGCAGAAAGAGAACCGGCTTTCCGTGTGCGCCGATCTTCGGCTCGCCGTCGCCGAGGACGCGCGCCCCTTGAGATTTCAGCAGGTCTCGGGCGGCAAGAATGTTCGACACCTCATAGCACAAGTGATGAATTCCGCCGTCGGGATTGCGCTCAAGGAATTTTTCGATCGGGGAGTCGGCGCCTAACGGCTCGAGAAGTTCGATCTTGGTGTTCGGCAAGGTGATGAAAACGGTGGACACGCCATGGTCGGGCTGCGCCACCTTGTCCGAAACATCGGCGCCCAAGGTGTCACGATAGACTTTCGAGGCTTTGCCAATGTCCCGAACAGCGATGGCAACGTGATTGAGGCGACCAATCATGATTTTCCTGGCTCCGCGATCATCATACCGGCAAGATATGCACATGACACATCGGTTTTTTGCCCCAGCGCTCGGCAACTGCGGCGCGGACGGCACGACGAAGTGCCTCTGCTATCGAATCGGGATCGCGTCTGAGGCCTCGCGGTAAAGAGTCGAAAGTCTGGATCAGCGTATCGTGCACAATCTCGTGCATAGAACGGCCCTCGCGGTCGCGCTCCGGGATGCCGATCAGATCAAGCGATGGACCCTCGGCCATGTCGCCCCTGTCGGTAATGGAAAGCGCCACGGATATCGCACCGGCAAAGCCGAGCCGCCTGCGCTCGAAGATGGTGCGGGCATCGGCTTCCACCAAAAGCGTGCCATCCTTGTAGATTCGTCCAGCCGGCACTTCGTCAATTATGCGCACCTGAGGCGAGAGCTGCACCAGGTCGCCATTGCGGCATCGAACGACATCGCGCACTCCGCAGCGTCGCGCGAGCGTGGCGTGCTCATGCAGGTGAAGCGCCTCACCGTGAACGGGGATAAGGGTCTTCGGCTTTACCCAGCCAATCAGGTCTTCAAGCTCGGCGCGCCGTGGATGGCCCGAGACGTGGACCAGATGGGTCCGGTCGGTGATCACTTCCACCCCCTGCTCGATCAGCAGATTGATCACGCGCCCGACGGCTTTTTCGTTTCCAGGAATGGTTCGGGCCGAATAGATCACCCGGTCACCTGCAGAAAACGTCACGTCGGGGTGCTGTTCTTCGGCGATGCGCGAAAGTGCCGCCCGTGGCTCTCCCTGGCTTCCGGTACATAATGCGACCACCTTTTTCGGCGGCAGATATCCATAGGCATCGACGGAACGGAAATCTTGCACGCCCTCGAGATAACCAGTCTCGCGCGCGATTTGCACAATGCGCTCCATTGCGCGCCCAATCACAACAACCTCGCGGTCGGCGGCCATGGCCGCTTCCGCTACGGCCCGGAGACGGGCAACGTTCGAGGCAAATGTCGTCACCGCAACGCGCCCTCGGGCATTCTTCACGAGCTCGGCGATCGTTTTTGCGACGTCGGCTTCCGAGGGCGATCGGCCCTCTCGCACCGCGTTCGTCGAATCTCCCACGACCGCGAGGCAGCCCTCCTTGCCCAATGCACGCAATTTTTTCTCGTCGGTCGGATCGCCGAGAAGCGGCGTTGGATCGATTTTCCAGTCGCCGGTATGCAGCACGGTGCCGGCGGATGTTCGGATAATCAGCGCATTCGACTCCGGAATTGAATGCGCCATGGTCACCAGCTCAATGTCGAACGGCCCCACATTGAACCGGCTTCCCAGTGCCACGACGTTCACCGGGATTTTTGGCGCACCTGTCTCATCGGCGCATTTGGCTTCGAGCAACGCCGCGCTGAAGGGCGTGGCATAGACTGGCACCTTCAGGCGCGGCCACAGGTCGAGCAGCGCCCCGAAATGATCCTCGTGGGCATGAGTCAGGACCAGGCCCGCGATGTTGTTACGCTCTTCAACCAGGTAGCGCACATCGGGAAGGATCAAATCAACGCCCGGAAGATGCTCCTCCGCTGCAAACGAGACGCCAAGGTCGACAGCCAGCCAGGTGCGCCGGCGTTCGTCGCCAAGGCCGTAAATCGATAAATTCATGCCGATCTCGCCGACCCCGCCGAGCGGTGCAAACACCAGTTCCTGTTGTGCGGTCATGGCGAACGTCCGCCAAAGAAGATTTCCCCGGCGGAGATTGCGGTCACACTGCCATTCTGATCGAGCAACAGGCGGCCCTCGTCATCGAGACCATCGAAGCGGCCTGACAGTTCGCGTCCGGGCAAACGCACGCGTAGCGTTTGGCCCAGGCCGGCGGCTCGCTTGCTCCAATCTGTCCTGATCGCGGCAAACGCCCGGCCGCGATCCCACTGCGCGAGGCGGCGCTGCATCGCGCCAGACAGCGCCGCCAACAGGGCTTCCGGCGCAACCAGCGCGCCCGCCTCCGCAAGGTCTGTCGCGGGGTAATCGGTATCGTCCGGATGTGCCGCGCAATTGACGCCGAATCCGATCACGACCGTAAAGCGAGGCTCGCTTTCTCCCTCGAGCAAAATTCCGGCCGTCTTGGCCCCCCTCACAAACAGATCGTTGGGCCATTTGACATTCAAATGGGGCCCCAGCTGCGGCGCACAGACGGCAATCGCGTCATGCAATGCCAGCCCGGCTACGAATGACAGTTGCGGGGCACGATCCGCGGACGACGGCTCGCTCAACAACAGCGACGCGTACAGGTTGCCCGGCGGCGAAACCCATTGACTGCCGCGGCGTCCACGACCGGCGGTCTGGCGTCGCGCCGTGATCCACAATGGGCCGGGCTCGCCCAAGCGCGCGCGCTCCAACGCCTCGGCGTTTGTCGAGCCAAGGGTGTCGTAGGCTATATGCCGGGCCCCCGCCAGGCCCGCGGCTTCGCGGTTCATTCAGAACAGTGATTTCGCCGCGACCGTCGCCGCGCCCAGGAGCGGCGTCGGGTGAGCGAAGAACAGAATGTTTGCGATCCCCGACACACCCAGGATCAGCCCGAGCAACAGCGGCATGCGCTGAAAACTTCTCACCGGCTCGTCGAAATACATGATCTTCACGATGGCCAGATAGTAGTACGCGCCAATCACGCTGGTGATCACCCCAATGACGGCGAGCGTAAAGAGCCCGGCCTTGATGGCGGCCAGGAACACATAGAATTTCGCGAAAAAGCCGGCGAGCGGCGGAATTCCCGCGAGCGAAAATAAAAGTACGCCCAGGAAAAATGCCATGGTCGGATGCGTGCGTGCGAGGCCGGCCAGATCGCCGATGTTCTCCACAAGCTTGCCATCGCGCCGCATGGCGAGGATGACCGCGAAGGTCCCCAGCGTCATGACGACGTAAATGCTCATGTACACAAGCACGCCCTGCACGCCTTCAGGCGTTCCCGCGGCAAGGCCGACCAGCGCGTAACCCATGTGACCGATCGATGAGTAGGCCATCAGCCGCTTGAAATTGCGCTGACCGATTGCGGCGAAGGCACCGAGCGCCATCGAAGCGATCGAGACAAAAACCACGATCTGCTGCCACTGCTGTGTAATGCCCGGAAACGCAACGACAGTCGCGCGCGCAAAGATGGCGATAGCGGCAACTTTGGGAGCGGCAGCAAAGAAAGCGGTGACGGGGGTCGGCGCGCCTTCGTAAACATCCGGCGTCCACATATGGAATGGCACGGCCGAAATCTTGAAACAGAATCCGACGAACAGAAACACCAGGCCGAAGATCAGGCCGATGCTGGGCCCGCTATGGGTCGCCTTGGCAATTCCGGCAAAATTGACCGTACCCGTGAAGCCGTAGATGAGCGACGCTCCATAGAGCAGCATTCCCGACGAAAGAGCTCCAAGCACGAAATATTTCAAGCCCGCCTCGGTCGATTTTGCGCTCTCGCGATTGGATGCCGCGATAACGTAGAGCGGCAGGCTCATTAACTCGAGACCGAGATAAAGAGCGATCAGATCGGATGCCGAAATCAGCATCAGCATGCCGAGCGTGGCCAGCAGGATCAGTGCCCCGTACTCGAATTTCTGCTGCCTCTCGAGGGTCAAATAGTCGAGTGAAAGCAGGAGCGCGCCGGCGGACCCGACTAAGGCCAGCATTTTGAGAAACCGGGCATACTCGTCCAAGAGGAAACTGCCGCCGAACATGGCGTGAGGTCCCGACGGCACCCAGGCCAAGGCGGCACCGGCCAAAACCAGCACGACCACGCACCAGGTGTTGACCATTGCGGAGCTACGCTCGCCGATGACCACGCCGGTCATCAACATCAGCATCGCTCCGCATGACAGCACGAGCTCCGGCAGCAGCGGCGCCAACTCGAGCAAGGTCGGTGCCTGGTTCATGCGCCGCCTATTGGGCCGTCAACGCGGCAGTCTTGGCCGCGCCAATAGCGTGGTTATAGTTTTCGAGCAGTTGCGCAACCGAAGCCGCCGATATGTCGAGCACCGGCTTTGGCACGACACCAAAGAGTATCGTGAGCGCGACCAGCGGGGCGAAGATGACGCATTCGCGCCAGCCAATATCGCGAATGCCCTCCAGCGAAGGCTTGAGCTTGCCGAAAATCATCCTGCCGTACAGCCACAACGCATAGGCAGCCGACAGGATCACGCCGAGAGTCGCGAGCGTCGCAACCGGGATGTTCACCTTGAAAGTACCGATCAGTGAGAGAAATTCGCCAATGAAGCCGGAAGTACCCGGCAGCCCGACATTCGCCAGGGTGAACACCATAAATACGAAGGCATAGAGCGGCATCCGGTTGACCAGCCCGCCATAGGCCTCGATTTCACGCGTGTGCATGCGGTCATAGACCACGCCGACGCAAAGAAACAGCGCGCCGGAAACGATGCCGTGAGAGATCATCTGGAAGATGCCGCCGGCAACGCCCTGAGCGGTCGCGGCAAAGATTCCCATGGTGACAAAGCCCATGTGGGCGACCGAGGAATAGGCAATGAGCTTCTTCACGTCCTCCTGCACAAGCGCCACCAGCGATGTGTAGACGATCGCCACCACGGAGAGCGTAAAAATCAGCGGCGCGAATTCATGGCTCGCGGCCGGGAACATCGGCAGCGAAAAGCGGAGAAAGCCATAGCCGCCCATTTTCAGAAGGATAGCGGCGAGGATCACGGAGCCTGCGGTCGGCGCTTCGACATGCGCATCGGGCAGCCAAGTATGCATAGGCCACATCGGCAACTTCACGGCGAATGAAGCAAAGAACGCAAGCCAGGCCCATTTCTGCAGGCCGACCGGAAACCCGTGACGCAGGAGTGCCGCGATATCGGTCGTTCCGGCTTCCCAGTACATCGCCATGATGGCGAGCAGCATCAGGACAGACCCGAGCAGCGTGTAGAGGAAGAACTTGAAGCTGGCATAGACGCGGCGCGGACCGCCCCAGACACCGATGATCAGGAACATGGGTATCAGGCCGCCTTCGAAAAACAGATAGAACAGCACCAGGTCGAGCGCGGAAAACGTGCCGACCATCAGGGTTTCGAGCACCAGGAAGGCGATCACGTATTCCTTCACGCGTGTCTGGATCGCAGTCCAGCTTGCGAGAATGCAGATCGGCATCAACGCGGTGGTGAGGATCACGAAAGGCAGCGAAATTCCGTCGACGCCCATGTGATAGGAGGCGATGCCCAGCCAGTTGTATTTTTCGACGTACTGGAATTCAGCTGATCCGGCGTCAAACCGCCAGACCATGACAAGCGAAATGGCAAACGTCACGAGCGTCGCCCACAGCGCCACCCAGCGCGCGGTGCCTCGCGCCAGACGCTCGTTTCCGCGCACAAGCAATGCAACCAGCAATGCGCCGAGCAGCGGCAGGAACGTCACGACGGAGAGAATAGGCCAATTCATCAGTGTGTCCCCGTCGCGAACATGAACCAGGTAATGAAAGCTGCGGCGCCGATCAGCATTGCGAACGCGTAGTGATAGAGATAGCCGGTCTGCAGCCGCACCACATTGCGGGTAACGTCGAGGACCCGCGCGGAAATGCCATCCGGGCCGAAGCCGTCGATCAGCCAGCCATCTCCGCCCTTCCACAGCAGGCGGCCAAGTCGGAGCGTGGGCCTAACGAAAATCAGATCGTAAAGCTCGTCGAAGTACCACTTGTTGAGCAGGAATCGGTACAGCCAATCGTGCTGGCGCGCTAGTTCGACCGGGACATCCGGATGACGGAGATAGAAGTGCCAGGCGACGAAAAACCCGATCAGCATCATCGCGGTGGGAAGAATTGCAACATACAACGGCACGTGATGCATATCCTCGAGCACGTGATTGGTCTTGGCGAAGGTGAGCGACTCGCGGAAAAATCCTTCGACCCCGTGGCCCGCAAAAATTTCCTTGAAAGGCAGCCCGGCGAGCACCGAGCCGGCGGCGAGGAAGCCGAGCGGGATCAGCATCACCAACGGGCTTTCATGCGCCTCTCTCCAGTGCCTGCGGTCGTGCGGCTCGCCGTGGAACGTTTTGAAGATCAGCCGCCAGGAATAGAAAGACGTAAGCATTGCGGCGCCGACTGTGCAGATGAAGGCATAGAGCGCCATCGAATTCTTGCCGACGAAGGCCGCCTCGATGATGGCATCCTTGGAGAAATAGCCGGCCGTCAGCGGGAATCCGGTGAGCGCCAGCGTGCCGATGAGCATCACGACATAAGTGTAGGGAATGCGATCCTTCAGCCCGCCCATGTTCTGGATATCCTGTTCGTGATGCATGGCAGTGATCACCGATCCCGAGCCGAGGAACAGGAGCGCCTT
>DASXST010000181.1:0-5331 GCA_036505835.1 Pseudolabrys sp. | reverse complement strand
AGGCAACGACAGCACAATTTTGCGGCTCAATTACCAGCGCAACACCGTGGATGTGGACGAGGCGATCGCGCGACTCCAGGCGCACCGGACCCCAATAAAAGCGGTGATTATGGTACCCGCCTATCGGGCCGCGGCTAAATTTATTGAGAAGACGCGCGATCTTTATCCGGACATGATTTACACCAGCGTTTCTTTCGTGGGCAGCACCGCGTTGGCCAATGAGTTGATGCTTCTCGGCAAAAGGTATGCAACTGGGGTCATCGTCACGCAGGTCGTGCCGGCGGTTGATGCCCACTCGTCATTGGTGATCGATTACAAAAATGCGCTCGCCAAATACTTCCCTGGCGAGGCGCCGGACTATGTTTCTCTCGAAGGTTACGTGGCGGCCAACGTGTTGATCGCAGCATTGAAACAGAATGGCCCTCAGCTCGACACCGAAAGACTGGTAGCAACTCTCGAGAATCTCCGCGATTTGGACGTTGGGCTCGGGACACCCGTAAGCTTCGGCCGATCCGAGCACCAGGGCGTACACAAGGTCTGGGGCACACAGCTCGACGGGACCGGGCATTATCAACCCATTGACCTGCAGTAACTGCCTCACCACGCGAATCTGTGCGGAGTTTCGGAAACGACAGCCGGTTGTAATCGTCTCAACGTGTTCCACTTTTGTGGGCGACGCCGTTCCGCGATCCGTAACGATTCATTAGATTACTCAACGATCGCACCGTCGCTTGCCGATGATACGTGGCGCGCATACTCCGCAAGGATACCGTCCTTGTAGCGGGCCTTCGGCGCTCGCCACTTCCTCCGCCGAGCAGCCAGTTCCTTCGCCGAGACGTTGAGCTGGATGAGACGCCTGGTCCTGTCGAGGGTGATCGTATCGCCGTTTCTCACCAGCGCGATCGCGCCGCCGACGAACGCCTCGGGCGCGACGTGCCCGACCAGCCAACCCCAGGAGCCGCCAGAGAACCGGCCGTCGGTGATCAGCGCAACCGATTCGAGCAGTCCCTGCCCGACCAGCGCTGCGGTGGGTGAGAGCATCTCCGGCATGCCGGGCCCGCCCTTCGGGCCCTCGTAGCGGATGACAATGATGTCACCCTCCTTGATTTTTTTTGCGAGGATCGCCTTCAGGCAGTCTTGCTCGGAATCGAAAACCCGGGCTGGACCAGTGAATTTAGGCTGTTTGATGCCCGAGGTCTTGGCGACGCAGCCTTCGGGCGACAGATTGCCTTTGAGAATCGAGAGATGTCCGCGGTTGTACATCGGCCTATTCCACGGCCGGATGACCTCCTGATCGCCGCGAGGTACCGAGGATACATCTGCCAGCTCCTCGGCCAGGGTGCGGCCGGTGATGGTTATGCACTCGCCGTGGAGCCGATCATGATCGAGCAGCATCTTCATGACCTGCGGGACGCCGCCGGCACGATGGAAATCCACCGCGACAAATCGGCCCGAAGGCTTCAGATCGCACAGCACCGGCGTGCGCCGGCCGACTCGCTCGAAATCTTCGATCTCCCACTTGGCTCCTGCCGCTTTGGCGACGGCGAGTAGATGCAGCACCGCGTTCGTCGAGCCGCCGGTCGCCATGACGGCGGCGACGGCATTGGAGAGCGATTTGCGGTTGATGATGTCGCGTGGCTTCAGGTCTTGCTCGATCGCACGCACCAGAACCTGGGCGGCGCGATCCATCGAATCGAGTTTCTCGGCGTCTTCGGCGGCCATCAGCGGCGCATCAAGTAGGCCCAAGCCGAGCGCCGCCGCGGCCGTCGCCATCGTGTTAGCGGTATATTGCGCCCCGCACACACCAAATCCCGGACAAGCGTGCTGCTCGATGCCTTCAAAGTCCTCCCGCAATATCTTGCCGGCGCTATAGGCGCCAATCGCCTCGAAGGCCGAAACGACGGTGAGGTCCTGCCCCTTCCAACGCCCGGGCTTAATTGTGCCGGAGTCGACATAGATGGAGGGCACGTTGCAATAGGCGATTCCCATCAGGCACCCCGGCTTGTTTTTATCGCACCCTGCAATGCACAATAATCCGTCCATCTGATGGCTACCCCAGCCGATCTGGATGCAGCGTGCGATCTCTTCGCGCGACGGAAGTGAGTAGCGCATCCCCACGGTGCCCATACTGATTCCATCGCTCCCGGTCGGGAAGCCCCAGGTCTGCGGCATGGCGCCGGACGCCTTCAGCGCTTTGACCGCACGGTCGACGAGGGGCTGGATGCCTGCGTTGCATGGATTCATGGTTGAATGGCCGTGCGCCACGCCAACAATAGGCTTGCCAAAATCCTTCGGAGTAAATCCGACTGGGTAGAGCATTGCCCGATTTGCTGATCGTTCGTCGCCTTCGGTGATTACATGGGAACGTCTGTTCAGAGCCATGCCGTTTCTCCTCGTTCAATCGTCGAAAGTCGCGAGACTATAGCGCCCTTGGAATCATGCAATTGCCTGAGTAAATGGTCTTTCGTTTTTCCTATCAACGCGGCAGCTCGTATCGGACACGCGGCGCGCAAGCGGTGTCGAGCTGGCCCCAAATGAGCAAGTCTGTGTTGCGGCATTCACGCCGATTACTGTGCAATCCGGTGCGGAACGCTCTTGCGACGCACTATCACGATCGATGGGATTTACGACTTTGTTTATTTTGACGCTCACAGGGGTCGGCCGCTTTTCATTAATGGCCGGTTTCATTGCGCTGCTGCCCTTCCAGCCTTCGCTGTATGTCCTGAGTATGTGCTAGACGTTACGTCGGCGCAACAAGTTGCACTAAAATCGCAACTTGTGCCATTCCGCGACTATTGCGGCAATTTCTTGAGCAGCAAGAGATCACGGTAGGGCCTTCAACCAGCGCGGCAGCCGTCGTCAGTGCCGTGATGGAGTTTGCGTAGATATCGCTATATGAGATTCGAAAAGGGCTTTGCCGAACTGGTCCACTCAGTTCTGAAGGCGCCACGGAGGTCGTGCGATTGATCGAAGAGCTGACGATCTGCGGCGGTGCAGACCCATCGCTCCCGACGGCGAGCGGCCAAGCCAATCAAATGAAAACGATTGGACGGATTCAGTGCAATGACGGAAGCGCTCAGTGACCGTATTCAAATTGTGGGAGACGACCTCTTGTCACAAATACTAAATTTATCCAGCAAGGAATCGCCAGAAAAGCCGCCAACGCCCTGCTCATCAAGCTCAAGCAAATCGGCATCGTAATGCCTTGACCTCGATATCGTCACAGAGGCGACGCGCCAGCAAGCGCGCAGATCTAGAACAATTTGACGATCTGGCCTTGCGCGTTGACATCGATTGAGTCGGCCGCGGGCACCTTGGGAAGGCCGGGCATGGTCATGATCTCACCGCAGATCGCCACGACGAACTCGGCGCCGGCGCTTAGCCGCACCTCGCGCACGTTGATGGTGTGGTCGTTGGGCGCGCCCTTGGTGTCTGCGTTAGTGGTGAAGCTGTATTGGGTCTTGGCGATGCAGACCGGCAGCTTGCCGTAGCCCATGTCCTCGAACGATTTGAGCTGGTCGCGCACCGGCTTGTCGGTGGAAATATCCTTGGCGCGGTAGATTTCCTTAGCGATGGTGCGGATTTTCTCCAGGAGCGGCATCTCGTCGGGATAGAGTAGCTTGAGCTTGCTCTTGCCGCCTTCGACCACTTTGACCACGGCGTGCGCGACGTTGGCCGCGCCCTCGCTTCCCTCGGCCCAGTGGTCGGCCATCAGCGCCTCGACACCGAGTTTCTTGCACGTATTCTTCACCAGTGCGATTTCGGCTTCGGTGTCGGCGCTAAAGCGGTTGATCGAGACGATCGGCACGATGCCGAACTTCTGCACGTTCTCGATGTGGCGCTGCAAGTTTGCCATGCCGGCCTCGAGCGCCTTCAGATTCTCGGCCTTGAGGTCCTCCTTCTTGACGCCGCCGTGCATCTTGAGCGCGCGGATGCTGGCGACCAGCACCACGCAGTCTGGTGCCAAGCCGGTTTTGCGGCACTTGATGTCGAAAAATTTCTCGCCGCCGAGATCGGCACCGAACCCACATTCGGTTACGACGTAATCGCACAGCTTGAGTGCGGTCGTCGTCGCCAGCACCGAGTTGCAGCCATGCGCAATGTTGGCGAACGGCCCGCCGTGGATGAAGGCCGGCGTGCCCTCAAGCGTCTGCACCAGATTCGGCGCGAGCGCCTCCTTGAGCAGCACCGTCATCGGCCCGTGCCCCTTGAGATCGCCGGCGCGCACCGGCTTCCGGTCACGCGTGTAGCCAATCACGATTTTCGATAGGCGCTGCTTGAGGTCCTCGATGTCCCTGGCCAGGCAAAAAATCGCCATCACCTCCGAGGCGACGGTGATGTCGAAGCCGTCCTCGCGCGGATAGCCGTTGGCGACGCCGCCAAGCGATGACACGATCGACCTCAACGCGCGGTCGTTCATGTCCATGACACGCCGCCAAACGATGCGGCGGGCATCGATGCCCAAAGCGTTGCCCCAGTAAATGTGGTTGTCAATCAATGCCGCAAGCAAATTGTTGGCGGCACTGATGGCGTGGATGTCGCCGGTGAAATGCAGGTTGATGTCCTCCATTGGCACGACTTGGGCATAGCCGCCGCCGGCCGCGCCACCCTTGACGCCGAAGCAGGGGCCGAGCGAGGGCTCGCGAATGCACAGCATCGCCTTCTTGCCGATGAGATTGAGCGCATCGGTGAGGCCGACCGTGGTCGTGGTCTTGCCTTCGCCGGCCGGCGTCGGCGTGATGGCCGAGACCAGGATCAGCTTGCCGTTCGGCTTGCCTTGCAGCGACTTGATGAAGTCCATCGATACCTTGGCCTTGTAATGGCCATAGGGCTCCAGGTTCTCGGGAGCGATGCCGAGCTTCTCGCGCGCGATTTCCATGATCGGCCGTTTTTTTGCGGCTTGGGCGATTTCGATATCCGATTTCGGGTTGGTGTGCTGCGAGGAGTCCATTGCGGCTTGTTCCTTACGTTGCGGGCTGGCGGGCGTCCTATGAACCTCATACCGGTTGCGAGGTGGATGTAGCAATGAATTCCCCGGCGTCGATTTTCTTGACTCCTTCGGGCGGGAAGAAGCCGGCTTTCGGCCCCTCTGCACCCCAACCGATGGCCGACCGGCAAGCTACCTGAGACTCCAATAAGCGCAAGTAACGCCATGAAGGCAGCTACCCCAATCTCGACACTCCGGTGGGGTGTGTGTACCGAAAATCTAAATCCGAAGGTAATGGTGATGAAGTCCGCCGAGGATTGCATATGACGTGATGGTTCCGACCCGCTGAACAGAGCGAAAGGTCGGCGCATCTTTGTCTAGTGACCGGTGCGTTCTGATGGTGT
>DASXST010000180.1:0-23318 GCA_036505835.1 Pseudolabrys sp. | reverse complement strand
GAAGCTGGTCGATACCTGGAACTGGGACCTGTACCTCAAGACCGCCGAGCAGTTGCACAAGGCGGGCTTCCCGGTCGGACTGCCGATGGGTCAGACCAGCGACGCGGTCGATTGGGTCGGCGCGCTGTTCAAGTCTTTTGGCGTCGTGATGATCGACGAGAAGGACAACATCAAGGTCAACTCGGACGAAACTCGCGCCGCGTTGGAGTATCTGAAGAAGCTGATGGCGGTTAATCCGCCGGAGGTCTACGCGTGGGACGACGCCGGCAACAACCGGTGGATCATTTCCGGCAAGGGCTCCGGCATCATGAATCCGCCAAGCTCGTGGGCAGTTGCCAAGCGCGACAACATCAAGGTCGCCGAAAATATCTGGCATCACGCCATGCCGAAAGGCCCGAAGGGCCGATTTGTCGGGCAGCTTCCGCAGTTCTACGGCCTATGGAGCTTCTCGAAGAACAAGTCGGCTGGCAAAGATCTCCTGCTCCATATGTCGCAACGGGAATCGATGGCGCAACTGGTTGCTGCCTCGATCGGTTATGACCTGCCGTCGTTCAAGAGCATGTACGACTTCGAGACCTGGAAGACGGTCGAACCGCCGAAGGGCGTCGTCTACAGCTATCCGCCTCGGGCTGACGAGCAAACCTCGATGTTCGGCGCCCCTGCGCGCTCCGAAGTCGGTGCGCAGATGTACAATCAGGCCATCAACACCGTGATGGTGTCCAAGTTCACGCAGGGCAACGAGAAGCTCGACGACGTCATCAAGTGGGCGGAGAAGGAGCTCGAAGGCGCGCTGCGCGCGTGATCTGGCTTTGTCATCAACGCGCATGCCGGCAGTTTGGCCGGCATGCGCGGCGTTCACCGGCGGGCGGCAGCCGTTAGCAGGTTGAAGACAGCCAAATGGCGGATACAGTTCATACTTGGGTCCCAAGCCTGCAGACCGCAGGTGCACGTCCATCCACACGTCGCGGTCTTGGGAAATTCCTGCGCCAGCGATCGACCACTGCCTTCCTGATGTGTCTGCCGCTGATCGCGATCATCTTCAGCCTTGTCATCTACCCGGCGTTCTATTCGATCTACTTGTCGATGTTGAACAAGGCGCAGACGCGCTTCGTTGGCCTTGGCAACTTCAGCTTTCTCCTCTCCCGCGACGTTTTCTGGATGGTCGTGTGGCAGTCCGCGATCTTTGCGCTCTCTGCCGTATTCTTTAAAGCAGTCATCGGCTTGATCACGGCCCACCTGATCAACAACCTGCCTGCGAAAGGTCAGCGCAAGTGGCGCGGCATGCTGCTGGTGCCGTGGGTCATCCCATTGGCATTGTCGTCGCTGGGCTGGTGGTGGTTGTTCGATCCCACCCACTCCGCTTTCAACTGGATCTTGAGGGGGCTCGGTTTCAATGAAATCGCGTGGCTGAGTGATCCCTATTGGGCACGATTTTCGGTGATCCTTGTGAATGTGTGGTATGGCGCGCCGTTCTTCCTCATCATGTACCTGGCTGCGTTGAAATCAGTCCCCGAACAGCTTTACGAAGCCGCGGCGATCGACGGCGCGAATGCCTGGCAGAAGTTCATCCACATTACGCTGCCAATGATGCGCAATATTATTGCCATCACCGTGCTGTTCTCGTTGATCGTCACGTTCGCCAACTTCGATATCGTCCAGATCATGACCGCAGGCGGGCCGCGCAACATGACCCATGTGTTCGCGACCTATTCGTTCCTGCTTGGCATTCGTTCCGGGGACCTGCCGCTCGGCGCTGCAACATCTCTGTTCATGTTTCCGATCCTTGCAATCGCGGCCATTTTCATCCTGCGCGGCGTGCGCAAACGCGGGAGGGACATCGCATGACCTCGATCGCGGTTTCAGTTCCGAGATCGAGCGGCGCACGGCGCGCGAGCCTCAAGCGCAGCCGCCGATGGGCGCTGATCACCTCCTACGTATTTCTCGTGATTTTTGCCATCTTCTTCCTGATGCCTCCCTACTACATGATCGTGACCTCGCTTAAGAGCGACGCTGAGGTCGCGCACATGGCGACCAACCCGTGGATCATCGCTAACGGGATCACGCTCGATCAGTTCAAGCTCCTGTTCACCCAGACCGATTTCCTCATTTTCTTCAAAAACACGGCAATCGTGACGATCTCCGTCGTTGCCATCACAATGGTTGTGAGCGTGCTCGCTGCATTCTCGCTCGGCCGCATGCGATTCTGGGGCTCGAGCATTCTCGCCACAGGCATTTTTCTCACCTATCTCGTCCCTGACACATTGCTGTTCATCCCGCTGTTCCAGATCGTGAAAGCCATTGGGCTGCTCAACTCCTATTGGGGCATGGTGCTGGTTTATCCGACGCTCACTGTGCCCTTCTGCACCTGGATCATGATTGGCTATTTCCAGTCGATCCCGAAAGAGCTGGACGAAGCGGCGCTCATCGATGGCGCCGGTCACATGCAGATGCTGCTGAAAATTTTCATTCCGGTGGCGCTCCCCGGCATTATCGCTGCCACCATCTTCGCCTTCACGGTGTCCTGGGCGGCCTTCGTGTATCCGATGGCGTTTCTTTATTCGGCGGATCAGCAGGTTCTTACCGTCGGCACGGTGACCAGCCTGATCCGGGCTGACGTCTACAAGTGGGGCATGTTGATGGCGGGCGCCCTGGTCGCGGCCGCGCCGCCGCTGGTGATCTACGCCTTTCTTATGGACTACTACATCGCCGGATTGACCTCCGGTGCCACCAAGGGCTGAACGTTATGGCGGAAGTCGCGTTGCGTCAGGTCGTCAAGAAATTCGGTGAGGTCGAAGCCGTCCGCTCAATCGACCTTGATATTCCCGACAACGAATTCGTCGTGCTGGTAGGGCCTTCCGGCTGCGGCAAGAGCACGACCTTGCGCATGATCGCCGGTCTCGAGGAGGTCACCTCCGGCGAGATCTGCATTGGCGGGGAGATCGTCAATGATCTGCCGCCGAAGGATCGCGACATCGCGATGGTGTTCCAGAACTACGCGCTCTACCCCCACATGACGGCGTTCGAGAACATGTCGTTCGGCCTCAAGCTGCGCAAGTTCTCCAAGAACGAGATTCGTCAACGCGTCGAGCACGCCGCCCGCATTCTGGACATTACGGAGCTCCTCGACCGCCGTCCCAAGGCATTGTCCGGCGGTCAGCGCCAGCGGGTGGCCATGGGCCGCGCGATTGTCCGTAATCCCAAGGTTTTCCTGTTCGATGAACCGCTGTCGAATCTGGACGCGAAGTTACGCGTGCAGATGCGCACGGAGATCAAGCGCGTGCACCAGAAGGTGAAGACGACCACGGTTTACGTCACCCATGATCAGGTTGAAGCAATGACGCTTGCCGACCGCGTGGTGGTCATGAACCACGGCCGGATCGAGCAAATCGGAACGCCGCAGCAACTCTATCATCAGCCTCGCACACGGTTCGTCGCCGGTTTCATAGGCTCGCCGGCGATGAATCTTATCCCGTGCCAGCTTGAACAGAATGGCGCCGGCATGCGCGTGCGCGTTGCCGACAACATCGCCTTGCCCGTTCCTACCGGCCGTTCGGCGCGCTACCAGGCATTTGTTGGAAAACAGGTCACCCTTGGATTGCGGCCGGAGCACATCACCGAACCGCGACACAATGGCCGCAACGATGGATCCGACTTCGCGGTGACCCTGGACGTCGTCGAGCCGCTTGGCATGGAGACGATGGTCTTCTTTACCGTGAATGGCACCGAAATTTGCGGCCGCGTCGAGCCTAGCAGCGCCGCGGATGCAGGCGCCACAATGCGATTGCACGCCAATGTCGATCATATGCATCTGATCGATCCTGCGAACGGGGCAGTAATTTAGCGTCGCTTTTTATGCCTTCGCAGCAGCGGGTGCCCATAGTTTCGGCCCGGCCCGTTGATATTGCGGCGGTCGATACACTTCTGCACCGAGCGCCTTGGCCGCGTGCCAGCCCCAATGAGGGTCGTCGATAAAACTGCGCGCCATCGACACCAGGTCGACCTGCCCGGTCGCGACAATCTCCTCGGCGTGCTGAGGCTTCACAATCAAGCCGACCGTGCGTGTCGGAATGCCAGCCTCGCGCTTTACCCGCGCAGCGATAGGTACGTTGTAGCCCGGCTCTGTGGGATTGCGGATGTCCGCGGCGACGCCGCCCGATGAGATGCAGATAAAATCGATTCCCTCGCCTTTTAGGGCCTTGGCGATCGCCACGGCATCGTCGGGAGTAAGACCGCCTTCTCTCCAGTCACTGCCGGTGATGCGCGCGCCGAGCGGCACCGTCCTTGGCACCACCGCCCGCACCGCGACTGCAATCGACAGCGGAAAGCGCATGCGGTTCTCGAATGAACCGCCATATCGGTCGGTCCGCTTGTTGGAAATCGGAGACATGAAACCATGGGCCAGGTAACCATGCGCCATGTGGAGCTCGATCTCGTCGAAACCGATACGAAGAGCACGCTGGGCGGACGAGACGAAAGCCGCACGGACTCGCTCCATATCCGTTTCGGTGACTTCGCGCGGCGTGTGCCACCCCCCGCCGAACGGAATGGGCGAGGCTGCAATCGTAGGCCATGGATCTTCTTCCGGCTTTAAGGGGGCGGCACCTTCCCACGGGCGTTGCGCAGAGCCCTTGCGGCCGGAATAGGCAATCTGGATGCCGAACTTGGCATTGCCCATGCGCCGCGCCTGCGCGACCACGCGAGCGAGCGCTGCTTCATTGTCATCGGAGTACAAGCCAAGGCAACCATGCGTGATGCGGCCATGCCGTTCGACATGGGTGGCTTCGACAATCACCATCGCGGCGCCGGAATGAGCCATCATCCCCAGATGCATGAGATGCCAGTCATTCGCGCAGCCGTCGTCAGCGGAATATTGGCACATCGGCGAAACAACGATACGGTTGGCGAGCTCGAGGTTCGCCAGGCGAAACGGCGTGAACAAGGTACTTGGCATGAGAGGGATTCGACTCTGGCTGGGAAGCGCCGGATTTAACGCTGCTGGACGGATTTCAGATAGGCAATAATAGCACCCATATCAATCGGCAACCCGCGGCTAACTGTATTACGTGGGAGGCCGCAAATCTGCGCGGGGAGCAAGAGCGGATGCGCGACCGGCAAGCGCGGCCCAAATTGCGGCTAAGCGCTCGGCTTTCGTGAAGTTGGGAGGCGAGCTGTTCCTGCGTGCAATAGTGTTTCCATCGGCCGCTGCGCTCGAGCTCGCGTATAGAGGCAAGCCGTCGCCGGGCCAAGGCATGCCATTTCTCGGCGATCCTATCGAAACGAACTTCGCCCCGAACAGTTGCCATTGAATGCCCCCGGGCACTCGCCAATCCGGTACTCGACCGACACGCCTTGCATCGGCGACGACCGAAAATTGCACGAAAACAACGGCATTAGCTGGAAAGCGCGGCGTACTCCGATTTGCCCAGCCTACAGGCGGATACGCAGCCTATTGGCAAGTTCACCAACGACACCACGACGGAACAGAAGGACGCACGCGACGAAAATCGCACCTTGTATGACCAGCACCCATTCGCCGATGGGGGCCAGCTTGAACTGCATGACGAGAATCACGAACGCGCCGACGACCGGCCCAAAGATGGTGCCAAGACCGCCGACCAACGTCATCAGCACGACTTCACCCGACATGGGCCAGTTCACATCGGTAAGCGAGGCCAATTGCAGCACAATGGCCTTGGTGGCGCCTGCAACCCCAGCGAGCGTGGCTGACAGCACAAAGGCGACCAACTTGTAACGGTCCGTTTTGTAGCCGAGTGAGATTGCGCGTGTTTCGTTTTCTCGTATGGCCTTGAGAACTTCCCCAAATGGCGAATGGATAATCCGATAAATGAACATAAAGCCCGCAAGAAAAATGATCAGCACGACGGCATACATCGCCATCTCGTTCCTGAGATCGACAATACCAAACAGGTGTCCACGCGGCACCGCCTGGATGCCATCTTCGCCGCCGGTGAATTTTGCCTGCAGGGCAAAGAAAAACATCATCTGAGCAAGGGCAAGCGTGATCATGGCGAAGTAGATGCCTTGGCGGCGAATTGCCAACGAGCCGGCGACAACGCCGCAGACGGCGGCGGTCGCCGTGCCGGTCAGGATCGCAAGCTCCGGCGAAAAGCCCCATGCTTTCGCCGAATAGGCCGAGAGGTAGCTCGCCCAGCCGAAATAGAGCGCGTGCCCAAACGACAACAGACCGACGTATCCGATCAACAAATTGAAGGCACAGGCAAAGAGCGCAAAGCACATCGCCTGCATGAGAAACAGCGGATAGGTCACAAATGGCGCGATGACAAGCGCAGCAACCATGACGACAAAGCCGATGCTCTCGCTTTGAGCGCGGAACGCGGAGGCTTTCTTGGCGAGAGGGTCGGCTACACCTTCCATCACGCTCTCCGTCCAAACAGGCCGGCCGGCCGCACCAGCAGCACGACGGCCATAATGATGAAGATCACCGTGTTCGACGCCTCAGGGAAAAACACCTTGGTCAGACCCTCGATCACACCAAGGCCGAAGCCCGTTATGATGGCGCCGAGGATCGAGCCCATGCCGCCAATCACAACCACCGCGAACACCACGATGATCAGCTCAGAGCCCATCTGCGGCGATACGTTATAGATCGGCGCCGCCATAACGCCGGCAAGGGCAGCGAGCGCAACGCCGAAGCCGTAAGTGAGCGTGATCATGCGCGGCACGTTAATGCCGAAAGCGCGCACCAGCGTCGGGTTTTCGGTAGCGGCGCGCAGATAAGCCCCAAGCCGCGTCCGCTCAATCACGAGCCAAGTGCCGATACACACAGCGAGCGAGGCCGCTATGACCCATGCACGGTAGTTCGGCAGGAACATGAACCCAAGATTCTGCCCGCCGCGCAGCGACTCCGGAATGGTATAAGGCAACCCGGCAGAGCCGAAATAATTGCGTGCAACGCCCTCGAAAATCAGCGCTAAGCCAAATGTGAGCAGGAGACCGTAGAGGTGATCGAGTTTATACAGCCGTTGCAAGAAAAGCCGCTCGACAATGACGCCGGTGATGCCTACCAGAACCGGCGCAATAATCAGTGCTGGCCAGTAACCAAGACCGGTGTATTGCAGGATGAGATAGGCGGCAAAGGCGCCCATCATGTATTGGGCGCCGTGACTGAAATTGATGATGTTGAGCATGCCGAAGATGACGGCCAGCCCCAGACTGAGGAGCGCATAGAACGAGCCATTGATCAGGCCGATCAATAGCTGGCCGAATAGCGCGTTCGATGGGACGCCGAAGATCTCGAACATATGGTCACCGCGGGGCCGAGGGAGGGGTGTCCGCCCTCGGCCTCGTTTCAGGATCAGCCACTGACCAGCGGACAGTTACCTTCCTTGAGCGGTCGGAAGGCTTCATCCGCCGAGATGGTGGCGCGCACGTGGTAAAAATCGCCGGGATACTTGGATTCCGACGGCGTCTTCACCTCGACCAAATAAGCCGGATGCACCTTGCGCCCGTCCGGACGGATTGTGCCTTTGCCAAAGAGCGGATCATCGGTCGGCATCTCTTTCATCTTGGCGACCACCGCCTTGCCATCGGTCGCGCTCTTAAGCGCCGAAACCGCCTTGAGGTAGTGTGTTATGCCGGCATACACGCCAGCATGCACCATGGTCGGGAACTTGCCTGCCGCGCCGCGTTCCCCTTGCCAGCGCTTGGTCCAGCCACGGTTGGTGTCGGTCATGTCCCAGTACCAGGTTTCAGTGAGGGTCAAGCCCTGCGCCGCCTGCAAGCCCATCGCGTTGACGTCGCTGACAAACACCAGCAGCCCCGCGAACTTCTGCCCACCCCTGACGATGCCGAATTCGGCGCCTTGCTTGATCGAGTTGATGGTGTCGCCGCCAGCGTTAGCGAGCCCGATGATCTTGGCCTTGGAGGACTGCGCCTGCAGCAGGAACGACGAGAAGTCGTTGGTATTGAGCGGGTGACGCACTTTGCCGAGGACCTTGCCGCCGGCTTTCTCAACCGCTGCCATCGTGTCGCGCTCAAGCGCATGTCCGAAAGCGTAATCGGCGGTGAGGAAAAACCAGCTGTTGCCGCCGGTCTTCACCAGCGCCGTGCCCGTGCCATTGGCGAGCATCCAGGTGTCGTAGGTCCAGTGGATCGTGTTGGCGTTGCATTTGGGGCCCGTGAGGTCCGAGGCGGCCGCGCCGGAGACGATAAACACCTTGTTCTTGGTGGCGGTGATCTGGCTGACCGCCAGTGCAACACCGGAATTCGGCGTGTCGATGATCAAATCGACCTTATCGACGTCGTACCATTGGTTGGCGAGCTGCGAACCGATATCGGCCTTGTTCTGATGGTCTCCACCGATCAGCTCCACCTTGACGTTCGGATTAGCCTTGGTGAAGTCCTCGATCGCCAGTTTGGCGGCCACGAGTGATCCCGGTCCCGCGATATCGGAATAGAGGCTCGACATATCGCTGAGCACGCCGATTTTGACATTGACCTGCTGGGCATTGGCGCCGCCCCAGGCGAAAGCGGCGGCGAGCATCACCAGTCCTAGGGTTTTTCTCATAAGTGTATCCTCCGTTTTGTTCTAGATATCGGAAATTATCAGCCGCTTACGAGCGGACAATTGCCTTCCTTCAGCGGACGAAAAGCCTCGTCGGCAGGAATTGTCGCGCGCAGTTTGTAGAAGTCACCCGGATATTTCGACTCCTCCGGTTTCTTGACTTCAAAGAGGTAAGCCGGATGAATCTTGCGGCCGTCGGCGCGGATCGTGCCCTTTCCGAATAAGGGGTCATCGGTCGGCATCTCCTTCATCTTGGCGACTACGGCCTTGCCATCGGCAGCACTTTTGAGCGCGCTGACCGCCTTCAGGTAGTGCAAGGTGCCTGCATATACTCCGGCCTGGTTCATCGTCGGGACCTTGCCGGCTGCGTTGCGTTCGCTCTGCCAGCGCTTGGTCCAGGCCCGGTTGGCATCGTTCATGTCCCAGTACCACGTCTCGGTGAACACCAGGCCCTGTGCTGAGTTCAGCCCCAGCGCATTCACGTCGCTGGCAAACACCAAAAGCCCGGCCAGACTCTGCCCGCCTTTCACGATGCCGAATTCGGCCGCCTGTTTGATCGAATTAATGGTATCGCCGCCGGCATTGGCAAGACCGATCACCTTTGCCTTGGATGATTGGGCCTGCAGCAGGAACGACGAGAAATCATTCGTATTGATGGGATGACGTACCTTGCCGAGGACTTTACCCCCATTAGCTTCAACGACAGCACCAGTGTCGCGCTCAAGCGCGTGTCCAAATGCGTAATCCGACGTGAGGAAGAACCAGGTATCGCCACCGGTTTTCACAATCGCCTTGCCGGTACCGTTTGCCAGCATCCAGGTGTCATAGGTCCAGTGCACGGTGTTGGCATTGCATTTTGCGCCCGTCAGATCGGACGTAGCGGGGCTTGAGCCCACAAATACTTTGTTCTTCTGAGCGGTAATCTGGCTGATCGCCAGCGCGACACCGGAATTCGGCACGTCGACGATCATGTCAACTTTGTCGACGTCGTACCATTGATTGGCAATCTGGGAGCCGATATCGGCCTTGTTCTGGTGGTCGCCTCCAATCACCTCGACCTTCACATTGGGATGATCCTTCATGTAGTCGGTGGCCGCCAGCTTCGCAGCAACGAGTGCGCCAGGCCCCGTCACATCGGCGTAAAGGCTGGACATGTCGGTGAGCACGCCGATTTTGACATTTATCTGTTGGGCATTGCCTGTCCCGCAGGTCAGGATGACGGCAAGAGCCGTCAAGCTCATCATGCGTTTCATTCGTTGCATCCTCCCTTTTTTTCGGACAGATCTTTTCGTTAGACACCGAGATAGTCGTGAAGCTTGTCGATGTTCGCATCCAGTTCGGCGTTGGCGAACTGATCAATTATTCGTCCATGTTCCATGACGTAATACCGATCCGCAACGGTCGAAGCGAAACGGAAATTCTGCTCAACCAGCAGAATGGTAAAGCCCTGCTCCTTGAGTGCGCGGATGGTCTTGCCGATCTGTTGGATGATAACAGGTGCAAGCCCTTCCGTCGGTTCGTCCAGCAACAATAGTCGGGCGCCGGTGCGGAGGATACGCCCGATCGCGAGCATTTGCTGCTCGCCACCGGAAAGCTTGGTGCCCTGGCTTGAACCCAGTCGTTCCTTGAGGTTCGGAAACAGGCCGAAAATGCGGTCGAGCGTCAATCCCCCAAGTTTGACCACCGGCGGCAGCAGCAGATTTTCCTCGACATTGAGGCTGGAAAAAATGCCGCGCTCTTCGGGGCAAAGCGCGATGCCAGCGCGCGCAATATGGTTCGAAGCGCTCGCGATCAGTTCCTGGCCCTCATAACGCACCGAGCCCGCGCGATTGCCGACGATCCCCATAATGCTTTTCATGGTCGTCGTCTTGCCAGCGCCGTTGCGGCCGAGGAGCGTCACCACCTCGCCCTGATTCACGTCGAACGTCACGCCATGAAGTATGTGCGACTCGCCGTACCAGGCTTGCAGCTCTTTCACGGCAAGAAGCGGCGTGCCTGGGTCAAGCATGACCGACCCCCATATAAGCCTCACGCACTTCCGGGTTGTTGGAGACCGTGTCGTAGTCGCCTTCCGCCAGGATTCGCCCGCGCGTCAGCACGGTAATGTGGTGGGAGAGATCGGCCACGACGGACAAATTGTGTTCGACCATCAACACGGTGCGATCGGCCGACACGCGTTTGATCAGCTGCGCCACGCGGTCAATATCCTCGTGACCCATCCCTGCCGTTGGTTCGTCAAGTAGCAGCATCTCCGGATCGAGCGCCAACGTGGTGGCAATCTCCAGCGCCCGCTTGCGGCCATATGGAAGTTCCACTGCCAGCCAGTCGGTGACCGAAGTCAAACCGACATCGGCGATCAGTTGCATCGCCCGCTCGTTCAAATCGTTGAGGACAGAGCTCGGTCGCCAAAAATCGAATGAGCCGCCGCGCCGGCGCTGCAGGGCAATGCGAACGTTTTCGAGCACAGTCATGTGCGGAAAAACTGCGGAGATCTGAAACGAGCGCACCAAACCGAGCCTGGCCACATCCGCAGGCTGCATCTCGGTGATGTCCTGACCTTTGAAGAGGATCCGGCCGTGCGTGGGACTCAGAAATTTGGTGAGCAAATTGAAGCAAGTCGTTTTGCCCGCCCCATTTGGTCCGATCAAAGCGTGAATGGTCCCGCGCCGGACGCGAAGGCCGACGCCGTTGACGGCGACAAAGCCGGCGAATTCCTTTGTGAGATCCTCGGTCTCGAGGATCATCTCTTCACTCATGCGCGACACCCCTCGTTATCCATTTGGCAGGTTTTCGCGGCATGCGGCAAGGGCTATGAAAGATGTGCTCGTCCTGCTAAGTGACTGATAATACTTGACGTGCGCCGGTCGGGTCAGCTACCGCTCTTGAACCTCTTCGCCAATGCGTCCGCATTGCGGGCGAGCAGACCTACGTCGGCACCGACCGCCACGAACAGGTAGCCCCATTCGATATACCGGCGCGCCTCTTCCTCGTTGCTGGTCAGGATACCGGCCGGTTTGCCGAGCGCCTTGAGTCGCTTCACCGCGTTTTCGATCGCCTTTTGCACCTCGCCATGCTGCGGGTTACCGAGGTGCCCGAGCGAGGCTGCCAGATCAGAGGGGCCAATAAACACACCATCGACCCCATCGACCTTGGCGATCGCGTCGAGCTGGTCGAGGGCACTGCGGGTTTCGACCTGTACCAGGACGCAAATCTCATCATTCGCCTTGGTCAGATATCCCTGCACGCGGCCATAACGGCTGGCCCTTGCCGCAACAGAGACCCCACGAACTCCGTGCGGAGGATAGCGCGTCGAAGCGACAGCGCGCTTGGCCTCCTCGACATTCTGCACGTAGGGGAACAGCAACGACTGAGCGCCGATGTCGAGCGCGCGTTTTGCCAGCACGGCATCGTTCCATGCCGGACGGATGATCGGGGTTGCCGTGCCACGCTGAATTGCCTGTAACTGCGTCACCAGATCGGGGATCTCGTTGGGCGAATGCTCTGTATCAAGCAGGATCCAGTCGAATCCGCTTTCAGAAATGACTTCTGCGGCAATGTTGCTGCAAAGGCTGGACCACAAGCCGATCTGCAACCTGCCCTGGCTGAGCGCGCGTTTGAAGTCGTTGGTTTGAAATTCGACCATGAGCTGTACCCGTCATAGAAATTGAATGGCGATTCCGCCGAGAGCACCGAAATCGGCATGCAGCGTGTCGCCTTTCTGCGCGAATACAACGCGCGTGAATGAGCCGGCAAGCACGATGTGCCCCGGCTCGAGTGCGTGGCCGTGCGGACCAATCTTGTTGGCGAGCCAGGCGACCCCAAGCGCCGGATGGCCCAGCACTCCGGCGGCCAAGCCCGTCTCCTCGATCTCTGAATTTCGGTACATGATGCCACCGACCCAGCGCAGATCGACATCCATCGGCCCAACCGGTCGCCCGCCCATTGCGATGCCGGCCGCGGCCCCGTTATCCGCGACAGTGTCGACAATTTTGCGCTGATCCTGCAGGCGCGCATCGACGATCTCGATTGCGGGGATTACATATTCTGTCGCGCGCAGAACGTCGGTCACTCCGACGCCCGGTCCCACCAGCCGCTTGCCTATAACGAAAGCCAGTTCGATCTCGACACGCGGCTTGCAGTAGTCGGCATGTTTGATCTTGGCACCATCGGCGATCAGTTGGTCATCGAGGATGTAGCCATAGTCCGGCTCATCGATCATCGACGATCGCTGCATCGCTTTCGAAGTAAGCCCCACTTTATGGCCGATTAGCTTCGCGCCGGCCTTGATCTTGCGGTTCGCAACCTCGGTCGAGATCACATAGGAATCCTCGACGGTGATGTCAGGAAAGGTAATGTGCAGCTGGATCGCTTGTTTTCGATCCTTCTGTGCCGCCATCAAAATATCAGCGGCCTTTTTTCGGTCGGCGTCGGACAGCATGTTTCCCCCTTGGCCGTGGTCGAAGCGATCTGTACCGGCTCTGTGGGGAAAATCAAATGGCGCTGGTGCGAGGGCTCAGCCGGCGTGCGAGGCGAGCTTACGGTTGATGAAGGCGAGAATACGCGCAAAGGGACGGCGCAAAAACGGCACATCGATCGCAAGTAGCGCCAATCCCAGGGGCACCATCCAGAAGCCCAGGACGGGCAAGACGATGCCAAGGATTCCGCCAACTATCAGCAGGCTTGCAACGAGCAGGCGGATCCACATGGCGCCCAGCATTCGTGCGCGCCGAAATGCGCTACGCGCCCATTTCGGCAAGTGGCCTTCAAGATGGTCCAATTCGCGGTGAAATCTGTCGCTTTTATCCATGCAGCGAGAAAGACGCGACACGATCGTTTGTTCCAGCTCAAGGCCTGCGCGCTAGTGTCTCAGCTTCGGGTCGACCTTGAAGCTCGCCTCGGTCTTCTTCGTAATCTCATCGACCGTGACGTCGGGTGCAAGTTCGATAAGGGTCATTCCGCCGCTCTTTTTGTTGATGGTGAAGACGCCAAGATCGGTGATGACCATGTCGACTACGCCGGCCCCGGTCAGCGGCAGCTTGCAGCGGTGGAGGAGCTTGGGTTCGTCCTTGGCGGTGTGCTCCATCACGACGACGACCTTCTTCACGCCCGCGACGAGGTCCATGGCCCCGCCCATCCCCTTCACCATCTTGCCCGGGATCATCCAGTTGGCGAGGTCTCCATTTTCGGCAACCTGCATGGCGCCGAGGATGGAGAGGTCGATATGACCGCCACGAATCATGGCGAACGAGTCGGCCGACGAAAAATAGCTTGTCGTCGGCAACTCTGTAACCGTCTGCTTGCCGGCATTGATGAGGTCGGGATCTTCCTCGCCCTCGTAGGGGAATGGGCCGAAGCCAAGCATGCCGTTCTCGCTCTGCAGCTGCACCGTCATGCCGGCAGGAATGTAATTGGACACCAGCGTCGGAATGCCGATGCCGAGATTGACATAGAAACCGTCGCGCAATTCCTTGGCCGCGCGTTCGGCCATTTGGTCGCGGGTCCAGGGCATCAGACTTCCTCTCCTGTTCCGGCCGGCGCGGCTTCGCGCTTGCGCACCGTGCGCTGCTCGATGTGCTTGACCGCATTCGGCACGTGGACGATGCGCTGGACGTAGATGCCCGGCGTGATGATATGATCGGGATTCAGATCGCCCGGCTGTACCAAGTGCTCGATTTCGGCGACGGTCACTTTTCCGGCAGTCGCCATCATCGGATTGAAATTGCGCGCCGTCTTTCGATAGACGAGATTTCCTTCGGTATCGGCCATCCAGGCGTGAACGATCGAAAGATCGGCAACAATGCCGCGCTCCATGACGTAGCGCTGACCGTCGAATTCGCGCTCCTCTTTGCCCTTGGCGATGTCGGTGCCGGCACCGGTGCGCGTGAAGAATGCCGGAATACCGGCGCCCCCGGCGCGGATCCGCTCGGCCAGCGTGCCTTGGGGATTGAATTCGATCTCAAGCTCGCCTGCGAGATACTGCTGCGCGAACAGCTTGTTCTCTCCGACATAGGACGAGATCATTTTTTTTATCTGTCGTGTCTCGAGCAGCAAGCCAAGGCCCGCACCATCGACTCCCGCGTTGTTCGATACGACCGTAAGATTTTTCGCCCCGGAATCGCGGATCGCCTTGATCAGCGTTTCGGGAATTCCGCACAGGCCAAAACCTCCGGCACAGATCAACATGCCGTCCTTGAGCAAACCAGCCAGTGCGGCTTTTGCATCGGGGTAGACTTTCTTCATGCAGGTCTTCCGCTACTTCCTCTATGCACCCAACCGGCAGAGAACATCATTCAGGCAGCCGCGCGCAAGCCTAACGTGTCGAGCCTGCGGGCGGAGTGGCGGGCGCAGCCGGTGCCGGTGACGTGGGTTGGCCAGCAGGGGGCGTGACATCGGTGACGGGATTGCGTGGAGGCGTAATGTCTGTGACCGGGTTGCGCGGTCTTTGCGGCGCTGCCGGCGCAGCGGGCGCTGCCGGGGCGGGAGCTGCCGTGCTGGCGGGCGCGGCCGGCATGCTGATCGTCTTCGGCAGAGGCACGCGGTGCGGATAGTAGGTCCAGAACACGAATAGTGCGGCGAACAGTAGCGCCGAAAGGGTGGAAGCCGTCCAACGGCGGCCAAACGACAGCAGGCTGCCAACCAGGGTCGTGAGAAAGACGAATACGGCCAATATAGCTACATACAGCCAATCTACTTGCGCGAGATCGATCGGCATCGAAAGTCACCCCTTCCTTTCGTGGTGCATAAGCCAGCTTACCCAGTCCCGCGATGCGGGTCACCCTGTCGAGAGACGGATCCCGTCTGAAACGGGTTCCAAACTTTCCGGATCAAGCGGTATACCTCCTCACTGATGCCTAATGTTCTCATCCTTACCGAAGTTCAGGAAGCGATGCGCGCGCGTTACAAGGCGATGCTGCTGGAACGGTTTCCGCAACTCACAATCAATGTGGTAGGGCATCACAACGACGTGGAGCCCTATATCGCAGACATCGACATTCTGCTGTGCTTTTCACCCCCAATGGCTGACCACGTGGTGCGCGATGCGCCCAGGCTAAAATGGATCCAGGCGCTCGGCACCGGCGTCGATAACATCATCGACCTGCCTTCCCTCGGCAAAGAAGTTCTGGTTACGAACGTGCGGGGCATTCACGGGCCGCCCGTGTCCGAAGCGGCCATCGGTTACATGCTTTCGCTTGCCCGCGATCTGCCGCGCGCGATCCGTGCACAAGACAATAACCGATGGGAACGCTGGCCGGCGCAGCTTCTGGCAGGCAAGACCGTTGCGATCCTGGGCGTGGGGCTGATCGCGGAATATCTGGCGCCGATCTGCAAAACGCTTGGCATGAAAGTCATCGGCATCAGCACCGGCCCGCGTGGAGCGCAGGGGTTCGATCGCATGGTGCATCGCGACGATCTTGCAAAGGTCGCTGCCGAACTGGATTTTCTGGTTGCCCTTACACCTTTATCCGCGGAAACGCGCGGCATCGTCGGAGCAAAGGTCTTTGAGGCGATGAAACCCACGGCCTACCTTGTCAATCTCGCCCGCGGCGGCGTCGTCGATGAGCCGGCGCTGATCGCTGCGTTGGAAGCGGGGAAAATTGCCGGCGCGGCACTCGATGTCTTCGCGGAGGAGCCGCTTCCCGCAAGCAGCGCTTTGTGGAAGACAAAGAATTTGACGATCTTCTCCCATCTCGGCGGTTACTCTCAAGGTTACGAAGATCGTGCCATGCCGACGATTGCCGGCAATATGGACAAGTTCCTCGCCGGTGACCTCGAATCCATGATTAACATCGTCCGCAAGCCAGCCTCCTGGAGCAACTGAACCATGGCCATGTCGGAACGACTGAATAGTCCTGTCTCCAGTGCCGAGCTCGAACGCCGTTGGCGCGCGGTGCGCGCAGCGATGGCGAAAGAGAAGATCGATGTGCTGCTGATGCAAAACAATAACGATCACATGGGCGGCTACGTGCGTTATTTCACCGACATGCCGGCGACCAATGGGTATCCCAACACGGTAATTTTCCCGCGTGAGGACGAGATGACCGTCGTCTGCCAGGGACCATTTGGCGGCAGCGAGGCGACGGCGCAGGGTGATCAGAACTGGCGCGGCGTCAAACGCATCCTCACCACGCCCAGCTATGCATCCACCCACTACACCAAGGACTACGACCCCGAACTTGCAGCGAGCGCGCTCAAGCCCTTCGCTCAGGAAACGATTGGCTATGTCGGCACCTACCAGATGTCTTATGCGCTGCTCGACCACATCAAGCGCGCATTCCCCCACGCGCGCTTCGTCGACGCCTCGGACATGGTGGACAGGATCAAGGTCATCAAGAGCGCGGAGGAAATGGAGTTGGTCAAGCGCGCTGCCCTGATGCAGGATGGCGCCATGCGCGCCGCCTTCGCGGCGGTGAAGCCCGGCATGCGCGACATCGAAGTCGCGGCAGTCGCGCAGCACTACAGTCAATGCCATGGCAGCGAGAACGGTATTTATCTCTGCGCCTCGATGCCGCTTGGCGAGCCGTCGAAATTCTCCAACAGGCATCTGCAGAACCGCATCATTCAGAAGGGCGATCAAATCGCCCTTTTGGTTGAGGACAACGGGCCTGGTGGCATGTACACGGAGCTCGGTCGCTCCTGTGTGGTCGGCGTCAAAGCGCCTCAGGAAATGAAAGACGAACTCGAGTTCTGCAGGGCCTCACGCAAATTAACGCTGGACATGCTCAAACCGGGTACGGCCTGCAAGGACGTTTGGGATGCCTTCAATGATTTCATGCGCAAGAACGGCCGACCTGTCGAGGCACGCCTGTATTGTCACGGCCAAGGGTACGACATGGTGGAACGCCCGCTGGTGCGTCATGACGAGCCGATGGTTATCCAGAAGGACATGAATATTGTCGTCCATCCGACATATATACATGCAGGGTACCTGAACTGGCTTTGCGACAACTATCTGATCGGCGGAAATGGACCGGGGGACCGGTTGCACCAGTTCCCGGAGGAGATTGTCGAGGTCGGCTGAGGCCACCCTGCCCCGCTTGACCATCGGCGTTTCGCCGCGCAAGTCTTTGCTCGTTTGGTGGAGGAAACAATGAAAAGGATTTTGTGTGCTGCGGCCTTTGCCGCATTGGCGTTGGCCGTACCGGCGGCTGCCCAGGATTTCCCGACAAGGCCGATTACGATGGTCATTCCGTTCGCTGCGGGCGGACCGCAGGACACCATCGGCCGCATTATCGCCCAGCGCATGAGCGAATTGCTCGGCCAGCAGGTCGTCGTCGAAAACGTTGGCGGCGCGGGTGGCATGACCGGTTCAAAGCGCGTTGCCGATGCGAAGCCCGATGGCTACACGATGGTGCTGGGCAGCGTCGGCACCCACGCGCAAAACCAGACGCTTTATAAGCGTCCCCTGTACAACGTGGTGAATGACTTCACGCCGGTTGCCTATCTCGCGGTGACCCCGATCGCCCTCATCACCCGGCCCGATCTGCCGGTCAACAACTTCAAGGAATTCATCGCCTACACGAAGGCCAATCAAGACAAGATGCAATTTGGATCGGCCGGAGCCGGCTCGGCCACTCACCTCGGCTGCGTGGTGCTCAACAGCGCCATGGGCACAAATATCACGCATGTCCCATACAAGGGCACGGGCCCGGCGATGCAGGACCTCGTCGGCGGACGCATCGACTTCCTGTGCGAAATCATTGCTACCGCCAAGCCGCAAATCGACGGCGGCAAGGTGAAGGGCATTGCCATCATGACCAAGGAGCGCTCGCCGGTGTTGCCAAACCTCGCAACAACTGGCGAACAAGGAACGGACGTCCAGGCCTATACCTGGAGTGCACTGTTCCTGCCGAAAGCCGCGCCTGCCGACGTCGTGAAGAAGCTTAACGAAGCCGCCGCCGCTGCCATCGCGACACCGTCAGTGCAGGAGCGGCTCGCCCAGCTTGGCGCGACCGTCGCAGCACCGAACGAGCGCAGCCCCCAATGGCTCGCGGACTTCGTCAAAAGCGAAGTCAAAAAGTGGGAAGAGCCCATCAAAGCGAGCGGCGTCCAGGTGGAGTGATACGATTACCGCAGCCGGCTTGCTACTGACACCCAGGAGCTGGAGCCAAGGATGGCCGACATCAAGATTCTCAACCCCGATGAGCTCGGCAAACCGTTGGGACAATACTCGCACCTCACGCGCGTGAAGGCATCGGAATTTGTCTTCATCGCGGGCCAGGTGGGGGTTGATCGAGATGGCAAGGTCGTGGGCGTCGATGATTTCGACGCCCAATGCGTGCAGACCTTCGCCAACATTGAGGCCGCGCTGAATTCGGTCGGCGCAGGCTGGGGCAATGTTGTGCAGTTCACGACCTATCTCGTGCACTCGCAAGACATTCCCAAATTCATGAAATATCGGGTGCGCGAATTTCCGAAGATGTTCACGAACGGCGCCTATCCGCCCAACACGTTGCTGATGGTTGACCGGCTTGTGCAGGAAGCGCTGCTGGTCGAAGTGCAGGCAGTTGCGGCGCTTTGAGCTAGGTTGCCGGCTTGTCCATCAGACTGACGTGACCGACGACAACGCGCCAGCCTTCCGGAAATTTCACCCAGGTCTGCGTCTGCCGGCCGATTTTGCCAGGTGCGGACGGGCGCTCGTACAGCGTCGAGGCCACGGCGAAATCACGACCGAATGTGGTGATTATGGTCCGCGACAATTTGCGGCCGAGTGCGACCGGCGAGCGGGCCGCGCGAAACGACTTGATCTGATCGTAGCCGTACAGAATTTCTGTCGCGCCATAGCGGACGGTCCGCGGATCGTCGTGGAATAATTCATCGAGCACCGGCACATCGTTTGAGACCAGTGCCTTTTCGTATCGCTCAAACGCTGCCTTCACCTCGGCCACAACTTCCGGCAAATCGATTTCCATTGTTTACCCTCGCCTTCCGGTTCAAATCTTTCGGTGCGGCTGGCGCCCCTACTCTGCAATGGCATAAGCTAAAGACAAGACAAGCGTGCCGCGAGTGTTCTTTCGCGGCGAATGGCGGGGAGGTTTGCCGTGAAACGCATTAGATCGCTGATGATCGCATTGGTCTTGCTGTGCCCTGCCCTCGCTGTGGCACAGGATTTTCCCAACAAGACAATCAAATTGGTCGTGCCGTTCCCGCCGGGTGGCCCCAACGACATTATCGCGCGCGTGGTCGGCCAGCGCATGTCGGAGATTCTCAAACAGCCGATTGTGATCGATAACCGATCAGGCCAGGGTGGCGTCGTCGGCACCGACGTGGTCGCAAAGGCGGGACCGGATGGATACACCATCGCCATCGCCAGCGCCGGTGCACTTGCGATCAGCCCAAGCATGGAGAAAGTCGCCTACGACACGCTCAGGGATCTGCAACCGATCACACTGGTTGCAAAGGTGCCGGAGATGCTCGTCGTCGCAACCAGCGTTCCCGCAAATAACATGCAAGAATTGGTGGCCCTGGCGAAATCACAGCCGGGCAAGCTCAACTTTGCATCCTCCGGCCCCGGGAGCATGCCGCACCTCGCGGGTGAATTGTTCAAGCTTACCGCCGGCATCAATATCGTGCACATACCCTATCGCGGCGCCGCACCCGCGGTGAACGATCTGCTCGCGCAGCAAGTGCAGATGGTATTCCTCGATCTGCCGGTGCTGCTGCCGCAGATCAAGGCGGGCAAGCTCAAGCCGATCGCCGTCGGCGCGATGGAACGGGTGGCGAGCGCGCCCGATGTGCCGACGACGGTCGAGGTCGGCATGGCTCACCTGCAGACTGAAAACTGGTACGGAATGGTTGCACCGGCCAGGACTCCGCCCCAGGTCGTCGACATCCTTAACAAAGCCGCGGTCGAAGCGATGAAAGATCCGACGGTGATCGAGAAGCTCTCAAGCCAGGGCGCCATTCTGGTTGGCGACACGCCGGAACACTTCCGCGACTACATCGACAGCGAAACCAAAAAGTGGGCGAAAGTGATCGCTGACGCCGGCGTACAAACCGAAAAAGACAAATAAACGCCCCCGCGATTTCACATGTTGCACGCGCAAAATTTTGTACTGCGCTCGACTCCAACCTCGCCATTCGGGCGCAAAGTCCGCATGGCGATCGACGTGCTGGGCTTGAACGGACGCATTACCGTTGTCCCGGCCGACCCGCTGGACGAGAACGACACGCTGCGAAAGCAAAATCCGCTCGGCAAGATGCCCTGCCTCATTCTGCCCGACGACAGCACGATCTACGACAGCGGCATCATTATCGAGTTTCTGCAAGACGTCGCTGGCACGGATCGGCTGTTGCCGCTGCGCGGACGCGAGCGCTATCGCGCGCTGACGCTCTCGCGGCTTGCCGATGGCGTCATGGACGCGTCCGTTCTCATCGTTTACGAGAGCCGCTTTCGTCCTGATCTACCGCATTCGCCGCGCTGGCTCGCACATCAACGCGGCAAGATCCTCCGCGGCCTGACGGAATTCGAAAATTCGCTGCCCGATCCGAACAAGACCGATATCGTTTCGATCTGCCTGTCGTGCGCGCTCGGCTATCTCGACTGGCGCAAGCAGGTCGATTGGCGAGCCGCCTATCCCGGCCTGGTCTCGTGGCTGGAGCGATTTTCCGCGCACGAGCCGGCTTTCGAGCGCACGCGCGCCAAGGACCTAAGCTGAAATTGATAGAAGTAATTGATTGGGCGGAGGAAAGAGGGCTTTGGCGAACATCCTTTTAGGCCAAAGCAAGCAGCTAGTAAGCAGCCCCAGCGATCAAAGCCTTCTAGCTACGAGCGGTTGATGCTCGATGGCCGCATTGTGGAGGTCCGGAACTTTTGGGCGTAGATTGCTCAAGGGAGATTTTATGCCGATTAGAAAATATGCATCCGGCGGGACATTCGGACCGGAAACCATAAGGGACATGACCACCGCATTAGAGCGAATACGAATAATCTTGAAACTGGAAAATCCCGACGACCCGTTAGTCGAAGTCGTAGCCAAGAAAGTTATTAGCCTTGCATCAGAGGGCATCTTTGATCCAAAAGAAATCGAACGTCTCGTGATAGCCGACACCAAACGTCCCCCTAATAGCTAAGAGTTCTCCGCCGTCATAAGTGGCTAACTGACGATGATCGACAACTCAGAAGCTCTGTTTAAGGACATGCTCCATGCCGTGACGAAGATTGAAGATCAGTCTCGCCGTGAAACTATCGCCGCAACGATTTCCGCAATGTCTGCCGCACACCAGCGACAAGACGGGACGTTCGTGAGCAAGTATAAAGAGTTTATAGCGGCGGTAGCCGACCACATGACGATCTTCGCACCATTTGTCCCAGCTCTATCCAATCTCCTCTGATCTCATGACTGTTCTAGCGCTCCGTAAAAGGCCGCATGTCAGCGCATAGGGCCCCCGATGATTGGCGTTGCGCACTCCGTAAAAGGACCCCTCCCAAGTGCAAGCATTGATGTGCTGTGAAGTGCTGTTGCGCTATCGCTGTCCCTGCCTTAGCGATAGCGCAGTGTGCGAAGAGCCGTTGACAGTGCTAGCGAAGCATTGTGACGTTGATAGTGCTATCTCGCTCGATTGCGCTACGATTGCGCTAGGGGGCAATAGATGGATACTAAGCTCATAATCTTGATCCTCGTGATCGTCGTGGGCGTTGCTATCTGGTACTTTCTCTAAAGTAACTTTGAACAACTCAAAAATGATCGATTGCCCATCCCTGCTCGATGACAGCGCTAGTTGCGCTAACGCCGTTAATCCGTTGACTGCGCTAGCACTGTCAGCAACTAGCCTACGTTGACTGTGCTATTGCGTTATCGTTGCACCGTTGCGCTAGGCGTTGTGACTGAGCTATCCCTGCGATGACCCTTTGACTGCGCTATCGGATAACTGCGCTACGATTTAGCTGGCGTTCGATTGCGTTGCGAATGACTGCGCTAGCTGCGTTAAGGTCCTCAGCACGGCTGTAGAGGCTTAAAAATCCAAAGGGGGGTCATTCAATGTGGTCCGATATTCTTCATTCTCCGCCCGCCGTGGCGGCAATCTTTGCTGCAATATTGGCTTTTGTGAGCGGCGTTGCCGGTCCTTATGTCCAATATCGCATTGGAAAAAGACAGGCTGCGGCTGCACAACGGGCAGCTGATGCTCCAATGTTGACCGCCCAAAATGCCGGAACTCGAGAAATTGCTACGATGCGTTTGGCATGGATGGACAAGTTACGAGATACGGTGGCCCAGTTTCATTCAATATTGATGATTAGGGAAGACGTGGACCAAGCAAAGTCCGCAGAGGAGCTGTCACTTCTTGGAACGCAGGTCGATCTACTGCTCAATCGGGAAGACAAATTCCAAAGAGACCTTTGGGAAATAACTGACAAAATCTGCGAGAGCCAATCACGAGAGGAACGACAAAGCATGGACGAAAAGCTAATTGCGGCTGGCCGCGCAGTGCTCAAAGCAGAGTGGGAAAAAGTAAAAGCTGAAATGCGTGGGGAGCCGTTCAAGACGGGAAAGTAACTGCGAGCAACGCCGGTTTGTCTATCCGACTAGCCCCCCGCGATGAACTCAGTTGATGAGCCCACAAGAGGACAATAAAAAATCAGGGCCGGTCCCGATTTTATCACGCTTGCACACGGACAAATATAAAAGATTTTTAAGGTTAATGCGTCCATTCCACTGTCATGGACCATCCCGCAGCACGTTCTAGTGCGTCATCTGAAGCAAAGGGCGTGAGAGCATCGACGTTACTGGTGGGCGGCTTTTTAGACTTTTTAGCCTTGCTTTTCTGCGGCTTG
>DASXST010000179.1:0-4090 GCA_036505835.1 Pseudolabrys sp. | reverse complement strand
TAGGTGATAAGCGGCCTCGGGTGCGGATATAGCACGTCCGCGCGCTTGCGTGCTGAACACGCGTTCATGAACCTAACAACGGGTTTCCGCGTTTTCTTCCACAGGGCAACAAAAAAAGGAATCAAAAAGGGAGCAACGTCCATGCGTAAAGCGATCTTGGGTGCGGCAAGTGCACTAGCTCTTGCCTCGCCGGCAATGGCCAACGGAGTAACGCCCTATAGCGAAGTTCCAAGCTATGGGGGGGAGACTCATACGTACGAGTACCGGACGCCGCCACCTATCGTTGTCGAGGAGCCGGCTCCCGTTGTCGTGGTCCGCCGGCCTGTCATTGTAGCGCCGCCGCCAGCGGTGGTTGATGAATATCCAGTCTATGCGGCACCGCGCGTCTATGCGGCACCTCCTGTGTATGCGTACGCTGGTCCGGGTTGGCGTGGCGGATGGGGCTATCGACGTCACTTCCGCGGCGGTTGGTAAAGTCTCGGATATGTAGGGGAGTAAGCGTCCAGCGCTTCGGCTGTTCGGGGAACGGCTCGGGCCACAGCTCGCTGCCAACGCCGAATTTGTTCACGGACTGGCGCTGCCCCTCTCTATGTCCGAGTTGGGTCAAAAGGCGAAATTCCGGGCTGACCAGCGCACGTCTGCTTTAGCCCCAAAAGCTGACATCTCTCGTTTTATGAGTACGCGACCTAACAAAAAGTTAGCCCGGCATTTGCGCCGGGCTAACTACGCGATACTAAAATTTTTGCGTGATGAAAGCTTAGGCGGCTTTCATCCATGATCCGCTTGATAGTGTGAGCGCAGCGGCCGCACTGGGCGCTGCATCCGAGGCAGGCATAGACCTCGGCTCACTGCCACGATCCATGAAAGGCGTGAGGTCTTGTCCGAGAGCCGGATGGGGGAGAGCCGCCTGTCCGGTTCGATGCTCAATCCCGTCGAGCAAATACTGGAAAGCCTTCAGGCCGCTCATCATCATAGGCTCCCAGATCATCCAATAGATGCCCGCGAGGTCTTGCTGGGAAAGCGCGATAAAGACGAGGGCGTCTTTAGTCGTTAGGCGGTCTCTCATGGCTTGCTCCCATGTTCTGACAGCAACGCTAGCACCACACGACCCCGTTATGATTGATCTGCCGCAAATTCGGCGCAGCTAATGGCCATCAGAGCGGCTTTGAAACCATAGCCTTTGGCACGTATTCCCAAGAAATTGGCTTCAAATCGCAAGACGAAGTCGGCCAACGATGACCGGTCTGGGTCAATCTGAGAAGAACTCAGTGCGAGCAAATGTCTTCCGAGTTACCCCTGAAAGCGGACATCGCTCAATACAGCCGGCATGTCTCAAAGGTGCCACAAGCGGACCAATACGGCAGTAGCGAGGTGCAGGATCTGTTTGCGAAACTGTTAGAAAAACGATTTGACCGTCAGCCCTGCTGCGCGGGCATCCTGTATGAATGTATGCGCTTCCTCACTGGACATTATAAGGTCAACGCCGCCGAGGAATTTCTCTCCTTTGGGTGTTTTCGCACGGAACATCGTCTCGTGTCTGCCTATATCAACCGTATAATCAATGTCGCTTGGTGCTTCGGGCATGGCATCCTCCTCGATCCCGAAGCGGGTATATTGTGTCCATTTCAACCGGTCCTACAAGGCGGCAATTGCGCGAGATAACGCTGCGGCGCGGTCGATCGTGATTGGGGTGAAGAAGCGTGCTCAGTACCTGCGGGCAGACCTGCCGTATTGGTCCTGGTTTTGCTCTATTTGAATATTCGAATTCGCGACGCTCTAATTAACTTCGATGTATTGATGACGGAAGGCTTTGGCCTGGAAGTCGATGGTCGGATGAAGGCGGTATTCCCCACGCAAGAAGAGGCACAGAAGAGCGCTGAGATCCTGAAAGCCAGATACCCCTTGCTTCAGGTCAAGGTGTACGACGCCCTGAGTTCCGGAATTACTTGCACGAAGCCCGCCGGTTCACGCTCGGCGGGTTTTGCTTTGGCTTACGGCTGTTCTCTACCATGGGCGTGCATCCGTCGTACCGCAAAGGCCAGCCGATCAGAGATTGAGTCGTTCGACCGTAGCCGCGGGCGACGCAACCATTTGCACAAGTACATCCGAATCTGTCACCGGCAACGAACAGCTTTGTCCGCGACAGACAAACGCCGCGCCATCTGTTGTGGCATAGAGCTTTGCACGCGCGGGATGAGTGGCTGAAAGCACATCAGCGCTCGGCGCATGCAACACGATAGATGTCCCATGGGGAAGTTTTCGCGCGGTCGCAAGAAGTGCGTCAGTACGCGCGACCTCTCCGACCACGACGATTTCCGCACCGCTCAAATGCAGATCGAGCGCGTTGAGCAACGACAGATGTCCGAACACATTTTCAGCGGCCCTCGGCAATAGCGCGGTGAACAGCGCATCGGCCTTGCTGCGGCAATTGTCGTCGCCAGTGAGCACCGCGAGACGCACAAGATTTTGCGCAATCAGACCTGTGTGATTCGGAATCGCATCATCGACGGTCGAATGCGGCCGCACGATCAGTCCTTCCGCGTCGTTCGCCGTGAGATAATAGCCGCCATGGTCGGCATCGGCATAATGCGCATCCAGCGAATGCTGCCAAGTCAGCGCGCAGTCGAGGTAAGACTGCTCGCCGGTGGCCTCGAATATTGCGAGGGCTGCCCGGATCATCGCGGCATAGTCGGAGGCCAGTCCGGGTATCAGAAGCCGTCCGGCGCGCCAGGAATGTCCTAGACGATCGTCTTGGGTCATGGACCGCGCGACGAAGTCGAAGGCGGTACGGGCCAGTTCTATCCAATCCGGAGCATCGAAGGCAGCCGCGCTGTGGGCAAGGGCTGCAATCATCAGCCCGTTCCAGTCGGCCAAGACCTTGTCGTCGAGCCCGGGCCGCACCCGTTTGGTGCGCTCCTGCTGCAGCATCGACCGCAGCATGGCCAGGCGGCCCGCTTCATCGGAGGTGTCCGCCAAGCCATTGAGGCGATTGAGGATATTGCTGTTTTCAAAGTTCCCGTTGCGGGAGACATCGTATTTTGCAGCAAAAAATGCTGCGGAATCGCCAGCAGAATAAGGCGCAGCATCGGCGGGACCGAGCACGTGTTCGATCTCTTTGAGCGACCAGACGTAGAACTTGCCTTCCTCGCCTTCCGAATCGGCATCGAGCGACGACGCGAAGCCGCCCTCGGGCGTGGTCATTTCTCGTCGGAGCCAGCCGACCGTCTCGGCCGCGCGTTCGCGAAACAGCGGATTTTTGATTCGCGCATAGTCGAGCGCTAGCATGTCGAGGATCTGCGCGTTGTCGTAGAGCATCTTCTCGAAATGCGGCACCAACCATTTGTCGTCGACCGAATAGCGGGCGTAACCGCCGCCAAGATGATCGTAGATGCCGCCTTGGCTCATGCGCGTCAGCGCAAGCTCAGTGGTGTGAAAAAACCGATCGTCTTTGGTGCGTGCGCCGGCGCGCCACAAGAATTCAAGCATCGCGCATTGCGGAAATTTGGGCGCGCCGCGCAAGCCCCCATTGACCGGATCGGTCGCACTCGCAATGGATGTCGCCGCACTGTCGAGCTCTGTTATGCCGATATTTGCTGGATTATCCGAACGAGCTCGTTCGGCGAGCTTCGCAACAAGCGAATTCCGGTTCTGTGCGATCTTGTTAGGTTCATCGCGAAAGATGCGCGCGACTTCGCGCAATACGTCGGTAAATGCGACGCGGCCGTATTGCGATGTCTTCGGAAAATATGTGCCGCCCCAGAACGGCGAGCCATCGGGCGCGAGAAACATCGTCAGTGGCCAGCCGCCCTGCTCGCCTAACAGATGCAACGCGCTCATGTAGATCAGGTCGATCTCGGGTCGTTCCTCGCGATCGACCTTGATTGAGACGAACAACTCGTTCATCGCCGCAGCGGTGGCTTCATCCTCAAAGCTCTCATGCGCCATGACGTGGCACCAATGGCACGCGGCGTAGCCGACCGAAAGCAGAATCGGTTTGTTGGTTCGCTTCGCCTCCGCAAGCGCGTCGGGTCCCCACGGCCACCAGTGGACCGGATTGTGCTGATGCTGCAGCAGATAAGGCGATGTCTCG
>DASXST010000178.1:0-27138 GCA_036505835.1 Pseudolabrys sp. | reverse complement strand
GCCACATTCATAGTTGCCAACGACAACTATGCTCCGGTTGCTCAGGCCGCGTAAGCGGTTTGAAAGACCGATCTAAAGCCCTGATGGGTTAGCTCCGTCAGGCGGGGTTCGGAGGCACCTGGCAACAGAAGCCTCCACTTTTCGCATCCGGGGTTAGCAGATTATGAAATCGGCTCGTGCCTGCGGGGATGGCGTTACCCGCATGCGACGCGGTAGCATTGCGCGATTCACCTAGGTCGCAGCTTATATGGCAGACCAGATCCGATACGACCTTTTGACCCAGCATGCTTTGCGCGGCGTGGTCCGCACCGTGCTGACTGAGACCGCCAAAAAAGGGCTGCCGGGCGATCACCACTTTTACATCTCATTCGATACCCGCGCCGACGGCGTTCGCCTGTCGGATCGCTTGCGCGCCCAGTATCCCGACGAAATGACGATTATCCTGCAGCACCAATTCTGGGATCTGAAAGTCAACGAGGAAGGATTCGAGGTCGGCCTTTCGTTCGGCGGCGTTCCGGAACGCCTCTCGGTGCCGTTTGAGGCGATCAACGGTTTTTTTGATCCCTCCGTGCAATTCGGCCTGCAATTCGAAGAAGTCATCGAGAGCGAAGAGCGGCCGACTCCCGCGAATGTCCAGGAGCCGCCTGCTGCAAAGACCCAGAAGAAACGCTTGCCCGCGACTCCTGCACCGACCGCAGCGCCCGAGCCTGCGCCGGCCGCAACGCGGTCGCTCGCTCCTGCCGCCAAACGCGAGAAGCCCGAGAAGCCCGTGAACGGTGGCGGAGAAGTCGTGCGGCTTGACCGTTTCCGGAAAAAATAGCCGTCGCTGGCGCGCGCGACGACACTTGTTTCTCGTTCCGATCGGCGTAGCCTTGGGCTGAGAACATCGGGTTTGGCGGCGTTCAACGAATTTCATGACCAAAGCGCGCAACAAATCCGCCAAGATCCGCACTGAGAGCGACGCATTCGGACCGTTGCAGATTTCGGCAGATCGGCTCTGGGGAGCGCAAACTCAGCGTTCTTTGCATAATTTCCGCATTGGAACCGAGCGGATGCCGATTGAGATCGTGCGGGCGCTCGGTGTGATCAAGCGCGCCTCCGCTGAGGTCAATCGGAAGCTTGGATCGCTCGATCGCAAGCGAGCCGATGCGATTGCCGCCGTGGCTCAGAATATCGCCGAGGGCAAGCTCGACAGCCATTTTCCTTTACTGGTGTGGCAAACCGGGTCCGGCACTCAGAGCAACATGAACGCCAACGAGGTGGTTGCCAACGCCGCCAATCTCAAGCTCGGCGGAACGGTCGGCTCGAAGTCGCCGGTGCATCCGAACGACCACGTCAACATGAGTCAGTCGTCGAATGATTCCATTCCGACTGCCATGCACATTTCAGCAGCGGTGGAGATTGAACGGCATCTCAAACCGGCCTTGGCACGCCTGCACAAGGCTCTCGACCGGAAGGCCAGAGAGTTTTCGAAGATCATCAAGATCGGTCGCACTCATCTGATGGACGCTACTCCGATCACGTTGGGACAGGAATTTTCCGGCTATGCGGCACAAGTGAAGTCAGCGCTCGCGCGGCTCACGCTGGCTCAACGTGAGCTTTATCCGCTCGCCCAGGGAGGTACCGCGGTCGGCACCGGACTCAATTCGAAGCCGCAATTTGCGAAAGCCGTCGCTCGCCGGATCGCGAGCCTGACAAAACTGCCCTTTACGAGCGCACCCAACAAGTTCGAACACATGGCGGCTCATGACGCATATGTGTTCGTGCACGGCGCAATCAACTCGGCCGCGACCGCGCTTTTCAAGATCGCGAATGACATCCGCCTGCTCGGCTCCGGCCCTCGCTCAGGTCTCGGTGAACTGATCTTGCCGAGCAACGAACTTGGCTCCTCGATCATGCCGGGCAAAACCAATCCAACCCAGAGCGAAGCCTTGACCATGGTCTGCTGTCAGGTGTTCGGCAATCACACGACGATTACGATCGCCGGAAGTCAGGGTCATTTCGAATTGAATGTCTACAAGCCGCTGCTCGCCTATTGCATGCTGCAGTCCATCCGGCTGCTCGGCGACGCGGTAAATTCGTTCACCGTGAATAGCGTGGAAGGTATCCGAGCAAACGAAGCGCGCATCCGCGAGCTCATGGAGCGTTCGCTGATGCTGGTGACCGCGCTCGCTCCGAAAATCGGTTACGACAAGGCCGCTCAAGTCGCAAAGGCGGCGCATGCAAACGGGACGACGCTTCGCGAGGAGGCTGTTCGCCTGGGCTTCATCAGCGGGACCGATTTCGATCGAATAGTTCGACCCGAAAAAATGACGCGACCTCGCTAACTTGTGACCAGGCCGATTCGCGAAAGGTATCAAGGTGAGGATTTACCAAGGGATCGTCGCAACTGACCCCCTAAACTTCGGTATTCCCGGAGCTTTTTTCGAAGCCTTGAATGTATCATGGCGAAAGTTTTGTACGTATCCGGCTACTATTCTTCGGAAGCCGGACGTCAGATATCCCAACAAGAAAACAATGCCGTAGAGTTTCATCTGGGCTCGATTCATGTGTTCAACAGTATAAATACTCCAATGTTTAAATATACATTGGCAAGTTCCAGGGTACCTCGCAAAATACATTCCAGTTTTCTACTCGTTTTGAGCAAGGATCACTTATTAAACTGTTATGGTCAACGGACCGTGTATTGAACTACACGCACAATCAGCCACACTGTTTCAAGACCCATCTTGTGGAGTTCGCCGTAATGGCATGTTTCCGCCAACGTCTCGGCGCATTTCACAGCGATGCTGAACACTCACGTGAGCGCCGAGCTGAAACGTAACCCGTTACCATCGAGGGCGACGACTACTGAATGGCTGAAGTAATCAATCTTCGGACCGTTCGAAAGCGGGACAAACGGCAACAGCACGATCAACGTGCCCACGCCAACCGGCTTGCTTTTGGTCTGCGCAAACACGTTCGCAAGATTGAAGCCGCGCGCCAGGCGAAAGCCGAACGCGACCTCGATCGGCACCGGGTCGAAATAGGGGACCATCAATGAAATCTCCGGTCGTCAAACGTTCAATCGTAATTGCGGGCCATAAGACGAGTGTGAGCCTTGAGGACGCGTTCTGGAAAGGACTGAAGGAAATCGCGAATGGCAGAGAAGTGACTTTGTCGGACTTGGTGGCGTCGATCGACACCGATCGCCGTCACGGCAACCTGTCTTCCGCGATCCGCCTTTTTGTCCTCGACCACTATCGGGTCCATGGCGAGGAGCGCATCCCGCAAAGCGAACCCCGCGAGTTGCAAAGCTCGCGCGTGGTGCACTCAGTTCTGCGAGCGGACTGAAGGCGGCTGGCCCGCGCTTCGAGGCGGTGGCACCGGCCTGATATCGATGGGTGCCGGCAGAGCAGGCGCTTGCCTGGTCTTCGGCATCCCTCGATCGTGAGGTTGGGGCGGCACATTCTCAATGGCGCGTAGCTTCTTCGTCTGATTTTCGACCGCGCGCAACGTCAGCCATCCAGTCAGCGCTGACACATCAATGCTGCGCGTGGGCGCCGTCCATGGGCCGTTCAACGCCACGAAAATCTTCGGACGCGCACCGGCGGCTTCGTTCAAGCCTGACAAATCGACGCGGGCCGCGAGCGATCCATCGGTGAGGTCTAGCGTGCCGACCGCAGAAAGCGGTGCATCCTTGCTCTCGACCGAGACGCCGGCGAGCCGAATCTGGCCGGCAGCAATTTGCAGGACTGATTCAGCGCGTTTTAAGGACAGTTGCCCGCCTTCAAGCGATTTGGTTGCAAGATCCGAAATGCGTCCGCTGTCTATGATGAGTCCCTGATCAACGGCTCGCGTAACCGCGTCGAAAGCACGCGGATCAAAGTTCGCAATCCGCCCATTGACGAGCACGGCCTTGCCGGAGCCTTTCAAGGAGCCAATGAGCGCGACCGGGCTCAGGCCGGTCCCAACGACGTCGGCGGTTAGGTCAACCGTTCCGCTGATGGGGGGTTTTGTCGCCGAGGCAATCAGCGCCGCGGCATTGGCGCCAGTGACCGAACCCTGGATTTGTGCGGTCAATCCATCCGACGCCTGGCGGAATGTAATGCTTCCGGACAAACGACCGCCCGCGAAAGCGCCCGCAGCTTTCTCCAACGACAATTCATCTTTGCCCATGCGCAACGTGGCGCTGAAGTCGCTGGCCGCGAGCTGGGGCAGCAAGTCCGCACGCTTGATTTTAAGCTTCACCTGGCCCGCAAACTTTCCGAGCAAACTGGAGTCGAACGGATCGCTGGACCAACTCCAGGCGGCGCCCTTGGCGGCCGGCTCCGGCTGCAGCCCGATTCCGCGAGCGATCAATGCCGGGATGTCGGCGACGTCAAGCTCGAGCATGCCGTCGATTTGCCGCGGCGTGGCATCGCCGAACGCAAGGCGACCGCGAACTGCTGAACCGGCGAGCTTCGCGTCGATGTCATCGACTGTGATCGCATCACCTGCACGGGACAAACGCGCTGTCAGCTTGAACGGCAAAGGGGCGCCACTGCCAGCGGTCCCCGCATTTGGTCGCAGAGGCCGCACATCAGCTTCGCGCACCTGCAAATTCGCCGCGACCTTGATGCCTTGATCTTCGGCAAGACGTCCGCTGCCGCTCGCGCGCGCGGATAAACCATCGCCAGACAAGTTCGCGTCAAACCTGACGTCGCTGCTGAGCGGCCCGGTCAACTGGAGTCTCAACTGAGCCGGTTCATTTCCGGCCGTCACGATGCCGTCGAGGTTCATGAGCTTGAGTAAAGCCGGGGACCGCGGTGAATCGATCGTGGCATCGACACGGACCTCCGCGGCGGACGGTTTGGCCCAATCACCGCGTGCCCGCGCGCGCGCAGCGATGCGCAAATCGTCAAGATCGCCGGTCATCGCCAGTTGCGCGATAGTCGCGCCCTTGTCATCACCGCTCAAATCCAGCGTAGCGTGGAACTTTGCGCGGCCGGCCCGTTCGATGAGACTCACAAAGGGAGCGGCCGCCTTCGGGCTCAATTTCGCTGCCGTGGCCGCAACGATGTGGGTTTGCTTCGCCTCGCAATCGAGGGAAAGCATGCCGCGCGGCGCCCGCCCGGCTGTTTCGATTCGTCCGCTGAGTGCGAAACTGCCGCCGGCAAAATCGCCGGCTGACAGGCGCTCGAATTGCAAGCCACTGGCGTCAGCTTTGATGCGTGCATGCAAATCACCTGCTTCATTCCCGGCGAAGGTGGCCCGGCCGACATCCGCCACAAGGCTTATCTCGCCGGGTCGGTCAATCGCGGATCCCGCCAGCAAGGCTTTGCCGAAATCGAGGGCCGCGTCGAAATCGAACTGTTGCGCGCTCAACTGTGCGTCGAGGCGCGGGGGCCGATCGTTTGAACGGAAGAAATACGAGAAACGTCCTGTAAGAGGCCTCCGATTGAACTCGAGCTTGAGGCCTTCAACCGCAACCCTGTCGGTGGCGATCGCCACCTGCCCACTTAGACTCATCGGACGCGGGTCGCTTGGCTGATTTTCGCTACGCCCTTCGAGCCAGGCAGCCAGTGCTTTGGCATCTGATGACTCGAGCTCAATAGGTCCGTTAAATCCGAAGGAGTCAGCGGACACGGCCAGATGGCCACTGACGCGCATCTGCGTCATTCCGGGAGCGCGGAATTCGAGTCGGTCAAGATCCCATCCGTCGCCGCTGTTGCTGATGTCGCCACGCAAATTCTGGATGCTGTTTCCGCCGAGCGTGATCAAATCGATGCTGACGCCGAGTTGAACGGGCAGCGTCGTACGAAGTATTGAGGCACCCAGTTCTGCCAGCTTGCGCACGGTATCGCCAACCGGTTGCTTCAATCCACCAGTACCGGAAACCGCACGGTCGAGATCAATCTGCCGGCCAGACAGAACCGCGCTGAGCCGCGTACGCGCCCCGAAATCAAAATTGGCGACTCCCGATAGCCTGGTGCCCTGATCTTCAGAGCCGTATTGAAATTCGATGTTCTCCATCAGTGCCGAGCGGCCGATCGCCTTTATCTTTGCGCTTGCCCGCCATGGCTGCGTCAGCGGCTGAACGCTTTGGCCGGGGTTTCGCTGCGCGATGCCAACTGCACGCGATACACTAAGGACTCCTTCAAAACGCGGTTCGGCGGCAACAAAGGTCAGGGTGCCATCAGCTTCAATGCCGAACGGGTGATCAGCCGGATCGACATTGGCACGCAACTTGACCGCGCCATCGTCGTTCAGACGGCCGAGCACAATGCGGAAGGGATAGGCTTGGCCAGCAACGATGAGGCCGCCCTCGCCTTTTAGCGGACCGACAAGCGAGCGGGCTTCGCCGTTGAACCAAACCCGCTCAAGCGCGACGGTCGCACTAGTGGCCTCGTTGGTGAGCACAATCGTGCCGCCCTCGATGCTTAACCGGTCGATCGATAGTTCGTCGGGCTTAAATGCGACGGCGAGGTTTGGAGCGCGCACGCGACCGGACGCATCGAGTCCAAGGCTGACATGCGGCCCCACCAAGTGCATTTCGGCGGCACGCCATTCGCCACGCATCAGCGGACCGAGGCCGAATTCGATTCCCAGCGATCGGGCCCGGATTCTGTCGCGCCCTTCACCGATTGAGATCTCATTTAAAGTAAGTTGCGGCGATGGCAGGAGGCGCGCGCTAATTGGGCCTGTCACGCGCACGTTGACGCCGATCAGACGGCTCGCCTCGGCGTCGAACAAGGCGCGATGATTACCCCAGTCGATCAGCATTGGACCAACCAGCGCCGCTACAAGCGCCAGGATGATCGCAATCGCCAATCCAAGCAGGGTTGTTTGCAAAACAGACTCCAACGCCGAATCTGAGTCCGGCGGGGGACCTCAGCCAGCCGTGAATCTAGGCTATATTTGCGAATTATGGCGGCGAATCTGTGTCGCGGCCATGCCCCAACAAATCGGCGCGTGGCTCAGCCCCACGCAACGATCTTTCCCGGGTTCATTATATTTTGCGGGTCGAGCGCCCGCTTGATGGAAGCCATGACTTCAAGCGCCGCGGTTCCATACTCGGCGGCCATGTACTTCATCTTGCCCTGTCCGACTCCGTGCTCACCGGTGCAGGTCCCGTCCATCGAAAGCGCCCGCTCGACCAGCCGCTCTGACAGCGCCTTTGCGCGCTTGACCTCGTCGTCGTCATCCATATCGATCAGCAGGGTAAGGTGGAAATTGCCGTCGCCAACATGCCCGACGATGGGTGCCAGGATACGGCTTTCCGCTATGTCGCGCTGCGTTTCGGTAACGCATTCGGCCAGCCGCGATATTGGAACGCAGACATCTGTGGCCACCATGGCCGCGCCCGGCCGCAGCGCGAAATTCGAGAGTGCTGCGTGATGACGCGCCTCCCATAGACGCGAGCGTTCCTCGGGCCGCGTGGTCCACGTAAATGGGCCGCCGCCGAATTCCGCCGCGATCTCGCCGAAACGCTTTGACTGCTCGGCGACAGATGCTCCCGTGCCGTGGAATTCAAGAAAGAGCATTGGCGTTTCCGGCAGACCAAGATTCGAATGCATATTGCAGGCGCGGACCTGCAGCGCGTCGAGCAGCTCGATACGCGCCACCGGTATGCCGAACTGAATTGTTTGGATCGTCGTGTTGCAGCATGCCTCGACCGAAGGAAACGGACAGGTGCCGCCGGAGATCGCCTCCGGGATACCCGAAAGCTTCAAGGTCAGTTGCGTAATAACTCCGAGGGTGCCCTCGGAGCCAACCATGAGGCGAGTGAGGTCATAGCCGGCGGCGGTCTTCTTCGCACGCCGCGCGGTATCGATCACCTTCCCGTTAGCGAGCACGACTTTGAGCGCGATCACGTTGTCTTTCATGGTCCCGTAACGCACGGCATTTGTTCCGGAGCAGCGCGTCGCCGCCATGCCGCCAAGTGAAGCATCCGCGCCCGGATCGATCGGAAAGAAAAGACCGCTGTCGCGCAGCTGTTCGTTGAGCGCCTTGCGCGTGATTCCCGGCTCGATAACGCAGTCAAGATCCTCGGCGTGCACGGCAAGAATTCTACTCATGTCGCTGAAGTCGATAGAGATTCCACCGACTGGAGCGTTCACGTGGCCCTCGAGCGAGGTCCCGACTCCGAATGGGATAATGGCGACGCCGTTAGCCCCGCAGATGCGCACGACCTGCTGCACTTCTTCGGTGCTTTGTGGATAGACGACAGCGTCGGGAGGCTGGTTGACAATCCAGGTGACGGTATTGCCATGTTGCTCGCGCACGGCTTGCGAAGTAACGACGCGATTGCCGAACGCGACGGTCAGCTCTGCAACCGCTTTTTTGATCGCTGCAGGATTTCTGGTTTTTTGCTCGGCAGCGATCGGCGCCACGGCCATGCGATTATCCTCTGCTACGTTCGGCCAAACGTTAGCAGAGGATAGGTTTGGGTGAAACGAGGCCGGCGGTGACGGAGTTGCGGGGACAGCCACCGTGATTGGCTATGCCGCCACGCGCCAGCCGCGTCCTACGACGATCTCCCGAGGAAGGGAACGATCATCGATACCCTTTGCCGATAGCGGCGATATTCGTCGCCGAATAGCGCGATCAGGTCATGTTCCTCGAGCGCGATCCCGACGAAGATGTAGGCCATGGTAACTGCGGCAAACAGCAGGTGCCCAGCCGTCATTACCGGAGTCGCCCAAAACGCGATGATGAATCCGAGGTAGAGGGGGTGACGCACCAGGTTATAGAGCAGCGGGGTCTTGAAGCGGGCCTCAGGCATGGTCTTGCCGGCGAGATTGTTGGCAACCTGATGCAGGCCGAACAATTCGAAGTGGTTAATCAAGAAGGTGCTGACGAAGACCAGGACCCAGCCAAGCAAGCTCAGGCCCAAGAGCGAGGCGGCGATGTGCGGATTCGTCACCTGCCACGCCACTGCCGGCATCGGCCGCCATTGCCAGAACAGCAACATCAGCACGAGGCTTGAGAGAAGCACGAAGGTGCTGCGTTCCACCGCCACCGGCACGATTCGCGTCCACCACTTCTTGAACTGAGGTCTCGCCATGACGCTGTGCTGGATTGCGAACAGCGACATCAGCAGCAGGTTTATGATGATCGCCTGCATCGGCTCGCCGACAGGCCCGGAGTCGATCGTCTTCGGCACCCCCATTCCGGTGACAAAGCCGATTGCGTAGACAATCGTAATCGCGAACGCGAGATACGCGACGATGCCGTATAAAAGCGCGATGACTTTTCCCATGAATCCTCTCCTTTTCTTTTCTTCCAATTATTTCTTCGTTTCGGTCGGAAGCAGCGGCACGGCGGCCGACACGAATATGGAGTCAGCCCCGGGCGGCAACGGATCGCGCGGTGCCACCAAAGCGTAGGTCAGGACGATTGTTGTGGCCCTGATGAGCGGTCGGCCGAGTCGTGCGGCACGCCGGAAGATTCTGTTCGTTGTTTCCCTCCGGAGAATGGAGGCTTCCCGGCGATAGAAATCGATGTCGATAGTGCCGTTCTTGCGTCGGCGAACGTTGTCGTTGTGCAATCCATCCTCCATTTACGAGTTCAATGTGATTGACCGGTTTTTCTGTAAAAGCGTAGTCGGCGCTGTAGGGAACACTAAGGAATGTGCCGGACGAGTCACACGCTCCTTCCGCGATGCCACCGTGCGTGTTGAGTCTTTGGATCGTGATAATGCCGTTGAGTTTTCCGCTGCCGTTCCAGGCGGAGGCTTCAAGTTTGAGGAGCGGGATATCGCCTGGCGCAGTTCCGGGCGCGCGCGCTGAGACTTTCGCACTCACTGCGCTGCCGTCGCTCATTTCCCAAGTCGGACCTGCGTAGTGCCGGCCAACCGTTTTTCCATCGATGAGCAATGTCGCGATTGGCTCGCGAAACTGCCACGCGAGCTTGCCAGTCGAATCCGATTTGCACTCGTAAACCTGCGCCCCAACTGCGTGCGCCGTTACAACCAGAGTTTCCCCAGGCGCGGCAATGGCAATGGGCACCTCGGCTGCCGCCGGCAGCGAGATCAGCCGCAGAGCAAAAACGTATGCTGTGATTATCGCGACGCTTCCCATCAGCGGACGCACGACCCGACCCAGTTGTCTGAAAAACTGGGTGCTGGTTTGGGCTCGGCGACTGAGCGCTTCCTGCCGATGGCAATCGGTCTCGCGGCGGGCGCTATCGATCTGCATGCACAACTCCATTAGATTCTCGTGCCTAGATCAATGCGCCATGCCCGGGCCAAATGCTTTGAGTCTCGCTTGATTTGTCCTTGAGGAAGTCTTGATTTCGCTTTACAGGGCCAGCCGGTATGATTTAGCAGCCGTTCAGTTACGGGGCGCAACGTGCTGTTTTTGTTCGGTAATTTTGCGCTGGATTGCGAGCGCCGCGAGTTACGCGCGGGCGGTTCAGCCGTGCCCGTCGAACCACAGGTGTTCGATCTTCTCGTCTATCTGATCAGGAACCGAGACCGTGTGGTCAGCAAGGATGACCTCATTGCCTCTATCTGGGGCGGGCGGATCGTTTCGGATTCGACTCTGGACAGCCGCATTAATGCGGCACGCAAAGCCGTCGGCGACAGCGGCAGAAAGCAGAACCTGATAAAAACGTCCGCCCGCAAGGGCATCCGTTTCGTCGGCGAGGTGCAGGAGGACACGCGTGCGCCGGCAGCCGATGGCGTCAATGAGTCCCGGACGCAAAGCTTTGACTCCTTGCCGCCACTCGTTTCCGACCGTCCTTCGATCGCAGTTCTGCGATTTGAAAACCTCTCCGAGGACCGAGCGCTCGAATTGATCGCCAACGGTCTCACCGAGGACATCATTGCGCAGCTTGCGCGTGTGCCCGGGTTCTTCGTCATCGCCCGCGCGTCCTCATTTGCATATTCGCAGCGGAATACCGATACCCGGCGGATCGGGGCTGAATTGGGAGTGCGTTATGTTGTCACAGGCAGCATGCGCAGCTCTGCCGATCGGGTGCGGGTGGCAGTCCAGCTTGTTGAAGCCGAAAGCGGCAATCAACTTTGGGCCGGGCGCTACGACGTGGAGCGCGGCGACACGCTGGATCTTCAGGACGAGATCGCGCGCCGCATCATGGTCGAACTGGAGCCCGCGCTGACCAAAGCGGATCTTTCGGTGATTCGCCGGCGGAGAATCGAGAGCGTTGATGCTTGGTCGCACTTTCGTCGGGCAGCTGGCGCTATCGCAACGCAAGGCTGGAACGAGGACTCCGTGGCTGAGGCATTGAGCCGGTCGCGCCAGGCGATCGCCGCCGATCCTGAGTTTGCTCTCGCGCGCGCGTTTATAGCCTTGATCAACGCTTTTGGAGCCAACCTGTCGCTTGTCCCGGACTTTGCCACCGCCAAGAAAGACGCATACATCGAGGCCGAGCACGCCGTCACATTAGATCCGAATGCCTCCGACGTGCTTGGTTTCGCCGGCTGCGCCTTCGCCGATATCGGCGAGCATGACCGCGGCGTCGAGCTTCTGCGTCGCGCGCTCGAGCTCGACCCGAGTAATGCGCAGGCTCACGTCGCCCTCGGCGCGTCATTGGTCCTTTTCGGCCGTTTCGATGAAGGCATCGAGAGCATGAAATTCGGCATGCGGTCGAGCCCTCGGGATTTTCGATTGACGTTCTGGAGCATGATTCTCGCTTTTGCACTGGGACGGGCCGGTCGTCTCGAGGAAGCGTTGGCGGAGGCGTCGGCTGCCGCGCGGCGCGATGGTCGCCTTTACACGGCGCGTGTGGTTGTTGCATGGGTCCTTACAAAGCTGGACCAGAAGTCGGAAGCTCAGGGCGCCTTGGCTGAAGCGCGGCGCATTAGGCCCGCTCTCAGTCTTGACGAAATCCGACGCTTCTTCGGCGAAGGCACTGCGGCGGATTTGAAGCCGCTTTGGGGCTAGCCCGAATAGAAACCGGCATGCAAATAGGTTTCGAAGACTGCCTGCTGGACACCGACCGGCGCGAATTGCGACGCGGCAACGAGCTCGTCGCCCTCGAACCTCAGGTCTTCGATGTGCTGATCTATCTGGTCGAAAATCGCGACCGTGTCGTCAGCAAGGACGACCTCATCGCCTCTGTTTGGAGCGGAAGGATTGTTTCGGAATCGACCCTGACCAGCCGAATAAATGCGGTACGCAAGGCCATTGGCGACAGCGGCGAGAAACAAAACCTCATTCGGACATTCGCCAAGAAAGGCTTTCGCTTCGTCGCCCCGGTGGACGTCAAGAGCAAAGAGACGGTGGCGCCCGCCGAGCCGCGCGCTCCTGCGTCTGGCATGCCGACGAAACCGTCCATTGCTGTTCTTCCATTCAGCAATATGAGCGGCGATGCCGACCAGGATTCTTTCGTCGATGGCGTCACGGAAGAAATCATTACCGCACTATCGCGGGTTCGCTGGTTTTTCGTGATCGCCCGAGGCTCGACCTTCGCGTACAAGAGCAGCGCAATCGGTCCGGAAGAAATCGCCCGAGAGCTCGGCGTTCGTTATATTCTGATGGGCAGCGTCCGCCGTGCCGGCGACCGCATCCGGGTCACCGCGCAGCTCATCGACGCCAATAACCGTAGCAATGTTTGGGCGCGAAGCTACGACCGGGCGGCCTCGGATATTTTTTTCGTTCAGGATGAAATTACCCAGACGATTGTCGGCGGTATCGAGCCCGAATTGAGTCGGGCGGAGCGGGAAAGAGCACGCGTCAAGCAACGAGACAACCTGGACGGATGGAGCACTTACCAGCGCGGCATGTTCCATCTGTATCGGTACACGCAGGACGATTTGGCGCAGGCTCGAAAGCTTTTCGAGAAAGCCACCGGCATTGATCCCGATCTGGGTCCCGCCTACTCCGCCCTCGCCGAGGCTTACTATTACGAAGTCGTCTATGGGTTTGTTCAGCCCGAGAATGACCGGCGACAACACGCCCTTGAATCTGCTCAGAAGGCCGTTGCTCTTGATCGAGACGATGCCGGTGCGCATTGCACCCTGGGAAGAATTCGCTATCTCTGCCGCGACTATGCTGCTGCAATTTCCGAGCTGGAGATTGCATTGGACCTTAACCCGAGCCTGGCGCTTGCACATTATGGTCTCGGTGCCGCATTCGTATTCTCGGGCCGACCGCAAGCTGCCTTCCCGCATCTCGAATCGGCGATACGGCTCAGCCCGCACGACCCCAACATGGGGTCCTACCTGGTGCGCATTGCCGAGGCCAAATATCTCATCGGCGATGATGATGCGGCCGTGCGTTTTGCGCTCAAGGCTTTGGCGCAGCCCAGCTTCCAGTGGTCGCGCTATGCGATCCTCATCGCAGCATTGGGACAACTAGGCCGGCTGGAAGAGGCGCAGCGCTATCTCGCCGAGGTGACCCGAGCCAGACCGAATTTCTCCGTCGCATTTGTGCGCACCATGCATCCCTTCGTCCGCGACATGGGCGTCGATCGCTACTATGAAGGTCTTCGCAGGGCCGGTGTTCCGGAAGCTCGTTCTTGAGCGCATCGCCCCATCAGTGAAATCGATTGATCCGCAGCCGTTTTATCCGCGCAGGCATGGAGCACCAGCATCTGACGGATGCTATGAGATCAAGCAGCCGCCGCAAGAATCCGCGTCCGTTCGATTGGTTTGGCGCATGAGTCATCGATGAGCTCCATGTGAGTGGAGCCTGCCAACGGTTCGGCATGTCGTCCTTGCGGAAATGTTAATTTGTTCTTGAGGCGCGATTGATTTCTCGGCGCTTGAGAGCTGAGATATACTTGGGTTTCACGCAATTGCGGGCGACAACGTGCTGTTTTCATTCAAGGATTTTGCGCTAGATGCGGAGCGCCGCGAGTTGCGCGCGCGTGGCACGATCGTCCCGATCGAGCCGCAGGTCTTCGATCTCCTGGTCTATCTCATCCAGAATCGTGACCGCGTCGTCAGCAAGGACGATCTGATCGCGTCTGTTTGGGGTGGCCGGATTGTTTCGGATTCAACCCTCGACAGCCGCATCAATGCGGTGCGCAAGGCAATCGGCGACAGCGGCAATCAGCAGGAGCTCGTGCGGACGATCCCGCGCAAGGGCGTGCGCTTCGTTGGCGACGTGCAACAAGGTCAGGCGCAGCCCGAGTCGAACAATCGCTTGCCGGCGCTCGCGCACAAACAAGAGATCTCATTTTGCCGCTCTGCCGACAACATTAACATCGCATACGCCACCGTTGGGAACGGTCCTGCTCTCATCAAGGCCGCCAATTGGCTCACGCACCTTGAATACGATTGGGAAAGTCCGGTGTGGGCGCCGCTGCTCCAGCGCCTTGCCGAGAGAAACCGTCTCATCCGCTACGATACCCGCGGCACCGGTTTGTCGGACCGCGAGGTCACGGAATTTTCCTTCGACGGTTTCGCGCGCGATTTTGAATCCGTTGTCAAAGCGGTCAAGGCAGACCGGTTTGCCATTCTGGGGATCTCGCAAGGCGCAGCCGTCGCCGTTCACTACGCCGCAGCCCATCCGGAAAGGGTCACAAAGCTGATCCTCTACGGTGGCTATGCGCAAGGCCGCCACAAGCGTGGCTCGCCCGATGAGATCGAAAAGGCGAATCTTTTTCTGTCCCTCATGCAACACGGCTGGGGCGATGAGCACTCGGCTTTCATGCGCGCGTTCAGCGCACTGTTCCTTCCCAACGGGACGCCGGAACAGAATAAATGGTTTGCGGACCTGCAGCGCATGACAACGACTGCCGAAAAAGCCATTCGCATCCGCATGGCCTGGCACGACATCGATGTCGCTCATTTACTGCCCAAAATTCAGGTGCCGACGCTGGTGCTGCATGCCCGGCACGATAACGTCGTCCCGCTCGAGCAAGGGCGCTTGCTGGCAGCTTCAATTCCGAACGCACGTCTAGTGACCTTGGAAAGCGACAATCACGTATTGCTCGAGGGAGAGCCGGCGTGGACCAAATTTCTTCAGGAGGTCGAGGGTTTCCTCCGGGCGTAACGACGCGTACTCAAACGGTCGTCAGTGCAGTAGTCCTTGCTTAGACGGCGCACAAATTGAACCGTCAGGAATGAATGTACCAAATTGCCTGATTGGATTGTGGCTCGCCGGGAGCTTTGTTGAGCGAAAAGACCCAGGCGACGATCATCGCCGCGAGAACAAGCACGTAGGTGCCTCGAGCCACTGTGCCAAGCATTCCGCCGCCTCCGACGTTTTTTTTCAGGATAGTTCAATACGGCTGCGGCGGGCGGGCGAGTTAATTTTTGGTTAATGCGCTAAGCCTTTGAAATCGTGGGCGGCTGAGCCCTTACCAATGGACGGATGAGCACTGCTGTCGTAGCTTCGCCCGCCTTCTCATGATCCCGGAGTTTGTGATGGCCGGCCCCGTCATTGCTGTAACCGACAGTGTTTTCCCCTCGCTCGATCCGGCCAAGCAGGCGCTGTCGCACCTCAATCCGACCTTCCGGATGTCAAAAAGCGTCAACGCCGACGACATTCTCGCGGTCGCGAAGGACGCGGATGCGGTTCTTGTCACCTACGCAAAGCTCACCCGCGAGGTGCTCATGCAACTGACCCGCTGCAAAGCGATCGGCCGCTTCGGGCTTGGCGTTGACAATATTGACCTGGTGACAGCCAAGGAAAAGGGAATCGCGGTCAACTACGTCCCCGACTACTGCATCCGGGAAGTGTCCGACCATGCCATGGCTCTCCTGCTGGCGCTGATTCGAAAAATCCCGTTTTCCAACAAGCTGGTGCAGAGCGGCCGCTGGGAAATGCCAGCAGTCGTCCCGATCCGGCGCATCGAAGGAACCGTGCTCGGCCTGGTCGGCTTCGGCCATATCCCCCGCCTGGTCGCACCCAAGGCGCAGGCATTCGGGATGAAGGTGATTGCTTACGACCCGTTCGCCAAACCGGAAGCGTTTAAGAATGCCGGGGTTGAAAGCGTGGACTTCGACGCACTGCTGGAGACCTCCGACTATGTTTCATTGCACGCGCCCTTGCTCCCGGAGACGCGTGGCATGATGAATGCCGCGGCTTTCGCCAAGCTTAAGAAAGGTGCCTACATCGTGAATACGGCGCGCGGGCCTCTCATCGATGAACAGGCACTGGTGGCTGCGCTGGAGTCCGGACAAGTCGGTGGCGCCGGACTCGATGTGGTGGCAACGGAACCGCTTGCAAAGGATTCGCCGCTGCTTGGCCGCGACAATGTCGTCATCTCTCCGCACACTGCTTTCTATTCGATCGAAGCACTCGATGAATTGCAGACAAAATGCGCGAGTGACGTCGCGCGGGTGTTGAGCGGTAAAAAGGCGATATATCCGATCGGCGCATGACCACGGGAAAGCAAACGGCTGAACGGCCACGGCGCGAAAGCGCTGCTTTCGCGGGAATGAACGAAGCACGGCGTCCGCTTAGCCAGGATGCGCTCCATGCTTGACCGCATCGATCTCGAACCGGTCTTCTTTGCCCCGTTTGTCTCGTCGCTCATGCGGGTCGAGCCGCAATGGATCGACTACAACGGCCACCTCAACATGGCCTACTACAACGTGTTGTTCGATCGGGCCGTCGATGAAGTTTACGAGCTGATCGGCATTGGCGCGGAGTATCTGAAAAATCACAGGCACTCGACTTTCACCGCCGAGATCCACGTAAGGTACGTACGGGAGCTTCATCAAGGCGATCCGGTGCGCGTGACATTCCAGCTGCTCGCGTTTGATTCAAAGCGCATGCATTATTTCGAGCAATTGTTTCACGCGACCGAGGGATGGGTTTCAGCCACCTCCGAGAACATGACATTGCATGTTGACATGAGGGCAAAGAAAGTGGCGCCGTTTCCAGCCGCGATCATGCGCTCACTCGCGCGGATGAAAGCGGCGCACTCGCAATTGCCGCGTCCGGAAGCGGCAGGCCGGCGCATCGCGATGCCGAAGAAAGATTAGCGGACAGACTGATCTTCGTTCATTCCCACGAAAACGGGAAACTAGAACTTCAATTAAACGTCCGAACTTGCGCTGGGTCCCGCCTAGCCGGAACGAACGCGGAAGGTGCAATTATCGTCCGGCGAGTTTTTCCGCATCATCGCGCACGCTGGCGTCGACGAGCGAGGCCGTCGGCACGGCCTTCGGCACGACGCCGGCCTTGACGAACAATTCCTGCATCCAATCGACGCGGTCAATCGGAATAGCCAGCGACGGATCAATCTGCTTTTCGCGGATCGCCTGGTCGTAGATGAATTCCGCGCGCGTGTCGTCGGGCTTGGCGTTGGTCATTTCATGAGCGATCTTGACAGTCTCGTCACGATGCGTGGCAGCGTATTTATAGGCATCCATTTCCGCCGCTACGAACTTGACCAGATCGTCCCGACGCTCTGCGAGGACCTTGCTGCTGGTCGCCACGCACAACCGGATGAATTTGGGCACCGCGCTGCCGCCCTTGGCGAGCACCCTGATGTTGGACGGCATCACGGCTTCGAATTCATTCGATACCACGGCGGCGTCGGTAATTCCGGCAAGCAGCGATTTGTAGCGATCGAGATCGGCCCCCTGGGTAGCCAGCTTCACGTCGGCAAAGGGAACGTTTGCCGCGTCCAGCATGCCGCGAAACAGCAGGTCAGGCAGCGATCCGGGCGAAGAAATGGCAACTGTTTTCCCTTTGAGATCGGCCAGCGTCCTGATCTCCGCTTTGGCCAGAACGACCTGCGGTACGCCCGGCCAAGTACAGCCGACAATTTTCACTCCCGTCCCGCGAATGCCGGCGACGATCGATTCCGCCGCGCCCATGTCAACGCTGTCGATCTCGCCCGAAATCAGCGCTTTCATCAGAGTCGCGCCGGCTTTTATCTGCAGTAGCTCGACTTTCAGTCCTCGCTTCGCGGCAAAGCCGCCCTTGTCGACCATCGCGATAAAGCCCGCATCGCTCTTGGCTTCGAGGATACCGTGCTTCCAGACTTTTTCCTGCGCGCGGGCGCCGGTGAGGCTGCACAGCAGCACGAATGCAAGCGTCAATATTGTTTGCATTCTTGGTGACGCGAACATGAATCCTCCAGTCGTTCTGGTTTGTCATGCCCGGCCTTGGGCCTGGCATCCACGTCTTTATGACAGTTAGTAAAGCAAGACGTGGATGGCCGGGACAAGCCCGGCCATGACGCTTAGAAACGCACTGCCCTCTCAGCCGTCATGCCCGCGCTTGTCGCGGGCATCCACGTCGTCCCTTCAGCATGTCAGCTAGCAAGACGTGGATGGCCGGGCCTTCGCCCGCCGAAGGGTTCGGTGGCGTAACCAGTTATACGACGGCTTCGGCCCGCAGGCGGGACAAGCCCGGCCATGACATCAAGCAATCCTAAATCCGAAATTCCCCGCCGCGCTTGCGGCCCTGATCGACACTGAGGAACAGATCCTCGAGTCTGGGCCGCTTTCCGATCAGGCCCTGCTCGTGCGAGTAGCCGATCAGGGTTTCCAGGACCTTTCGGTTGCTGTCGGTGAGCCCGTACTGCCATGGATCCGGGCCAAGGATGCGCTCCTGCTCCTCCCACGCATCGCGATACCAGGCGAGCGGCACGATGCGCGGGTCCACCATGCGCTTTATTGCGATATTTTTTGCTTCGTTGAAGGCCTTGAAGAGATTCACCGCGAGCCACGGATATTTGTCCGTCAGCTCCTGACGAAGCCCGAGCATATGCATGATCGGAAAGATCCCGGTTCGTTTGAAATAGGCGATCTCTTCGGCCTTGTGATCGGGAAAAAGCCGCGCCACGCGCGGGTCCTGGGCCAGAAATGGCTTGATGAAATCGGAATGAAAAACGGCATCGAGCTCGCCTTCAGCCAGCATCGTCTCGACCGATTTCTCGTTCGGCAGGCAGGAATACTTGATGTCTTCCGGCAACGTGACCTTGATGTCGTCTTCGATTTCAGCGATCCACTCGATGCTGTTCAGCGGCACGCCGTATTCATGCTGCAGGATGCCGCGCATCCACAGCACGGCGGTAGTCATCATCGTCTTGACGGCGATCCTGCGGCCGCGCAGGTCAGCGGGCCTTGCGATGCCCTTCGAGGTGTTGATGAACATGAAGCCATGGCGAAACCGGCGATGCGGGAAAACCGGTATGGCCCGGAACGGCATGCCGTTATCGCGCGCGGCGAGATAGGACGAGCTCGATACCTCCGCGACATCGAATTCCTTGTTGTTCAGGAAACGCCAATGCCGCGTGGCTGAATCCATGTCGGTGACTATTGTCAGATTGACGCCGTCGACATTGACCTTGCCGGTTATCAAGGGGCGCACGATCTCGTTGTCGCCGCAGGCAAGCGCTAGCAATTTTTCTCGGCATGCGAACGGTTCGAATCCTTCATTCAAAGTCAATTGCGGTTCCGCGCTTTCAGTCGCGCCAATTCGCGGGTTGACGGCATGCGCATGTCGACGGCCTGCTCGTCCCGCGCCAGATTTGCGATGATTGCGAACAGAAGTGCACGCGTCGTTGCAATGTCAGCAGCACGCACGCCGCGCACCGCGATGCGATTGACCTCCTCGGCGAGCGGCACCAGCTTGTCTCGCAGTGCCCGGCCTTTCGGCGTGAGGAAGACGTATACTTTCTTGCGGTCCCCGCCGCGCCGGCGGCGCACGACGTAGCCGAGCCGCTCCATCGCCTTCAATGCCGAGAATGTCGTTGGCTCCATGACCCCGGCTTGCTCGCTCAATTCGCGCTGAGTAATCCCGTCGGCTTCCCAGAGGATGCGCAGGAATGTCCAATGTCCGAACGAAACAGCGTGCTTGGCAAGCCGCATCTGCAATGCGCGCACGAGCGCGCGTGTTGCGTCCTTGACCAGATGCGCGAGCCGATCATCCGGCACAGCTTCCCGCCAATGCCGCAGGATCGATTGCGTGCTGGGCTGGGGAGGCGTCATGATAAAGCGCCCTGATGAGTGAGGCGCACATCCGAGCCTTCGCGTGCGGAACGCAGCATTGCCAGCAGCACTTCCACCGTCGCGGTTGCCCAGACGCCGTCGTGAAGAGGCGCTTTGCCGTCTACAATCGCCTGATATAGCTCATCGATGACTCCGGCGCGCGGCACCAGGGGCGGAGGCAGCGCATCGAGCCGAGCGGAGCCATCCTGATAAATCATGATGCCGTTCGGCAGCGCGCGCAGATCCGCGCCTTCGCAGCTCACCAGCAACGTTCCAAAATTCTGATGCGCAACGGCCTGGCCTGCGGGAGATTTGAAATCTGCACCGCCATAGTTGTGCGCATTCTTGAAAGCGATTTCATCGCCGGCAGTCTCGAAACGGCGTCGACACTTCGCATACGGCGTTTTCGTCTCGCCCATCTCTCCAATCCAGCCCTGAAATTCATCGGAATCGAAATGGCCGTAACCATTGTAGGTGAGAGAGGCGAACGCGCCATTCTCGAACGTGAGCAGCGCGGCGTAGGCGCCCTCGGTTGCGCGCCGTGAGTCCCACGAGCCGGTGATCGCGCGCACCGTTTCGACTCGGCCGCCCCCGATCAGGCGCACGATATCGACCTGGTGCGCCGCCTGATTGAACACGGCTCCGCCGCCCTGGGCTGTGTCGAGTTCTTCCGGGCGACGCGATCGGTAAAGGTAGTCCGTGTAGTTGATGGCGTTGATCATGCGGACGCGGCCAAAATCGCCACTCGCTATGAGATCGCGCAGTCGCTGAATGGGCGCATCGAAGGAATGACTATGGCCGACAACCACGTGCACGCTGGAGCGGCGCGCGGCGTCCATGATTGTGCGGCATTCATCGACCGAGAGGGCCATTGGCTTTTCGATCAGCAGGTGTTTGCCGTGCCGGGCCGCGAGCGCAGCATGTTGGACGTGGTGCTGGTGCGGGGTCGCCACGTAAACCGCCTCGACTGCCGGATCAGCACACAGCTCATCGACGGTCGGGTAGCTCTTGGCGGCAAAGTCCGCGGCAAACTGACGCCGCGCTTCCGGTCGGAGATCGGTTCCCGCGACCAGCGTGACCCGTGGGTCGGCAATAAAGGTCGGCAGCATCACGCTAAATGCGCGGCCGAGACCGGCTACGCCGAGACGGAGTCTACGTTCGCTTGCGCCGGCCATCGACAAGGTCCCTCACTGGTTTTATCTTAGATATCTAAGAAAGGACGCGCGACAGAAATCTGAAGGTCGCGCCCGACGAGGAGGCGCAGCCATGATGACAGCCGAGGAAAACGATCTGCTGTGCAGAGTGGAGGGCGATGCGCCGATGGGCCAGATCATGCGGCGCCACTGGATTGCGGCCTGCCTGTCGGAAGAAATCGCGCAGCCTGATGGCGCGCCGATCAAGGTCAAACTCCTCGGCGAGGATCTTGTCGTATTCCGCGACAGCAAGGGCCGCGTCGGGGTGCTCGACGAATATTGCTCGCATCGGCGCGCATCCCTTGTTTTCGCGCGCAACGAGGAATGCGGGCTGCGCTGCCTCTATCACGGCTGGAAATTTGACGTGGACGGCAACGTCGTCGAGATGGCATCCGAACCGCCCAACAGCCTCATTCCGGAGCGGGTCAAGCACAAGGCCTATCCGACGCGCGAGGCGGGTGGGTTTGTTTGGACCTACATGGGCCCGCCGGACGAGATGCGCGAATTCGAGCCTCCGGCATTCGCGCCCACCGCCGATGTGCGCGTCAGCTCGACCAAAGTGCGGGTGCGCTGCAACTGGGCGCAGATTCTCGAAGGGCAGATCGATTCAGCGCATTCTTCCAGCCTGCATTCGTCCGACATGGTGCCGGCGCAGATCGATAGCGCAAAGGCAACGGAAGCAAACTGGCTGCGCCCGTCGACCGACAAGGCGCCGCGCTTCCAGATCGAGCGCACCAGCTACGGCTTCCGTTATGCAGCGATCCGTCGCCCGATCATGAATGAAGCAACCCACGACTATATCCGCACGACTGTCTACATTGCGCCTTTCACCGCGCTGATCCCGCCCAACAACGTGCACAATGTCGCGACGTTGCTAACCCCGGAAGACGACTACAACACGATCTTTTACTTCATTGCCTGGAACGGTCTGGACAAACCGGGCATAGATGCCGAGGCGTGGCGCAGGTTCAACGTGCTGCAATGGGGCGTCGACGTCGACCGCAATTTCACCAGCGTGCGCACGCGGGATAATCTCTATCTTCAGGATCGCGGCGCGATGAAGCAGGGCAATTTCACCGGCATCAGCGGCATACCGAACCAGGACATCACCATGTGGGAGTCGATGGGCCCGATCGGCGACCGCTCCAGGGAGCGTGTCGGTGCCAGTGACGTGGCAGTGGTCGCGTTCCGCCGACTCATGGTCGAAGCGGCTCGTAATATGCGCGACGGCGCCGGTGCGATCGGCACCACCGAACCGCACGTGGCGCACGCAACCATCAGCTCATATGAAGGCATCGTTCCGAAGACGACGAACTGGCGCAGCCTCGGTGGAGGCAGCGAAGCCCCGCTCCAGCGCGCCGGCAAAGAACCACAAGCCGCCAAATAGACGGTAAATTCCAGGGAGGATTCGCGATGAGGAAAACGACGCTCGCCGGCGTATTGGCGGTCTTGACGTTTTTTGCGGCTTCGAATGCATCAGCCCAGGACAAAGTGAAACTTGCGATCGGCCAACGCGGCAATTGGGATACCTCGGTGTCGGAAATCGGCCAGCGCGCCGGGATCTTCAAGAAGCACGGCCTTGAGCTCGAAATCGTATACACCCAAGGCGCCGGCGAAACGCAACAGGCGGTCATTTCCGGCAGCGTAGACCTCGGCATCGCGGCCGGCGTCATGGGCGTTCTCAGCGCCTATTCGAAAGGTGCGCCCGTGCGCGTGATCGGCGCCGAAACGACCGGCGCCAAGGACCTTTATTGGTATGTGAAGGCGGATTCCCCGATCAAAGCGCTGAAGGACACCGACGACAAGATTATCGCCTACTCGACCAATGGATCCTCGACCCATGGCATCGTCACGGCCTTCATGAAGCAATATCAGCTCAAGGCCAAGCCGACCGCGATGGGAGGTCCGGCTGCAAACCTGACGGCGGTGATGTCGGGACAGATCGACGTCGGCTGGGCAGCTCCGCCGTTCGGACTTGATCAACTCGATCAGAAAGAAATCCGAATAGTCGCGACCGGCAACGACGCTGAAGTCTTCAGGGGTCAAACGGTGCGGCTCAACATCGTCAATGCCAACTACCTGAACGCGCACATGGATGTGGTCGACCGCTACATGAAAGCCTACCGCGAGACCGTCAACTACATGTACACGGATCCGAACGCCTTGAAGATCTATGCTGACTGGCTCAACATCAGCGAGGCGAAAGCCAAGCGCACGCGCGATGAGTTTTTTCCGCGCGCTGCGGTTGAGCCCGACAAGATCACAGGTCTCGATACCATTGTGAAGGACGCGGTTACATTGAAGTTCACCGCAACGGAACTCACCAAGGCCCAACTCAACGATCTGATCCAGATCCCGCCGCGCTGACGCAACAAACGGACGAATGGCCTAGTGTCCAGTCGCGACTGTGGCCAATTTGGCCGGGTCATCCGGCAGTTGATTGCCGCGCCAGACCACGTGCAGATCAGGCCGCAGCAACAGCAGGTCGTGACCATAAATGTCGCGCGGGCGGGCCTCGGCGATGTCGAGGACCGTGAATGGCGCGCCACGTGATGCAAAGCTCCGAGCAAGCGCCGCGCTGTCCGTTTGCGTACCCGCAAGGCGCAAAAGCGTGTAGCCGTCACCGATCCGGTCGTGCAGCGCCGTCCCATCGGCCAGCCACACATGCGGCAGGCGCGCGCCCGGCCAGCTTGTCGGCACATATTTCATGAAATCGGGCTCGGGAGGATCACCCGCTTCCGGCCAGATGATGGGCGAATCGGCATACCGGTAGCCAAGCTCGGCCCCGATCATCTCATTGCTCTTGCGCTGCTCGACATCGGCGATGCGAGCGAGGTTCGCGCGCGTATCGGCGCCTGCGGGAGTCTTATCGCGAATGTTCGGCCTATAGGCGGCACGCCAGGTGCGGCGGCCGCGCGAAGCCTGGCGTGAGGCCTCGACGTTGCGCTCCCCCACCTGACGCCGCTCGATCTCATAAGATGCGAGAAGGCCTGGCCCGCCCCACCCTTTCAGCGTCGCCGCAAGCTTCCACGACAGATCGATGGCATCGCCCACGCCGCTGTTCATCCCGAGCCCGCCGGTCGGGATCACCAGATGCACCGCGTCGCCTGCGAGAAATACCCGGCCGCGGCCGTAGCCATCGGCCAGCAACAGATTTTGCCGCCACGGCTGGCAAGACAGCATCTCGTATTTCACCGGCATGGCGACGGCTTGCTCGAACATGAGCTTCATCTCGTCGTCGCGATCCACCACCGAATGCAGCGTGAAATGACGCGTGGAATCCTGCACGATCAAAAAAGTTGAGCGATCGTCAGCCACGTGATAGTGCCGCCCTTGCCCGATCGGAATGCGCTCGAACAGATCGTCACAACGATAAAGCGCCTGTCGCAGCTGCAACAGGTTGGCCTCGCCCTGAAGCTTGATGCCGAGCTGGCGTCGCACGCTGCTCGATCCGCCGTCACAGCCGACGAGATATTGCGCGCTCAGTTCCGATCCGGTGCCGTCGCGGGTAACTTTCGCGCGCACGCCGGCGTGGTCCTGTTCGAACGAGACGAATTCGCACCCGTAGCGGACATCGACACTCGGCAAGCGCCCTGCCACCGACTTGAGCAGTGGCTCGAGCGTATATTGCGAAATGAGCTGATACGGTTCGAGCGGCATCGAGCCGTCGGTGCACGCGGCGATTTCCGCCTGTGCCTGCGCAACCGAAGGGTACGGCAAGTGGAGAAGCGGCGGCTCGACCAGTGACGTGACGATGAATACGTCCATCGGCGCATTGCGCGGAAAACCGGCATCGCGGATTTTTTGTGCCAGCGCCATGCGGCGATAAATTTCCATCGTGCGGGCGTTGCAACGCTCCATTTTTGGAAGGAATTGCGGCGCATCTTTCTGCTCAATCAGAATGCACCGCACGCCGCGGCGGCCGAGATCGATGGCAAGGGTCAGTCCGACGGGGCCGGCGCCGACGATGATGACTTCGGTATCCACGCGACAATTCCAAGAGTGGATTGAGTCTGCGCTTTACATAGTCATGGCCGGGCTCGTCCCGGCCATCCACGTCTTGCTTTCCGAAAGACGTGGATGCCCGCGCCAAGCGCGGGCATGACGACATGTAATCAATCGATCCTCCCGCCGGAAAAGCGTCGTCCCGGCACGCTGAGAAAATAACCGACTGCCTGGCCGCCGTCGGCGCCGAGGACGCTTCCGGTTGTGTAACGGGATTCGTCGGATGCCAGGAAGACAGCGGGACCGGCGACGTCCTCGCCGGATCCGACCCGGCCCATCGGCACGCCCTTGCGCCTGCCTTCGTAGATTTCCGGATCGGCGTACATCGCCTCGGTGCCGGGCGTGCGGATATAGCCGGGCGTGATTGCATTGGCGCGAATGCCGTAAGGCGCCCACTCCATCGCTTGCAATTTGGTCAGCATGATCAGGCCCGCCTTCACCACGCTATACGCACCGGCCCAGTTGTAGGGAAAAAGCCCCGCGATCGATGCAATATTGACGATGGCGCCGGACTTCTGCGCCATCATATGTTTCGCAGCCGCCTGGCTGACGAGGAAGGCGCCCTTCAGGCCGATATTCATCGTCGTGTCCCAGGCTGTTTCCGGCAATGCTTCCAGTTTTCCGGGAACGATCTTCATGCATTATTGACGACAATATCGATGCGTCCGCGCTCTTTCATGATGGTTTCGACGAGCCGGTTGATGTCGGCGGACTTGGCGATGTCGGCGACCACCGGAAGGCTTTTGCTGCCGAGCGCCGCCGCGTCTTTCGCCGTTGCGTCCGCGGTGGCGGGATCGACATCGTTGACGACGACGTGGGCGCCTTCGCGCGCATAGGCCAGTACGATATCGCGGCCGATGCCGCGGCCACCGCCGGTAACCAGCGCCACCTTATCTTTCAGTCGCACGGAACTCCCCCTTACGCTGCATGAATTGCGTTGGAAAAACGACGCTAAAGCCGGCATACGAGGCCGACAAGGGCGCATCGGGCCTCGAAAATGGCACCTATGAGTGCCATCTTTGCTATTGAAAGAATCATTCCAGCGGCCGTGCGAGCCGCCCTATCGGACAACATGGCCGAGCCGAAACGTAACGACCCTACTCCGTTGAGCCCGCAGCCCGCTGCGGGCGGCATCGCCGCGCGCGCTCTCGGGGCGCGAGCTGCGCCTTATCTTGTCGAACTCAATCCGGAGCAGCGGCAGGCGGTGGAGACGCTGGACGGGCCAGTGCTGGTGCTTGCCGGCGCCGGAACCGGAAAAACCCGCGTGCTGACCACGCGCATCGCGCACATTCTGAATCTTGGCCGCGCCTACCCGAGCCAGATCCTCGCCGTCACCTTCACCAACAAGGCCGCGCGAGAGATGAAAGAACGCGTCGGCCAGATGGTCGGACAGATCGTCGAAGGCATGCCGTGGCTCGGCACCTTCCACTCGATCGGCGTGAAGATTCTCAGGCGTCACGCCGAGCTGGTCGGGCTGAAAAGCAATTTCACGATCCTCGACGTCGACGACCAGATCCGCGTGATCAAGATGATCCTGGAAGCCGAGAAGCTCGACGAAAAGCGCTGGCCGGCGCGGGTGCTTGCCATGCTGATCGACGGCTGGAAGAACCGCGGGCTCACGCCGGAACAGGTCCCGTCCGGCGAAGCTGCCAGCTTCGCCAACGGCAAGGGCAAGAAGCTCTACATTGCCTATCAGGAGCGATTAAAGACGCTTAACGCGGTCGACTTCGGCGATCTGCTGCTCGAGAACATCAGGCTGTTTCGCCAGAACGCGGATGTGCTCCGCTCATTCCAGGATCGATTCAAGTTCATTCTTGTCGACGAATATCAGGACACGAACGTCGCGCAGTATCTGTGGCTGAAGTTGCTGGCGCAAACGAACGCAAGTACCACTGCCGTCATTCCGGAACGCCGCGAAGCGGCGGATCCGGAATCCAGCGACACGGCAGAGCGTCTGGATTCCGGGTTCGCGCTTTCAGCGCGCCCCGGAATTACAGAGGGGAGACAGCCCAAAAACATCTGCTGCGTGGGCGACGACGACCAGTCGATCTACGGCTGGCGCGGCGCGGAAGTCGACAACATCCTCCGCTTCGAGCACGATTTCCCGGGCGCGAA
>DASXST010000177.1:0-4423 GCA_036505835.1 Pseudolabrys sp. | reverse complement strand
ACAGATCACGGTGTACGCTCCTCTTTCTAATCGGGCCATGGAGGTGATTCCGCCGGCATTCATGAAGAGATTTCCCGGCGTGACGGTAAACCACATCGATGGGACTCCGGATCAACTGCTGGCGCGTGTACTTGCGGAGGCGCGCGGTGGCCGGGTGCTCGCGGACGTGTTCGGCGGATCGCTGGCTTACATGGCGCAGATCACCGACCAAAAATTACTCGCGCCATTGGCTTTGCCGGAAGCGGCGGTCTTTCCGGCAAACATGAAAAGCGAATTCTGGGTAGCCACCGATACGCAATTTTATATCGCCGGATGGAATACGAATCTGGTAAAAAAAGGGGACGAGCCCAAAAGTTTCGAGGACCTTGCCAACCCGAAATGGAAAGACACTCTAATGGGCGAGGCGCGCGATTTTCAAATGTTGATCGGATTCGCCAAGCGCAAATACAACAGTGATGAGAAGGCAGTCGATTTATTCAAAAGAATTGCCGCTACCCAGGTCGAGTTTCACAAGGGACATTCTCAGCTGGTGGAGTTCCTGGTAGCGGGTCAACGCCCTGTCTGCTTCACCTGCTATTCGCACCATTTTCCGCCGCGCATGAAAAAAGGCGCGCCGATACAGTCGATGCTGACCGAGGGCGTCGGTGAAATCGGTGGCGCCGTGTCCGTCCTGCGAGGAGCGCCGCACCCGAACGCGGGCTTGCTTTGGGCGCGTTGGGCGATTAGCGAAGAAGGCCAGCGAGCCTGGGCTCAAGGGGGAGAAACGCCGGCGCATCCGAACGTGGAGCCGCTGGAGAGGGTCCGGCCCGCGGCGCCTTACATGCTCACCATCGATGACATTAAGGAATTCCCAAAATATGAGAAGCTGTGGAAAGAAATCTTTCAGATGCGCTGAAGCTGTCGATCTTGTCCAGGATTATTCAATTTGCTGGTCTTTAAGATGCGTGGGGACGGCGCAAATTTGCGTAGCGACTCGCGCATTCTTGATAGAACTTCCCCGCGCCGTAATGCGGCGCGGGGAATGAGTAATTATCCGTGGTTTCGGCGATCACAGACGGCGTCGATGAGGGCGGGCTTGCCTTGCTTGACCTGTTCGATGGCGCGCTTGAGCGCTGGTTTGAGATCGTCGGCGTTTTCAAACGGGCCTTCGCTGTACCAGCCCATCGATTTCGCGAGGCCGGCGAAATCGGGATCCGGACCATAGAGATCCATGCCGATATGCGCGCGGTTAGGGTCGGTGCCGCGGGTTCTGGCGAGAACCAGCTGATGGTTCCAGTCATTGTAGTAGGCGCGATTGTTGAACATCACGACAAGCATCGGGATCTGGTATTTCGCCGCGACCCAGAGCGCGCCGGCGTCGAACATGAGATCGCCGTCCGGTTGCAGATCGACGACGAGGCGCCCCGTTCCTTTATTTGCTAGAGCAACACCCAATGACAAACCGATTTGCGTACCGGTGCCGAGCTCCCGCCCGGCGTGGCAATAGGGCCGGTCGAAGTTCCAAAGCTTGTGGCCCCAGCTGCCCAAGTCTCCTGCGGTCAGCACCCAGTCTTCTCCTTTGATCGTGTCCCATACTTCGAGCGCGAGTCGCGGCACTGTCATCGGCTTGGAATCCCAGTGCTCCTGCGCCTGCTTGTGCCATTTTGCGCGATTTTCCGCGTGGCGTTTACCGATTTCTTCTTTGCGCTTGGCGATCTTTTCGGCGAGGCCCGGAGTTTTGGCGATGCGTTCTTTGAGCAGCTTCGTCAATTGCGGCGCTGTGGTGACCGGATCGGCGGTCATGCGCTGCTGCGCGTAGAACGGTCGAGCGTAGTCCATCGACCATTTGCTGATCTCGATGTCGGTGAAGCCGATGTCGATCCACGTCGCATTCGGCTGGACTTTGCTGACAACGGTCCGCGTGGCAATGTCACGCACGTGGGTCGGCTTCTCGAAGTCGGCGATGTCGAGGGTAAGCACGACGTCGACGTCTTTGTAGCAGCCGTCGGGGTCCATGGTGAGGTTGAGTGGATGATCGCTCGGGAAGTTGAGCCGCGAGCCGACATCCCACACCGAAGCGCCCAACGTTTCCGCCAATTGGACTACATGATTCCAGCCATGCGGCGGGCGGGCGGCGAAGTCGGCGATGATCGCGACTCGATTGGCACCGGCTAGACTGTCAGCGGCTTTCGCCAATGCGCCAGGATCGGCGGAAGGAGCGGTTGGTACGTTTATCGCGCCGGGCGGCGGCATCTCGACATCGTGATCCAATTGAGCTTCCTGCAAGCCGGCATCGTAAACCATATAGACCGGTCCCTGACGCGCGCTCATCATCACCGAGTAGGCGCGCGCGAACGCGCCGGGCACGCCGTCGACCGTCGTCGGCTGGTAATCCCACTTGACGAAATTACGAATCGCTTCGCCCTGGCCATTGGCGGTGTGGATCCAGTCGATGAACGGACGGCGCTTCGGCTCGGCCATCGGTCCAGTGGCCCCAATAATGAAGACCGGCGCGCGATCGAGATAGGCATAGTAAATGCCCATCGGCGCGTGCAGCAGGCCGACCAGGTTATGCACGATGGCGATCATCGGTTTGCCCGTGGCGCGAGCGTAGCCATGGGAAATCTGTACGGCGATCTTTTCATGCTGGCAAAGCAGCATGGGCGGGTCGTTCTCACCGTAGTTGACCAGCGAATCGTGCAGGCCGCGATAGCTCGCGCCCGGATTGAGCGCGATGTACTCGAAATCGTAGCGCTTGATCATGTCGACGATGACGTCGGACTGCCACCGTCGATCGGATTTCTTAATGGTCTCTACTTTTGGTGCTGGCTTTGCCATGAAATTTTCCTCCTTAAGATTTTAACCACAAAGAACACAAAGATCTCAAAGTTTAGGGCGGGTTTAAAACCCGCCCCCTACGTTTTGCGTGCTTTGCGTTGTTCGCGGCTAGTTAATTCTGCTTTCTGTCTCTTTCATTTTCAGGCGCCCGATTTATCGCGCCCCTACTTTGTGTCCTTTGTGCTCTCTGTGGTTAAATTTTCTTTCCTAAGCGTTTTCGCCGCGCCGCCAGACGATGGCGTCCACAAGCGCGGGTTTGCCGGCTTTTACTTGCGCGACAGCGCGGCTTACTGCCGGGCCGATTTCCGCCGGGTCTTCGATCGGCCCTTCGGCGTACCAGCCCATGCCTTTGGCGATGTGCGCGAAGTCGGGCGGCGGGCCTTCGAGATCCATCCCGATATAGGCACGAGCGGGATCGGTGCCGCGCTGATGCGCCATGTGAATCTGGTGCGCCCAGTCGTTGTAATAGGCGCGATTATTATACATCACGACCAGCATGGGAATCTGATATTTGATCGGCATCCAGAGCGCGCCGAGATCGAACATTAGATCGCCGTCCGGCTGAAGGTCGACGACGAGCCGGCCCGTCCCTTTGTGCGCGAGAGCGACGCCGATCGCAATGCCGATCTGCGTGCCGGTGCCGAGCTCCCGGCCGACATGGCGATACGGTTTGTCGAAGTCCCAGACTTTGTGCACCCATTCTTTGAGAGTGTTGGCAGTGAGCACCCAGTCGTCGTCTTTGATCACCTGCCAAAGTTCGTGGGCCAGGCGCGACTCTGTCATCGGTCGCTGGTTCCATTCTTCTTTCACCTGATCCTGCCATTTTTGCCATTGGCGCGCGTGTCGTTCGCCGATAGCTTTTTTGCGTTCCTCGACGCGCGACGCCGTCGTTTTATTTCCGTCGATGCGCTTGCGGCAGGCCGCAGTGAGCGCCGGCAGCGAGAGCGCGCTGTCACCCAGCACACGGAGATCCCAATTGTGGTGCTTGTTGTAGTCCGTAGCCCACTTGCTGATCTCGATATCGGCGAAGCCGATGTCGATCCATTTGCAGTCGGGTGCCGTCACCACGCTGATCTCGCGCGTCTGGGTGTTGAGTTTATGCGAGCCGCGCGTCCAGTCGACGACATCTAGTGCCGCCACCACATCGACGCCTTTGAAAGCGTCGCCATGAAAGCTCACGCTCAGCGGATGCCGGTTCGGAAAACCGAGGCGCTTGTTGATATCGTAAACCGAAGCGGCGACGGTCTCGGCCAATTCCACCGTCGAGTCAAAGCCGATGGGCATGCGCGCGGCGTATTCCGTCAACAACAGCGGATTCTCGGCGGCCATCAGCATGTCGGCGGCTTGTTCGACGACCCCCGGCTCGGGCGCCATGCGCGACGGAACTTTGATCGAATATTTCGGCAGCGCCATCTCCTCTTTCATCGGGCTTTCCTGCATCGCCGAGTCGTATACCATGTACACCGGGCCCTGCGGCTCGCTCATCATGATCGAGTAGGCGCGCGCAAACGAATCCGGCACGCCGTGAATGCTGCCGGGCTGGTAGTCCCACTTCGTAAAACCGCGGACGACATCGCCCTGAGCGAAGGCGGTGTGAATCCAGTCG
>DASXST010000176.1:0-66088 GCA_036505835.1 Pseudolabrys sp. | reverse complement strand
CATGTCTGCCTGGAGCGTGCATGCGGTATCCCACGTCGGCTGCCGGCTCATGGTGGCATCGAGCGCAAAAATAAGCCGGCCGCGCTTGCCTTGCGCCGTGGAGGGGCCAAGCGCGCGCAATTGTTCAATAAACGCCTGTATTTCCGGTTTGGACGAAACCGGCGCCGGACTTCGCTCCGAGTCCTTACTCATAGTCGAAGATTCTACACTGAAACCACGGAACCTGCGCGCTGCTACGCCGCCTTCTGAGATGGCGACATGGGTTCTCAGATGCAAGTCTGGCCAGGTTCTAGGAAATCCAGGTTCTAGGAAATAATGTCGTGAACCTGTAGCGGCTGGTCCATGACCGAGTACCACTCTGCCCGGGCTGCGGCACGCCGCCTGCCGTTCTCCGAGAGCGGCAGGTGAAGCGCGTTCAGCAGGGCGATCACTTCCTCCCGTGCGGTGACATGCGACAAATTCGGGCGCATGCCGATGGTCTCTTCATCCAGATTATCCAGCGCCGTCAGCCCTCGCGGGAAAAACTCGCGATAGACGACGCGCTCCGCAAAGCCTTCCACGGTACGGAACCCCATGCGTTTTGATAACTCGCTGATGCCGTCACCCACCAGTTTCTTGTTGCGCGAAGTCAGCGTAGACAGACGGTTGCGCACGACAATCCAGTCGGTGAGCTGCCCGTCAACAAGCCGCCTTTGGCGTCGCGCTTCACGCACCATTTCGGCATAGTGGCTCTCACCCGTAACGGTGAAATCGGTCGGATCCAGGGTAGCAAGCACGTCGAAATCGAGGAAACTGTCATTGAGCGGCGTGACCAGCGTGTCCGCCATCGAATGCGCAAGGCGCATCAAATAAGTATCGGAGCCGGGCGTATCGATTACAACAACGTCATGGCTGTGTTCAATCGCGCTGATCGCCGCCGAAAAATTCGCGAACTCCTGCGTTTCGTTCGCTTCCAGCGAATTCCCTTCGGCACGCGCAATGCAGTAGTGCGTAGGCATCTCAAGCGAAATCCGCGCGCGCTCCGCCCAGGCGCGGCGGTTGTCGATGTAGTGGGTAAAGCTCTGTTGACGGGAATCAAGGTCGATAGTCGCAACGCGCTGCCCGGCTTTCAGCAACGCGACCGCAATTTGCAAGGCAGTAGTTGATTTTCCCGAACCACCCTTCTCATTGCCGAGGACGACTACATGCGCCGATTGAGCTGTTTCCTGAATTGGCTGGATTAACATGCCGCCCCCCTCCGGCCGTCAATTCTCAAAAGATTAGTGGTCTCTAGTCAAGTTAAACCCGGCGCGCGTCGAATTTGGTTCACCACATTCGTCGCCCCCATGCTTGCAGGAGTTAATCGGCATTTGCGACAATTCGTGGACAAGGCAAAAATTTATGGCAAATCGTCTGAAGGTCGTACGTACGGTCGCTTCGCTTCGTCGCGCTCTAGAGCCGTATCGCAGAAGCAGTGACCACATCGCGCTGGTACCTACAATGGGCGCGTTGCACCGCGGCCACATGGCGCTGGTGCAGGAAGCGCAACGGCGGGCAAGACATGTTGTCGTTTCAATTTTCGTAAACCCGACTCAGTTTGCGCCGCACGAAGATTTCGACAGTTATCCACGGAGGTTTGCAACCGACATCAAAGCTTTGCGCGAGGTCAAGATCCATCTCGTCTGGGCCCCCTCCGTCGAGGCGATGTATCCGGACGGCTTTGCTACGCGGATTGCTCCAGAAGGCCCTGCCAAAGCCGGTCTCGAGGATGAATTTCGGCCGCATTTCTTTGGCGGCGTCGCGATGGTAGTCGCCAAATTGTTCACTCAAGTTTCGCCGGATTTGGCATTTTTCGGCCAAAAAGACTATCAACAGCTCCGCGTTGTAACCCAGATGGCCAAGGATCTAGATCTCCCAGTCAAGATAATCGGCGTTCCGACCGTGCGCGAACCCGATGGATTGGCACTCTCCTCGCGCAACGCCTACCTTTCCGCCGCCGAACGCACGGTGGCCCCGATGCTTTATCGCGTGCTCAAAGGCTGCGCGACCCGCATAAAAAACGGCGAAATAGTCGATCGCGTCCTGAATGTGGCCCGGATCGAGATCGATGTGGCCGGATTTATGCTCGATTATCTTGAGGCGCGGCACGCGCTCACGCTCGCACCAATTTCCTCGCCTAAAGATGGCCCCGTGCGATTGCTGGTTGCCGCCAAGCTGGGCAAGACTCGATTGATCGACAATATTGCCGTCTAGAGCAGCCCCAGTTCCTGCAATTCGCGGCGCATCGTTTCCGGCATCCTGGAAGCACCTGGGGCCGCATGGGACAGGTCTCGTGGCGCCTCTCTCACCTCAAGATACCGCCAGCCCTGAAAGGCCGCGCGCGGGCGCGGCTCAACCAGCACGATCCTTCCGTCAAGAACGACGCGGCAACGGCCAATGCCGTCCTTGTCGGCAAAAGGGCGAATATCGACGATGCGCTCACGGCAGGTGATCCGGCCACGAATCACCCAATAAAGAGAGCCACCGTTCTTAAGCTCGGCTGCCCGTTTTGGGACCATTCGGGTCGTATGGACATGTTCGGGTTTCTGTCCCCGCCGTTTTTTTTCTTTCAGTTTCTGGCTGATCCAATCCTCAAGATCGGAGACTGAATCGCACCCAACACATAGTTTGACGAGATGAAGCGACATTCGAGGTCCGGTCATTCTTTCGCTGGGTGCGCCGGTTCAATGCGCATGATTTTCGCACCTTCGGCAATCTGGGCATCCTGTCCGACGGCTATGTCAGCAACGATGCCATCAAACGGAGCCAAAAGCGTGTGCTCCATCTTCATGGCCTCGATAATGGCGACACGTTGGCCGCGCGAAACCCGCGCGCCCATTTCCACCAGGACACCAAGTACCTTGCCATGCATCGGCGCCCGTACAAGCCCGCTTTTATCCTGATCCCCAGCCTCGTCGAGCGTAGGGTGCAAAGTCACCTTGGTCTGACGGCCATGGCGCAGGACATAGACCGCGTTGTGATCGCTTACGACAAAACCATCGCGGGCAGGCGTCGTGCCGTCGATGGAGATGGCTCGGCCTTGCGGGCTATACCCCACTTCCGCAACCACCTCCTCACCTTCCACAAGGACCGGCAGCCGCAACCTTCGTTCGCCTGATAGCTGAAAGGCATCGTTTTCGTCCCAAGGCGATGACAGCGCCCCCGCTTCATTCTCAGATGCCACTGCCCGGGACTGCTGCTGTTGGGTCAGCAAGTGCTGCACGCCAAGCGCGGCCGCGGCTCGGTCAACATCCTGCGCCACGGCGCCAAGTTCCGCCGCATTGCGGTCAATGAAGCTGGTGTCGAATTGCCCTTTGCGGAATTCGGCAGCACGGCAAAGCGCTGCCAAAAAGCCCGCATTATTGCGAGGGCCAACCACAATCGTGTCGTCGAGTGCCTCAGCCAGACGATCAAGGGCCCCTTCGCGCGTTTTTCCGTGTGCGATTAGCTTGGCGATCATGGGATCATAGAACGGCGTGACCTCGCTGCCCGCTTCGACCCCAGTATCGAGGCGCAGGTCGTCGGCTTTCGGAAACTGCAGCGCAATCAGACGGCCGGTTGATGGCAGGAAGCCACGTTCCGGATCCTCCGCATAGAGACGCGCCTCCACAGCATGCCCATCGAGTTTCACCTGGTGCTGGGCAAGCGGCAGTTTCTCGCCGTTGGCGATCCGGAATTGCCATTCCACCAGATCAATCCCCGTCACGGCTTCGGTCACAGGGTGCTCCACCTGCAGCCGGGTGTTCATTTCCATGAACCAGAAACCCCCTTGCCTGAGGCCGTTTGCACCTTCGACAATAAACTCGACCGTGCCGGCGCCCTCATAGGCAACAGCTTTCGCCGCCGCGACGCCAGCGTCTCCCATGACAGCGCGTAACCCAGGGGTCATGCCCGGGGCCGGCGCCTCCTCAATCACCTTCTGGTGTCGCCGCTGCAACGAGCAGTCGCGCTCGTTGAGGTGAATGGTATTGCCGAGCCGGTCGGCGAAAATTTGCATCTCGATGTGTCGCGGACCAACCACGAATTTTTCGATGAGAACACGGGCATCGCCGAAGGCAGCCTTGGCTTCGCGCTGAGCACCTTCTAACGCCGCATCGAAATCGGCATGGCGATCAACGCGCCGCATGCCCTTGCCTCCCCCGCCGGCGACAGCCTTGATCAGAATCGGATAGCCGATCTCGTACGCCTTTTGTTTGAGGAATTGCGGCTCCTGCCGATCGCCGTGGTACCCTGGGACGACAGGTATGCCTGCCTTTTGCATCAGCGCCTTGGCCCGATCCTTCAACCCCATGGCGCGGATCGCTCGGACTGGCGGGCCAACAAAGACAATGCCTGCGTCGGAGCAGGCTTGGGCGAAGTTGGCATTCTCCGAGAGAAAACCATAACCCGGATGGATGCACTCCGCGTGCGCCGTCTTGGCTGTCGCGATCAGTTTTTCGATCGCAAGGTAGCTTTGCGTTGGTGGTGAAGCTCCAATTGCGTACGCCTCATCGCAGAGGCGAACGTGCAGCGCGCCAGCATCGGCCTCCGAATAAACCGCAATGGTGCGCAGGCCGAGACGGCTTGCGGAGCGCGCAATGCGGCAGGCGATCTCGCCACGATTGGCGATCAGGACGGATTTGAACATGCGGGCCAGTGGCGGTTGGCCCGATACTAGCGCGCTGGCGGGGGCACCGCCTGAGCTTGCGGACGTTTTGGCGGTACCGACGGATGGGGGGCCGGCTTTTCACCTGTTTGGGCGCTAGCAGTGCCGGTGTGGTCTTTGGGCGCGGAAGGCTCGGCATTCATGATGCTGACCGGCGGGATCGATGCGGCGGAAGGAAAATCATAGCGGCTGTCGACCGGATGAGGAGCGGGCTGTTCGCCCGGGCCGTTGACTGACGCCTGCGGCTGCTTATCCGCCGGAGGCTCGGCCTTGCCCCATACGGGTGCATACCGGGCAACGTAGTTATCAAAGGCGCTCACCTTTAAATTGGCCTTCAACGCAACTGTATCCCGAAACATTGTGAAGGCCGCACAGCGCTCGGTTGTGCAGCCGTCGCGCACTGCAAGAACGTGAGCCGCAATGCCATAACGATCGAGCTCAATGGCACGGCGTCCGGTGGCAAACGCAGCCAGAAACTCCTCGTCGCCGCGCGCCGTTGCAAAAACATCCGCAAGCAATACCAGGCGCGCAGTGACGAACGCAACGGCCCTCGCGGTGCTTTGCGCATCCGCGAACACAGTTTGCTCGCAGGCATTTTCCACCTGCTCGCCGGCCAGACCTTCCAGGCAAGCCAGAGGCGACCCTGACGCAACAGCGCTCATCGTGAGCTGCGAATCCCGTTGCAGAAGAGCCCGTTGCTCACCAAGGCGCTCGCTGGTCGAAAAACGGTCAAGGAGGCCAATAACCGCGAGCACGCCAAGCACGATCAGAGACAGCGGGAGCAGCAGGCGCGAAACACTGCCAAGCGTTGCCTGCCGAATCGCCACGACCAGCATCACGAGAAAAAACGCCGCCAGTGCGCCGGCCACAGGAGCCGGCAACACGAACGATGACGAAAGCAGCCCGTTTACCAATGCGCCTTCGAGGATTAGCATGAACGCGCGACTATTGGATCTTGGCTCCCGACACTTTTACCACATTTGCCCATTTCTCAATGTCCTTGAGCAGGAAAGCTTCGAACTCATCGGGCGTCTTGACCAGCGGTATCGCGCCCTGCTTGAGCCAGGCTTCCTTTACATCGGGCCTATTGATGACTTTATTAATACCGGCATTCAGAAAGTCGACGAGTTCCTTGGGCGTACCTTTCGGGGCCATGACGCCGAGCCAAATCGTTGCCTCATATCCCGGGACGACCTCGGCGATTGTGGGCAGCTCGGGAGTGAGTTCCGAACGCTTGAGGCCGGTCGTACCGAGCGCGCGGACCTGCCCGGCCTTTGCCAACTCCGACATGGTGGTCACCGCGTCGAACATCATCTGCACGGTGCCGGAGATGACGCTGTTTCGCGCATCGCCAGAAGCCTTGTGCGGCACATGGATAATGTCGGTCTGAGTCATCGCTTTGAACAATTCACCAGCCATGTGATAGGGCGTCCCCGGACCGGAAGAAGCATAGTTAAGCTTGCCAGGGTCCTTCTTTGCGAGATCGATGAATTCCTGGACGGTCTTGGCCGGAACGGACGGATGAACAACCATCAACAGGTCGGAATAATTGATGGTGGCGATCGGAACGAAGTCGCGCATCAACTGAAACGGCTTGTTCGGCAGCAAGGATTCGTTGGTCGTGTGCGTATTTGACATGACCAGCAGCGTGTAGCCGTCGGGCGCCGATTTGGCGACAGCATCAGTGCCGATGACAGATCCGGCGCCAGGACGGTCCTCAACGATGAAAGATTGCTTGGTGTCCTCGGACAGGTGTTGGGCGAGAACCCTGGCAAAGACGTCAGCGGGCCCACCCGCCCCAAAAGGGACAATAAATTTGACCGGGCGGCTTGGATAATTCTGGGCCACAACCGGCCAAGTCAGCAAAACGGCACAAGCGAATGTAACCAAACGCAGAAATGCGCGCATAAATCCTCCCATTTGGACAGCTTGTTCTAGCCGACTACAAGGTCGCGGTTCTCGTCTTTATTCCTTCGCAGCCTCAAGTTCCTCCCGCTGACTTGAAGCCTGGCGCAAGATCACCCGCCGCAGCAAAGGCCCCCTTGGCTTCCACTGAAGTCAGTGCGACAGTGGTGCGTAGGTCGGTAACGCCGCCGCCGCTCCCCGCCGCCAGCAGGACCGCGGCCATTTGAACATCATTCGGGACTTCGGCGATCGTCAGGAAGTCATACTCGCCGAACGTCACATAATAGCCCAAGAGGCGTCCCCCCGTTTTTGAAAGTAATCGCGCAACCGCATCCGCGCGGTCTTCCGGCTTGACGATCATCCCCTTAATCGCCTCGCGGGTATAGCGCCCTTGAGTGATATAAATCGGCATGGATCGCCCTCCCCGCGGCACCGCAGCTGCAATGTGCAAGGCATGGTAGGGAAAGCCCACGGCAAAATCGCGACGGGATATCCGCCCCACGGATCAGGCGCGATCGAGCTGACTCTCTTTCGCAACGCGTTCGAAGGCTTCACCGGAGCTTTTGATCCGGTACTGATAGTCGTCACCTTCGGAAGGCAGTAGCTTGACGACAATGTAGCTTCCGGTCGCAGCGGCACGGCCAAAGGTCGGCGAGGTGTAATAGACGGTCTCTCCGACCCGATATTTGTGCGATCGCACGGGGATCTCGGCCGTCGCGGTCGGCTGCATCGGCGGACTCGGCGTGCGGGGCATGTTGGCCGACTTCGCCGGATTGAGAACCGTTCTCACTGGCCGCGTAGCCGTACCCACCGGATGCCGAGCCGATTTTGACGCTTTTTTTGTCGCGGTGCGGACGCCCTTTGCGGCTTTCTTGGTGGCTCGCCTTGCCGGCTTGGCCGACCGCCCGGCAGCTTTTGTTGAATGTTTGCTCATTGTTTCAATATAGCAGCAAATTTCATTTGCGGGCAAAGTTTTTTGGGCTGGAACGCAAGTAATTTCAATAGGTTAACATACGCTCGATGCCGGTACAAAGTTAACCAAGAGATGCCGAAAATCGGGTTTGTTTGCGGCCACAATTAGCGGCTAGAACCTCCAAAAGCATGGGAACCGCACCTAATCGGCTGCGTTTCAGGTCGGGAACGGAGTTTCATCATGCGCGTCCTCATCGGAATTATCCTCGGCGTAGCCCTCACCGTCGGTGGGGCGTACCTCTATGACTCGCATACCGCACAGACGTCCGCGAGCACCGCGAGCGCGCAGCGCCCGATGGTGAACTGGGATATCGTCAGCAATAACTGGAACCGCCTGACGGCCCGGGCCCGTGCGGAGTGGAACCGGCTAGCCAGCAGCTGAGCGGACCCTCACGCCTACCTATCGAGTTGCTCGCGCATACCTACTCCCAGCGCGTCAGCAATGGCGCGCCGATTCATTCGCGTCCCATCGTCACCTTCGATGAGCAGGGGCACGCGCCCAGTGTTTTCCAGATGGCGCGCCCAGGACAACGCATCATCGAGAGTGGCAAATTCTTTGAACAACAGTTGCGATTTTTCGATTGGCGATACATCCGCCGATCCTTTGGGGCCACTAAAAACACGGTAATTCATATCGTACCTCGCGATTTCGCCCCGCTCCCGCGCCGATAAGGATAACGTCCAATGGGATGTGAGGTTCGGGTCAGCTGACCAGGGCTTCGTCATGTTATCCTGCGGGTATCGAGAGGTAGAATCCATGCAAGCTGTCTATTACGAGCGCAACGGCGCCGCCCGCGAAGTGCTGCAGATCGGCGAGATTGAGACGCCGGATCCCGGCCCTCACGAGGTGCGGGTTAAGCTAGCCGCTTCGGGAGTCAATCCGTCCGACGTGAAGTCACGGCAGGGCACTACCCGCAAAATCGCTTTCCCACGCGTCATTCCGCACAGCGACGGCGCCGGTGTGATCGATGAAGTCGGCGACGGCGTATCGAGGTCCCGCATCGGCGAAAGGGTTTGGATTTGGAATGGACAATGGAAGCGCGCATTTGGCACCGCGGCCCAATCCATCGTGCTGCCGTCCGAGCAGGCCGTGCCATTGCCAGGAAAAGTGGGATTTGAAGCAGGTGCATGCCTGGGAATTCCCGCAATGACCGCTATGCATGCTGTCGTTCTCGCAGATGCATCGAAGGATAAAACGCTATTGGTGGCGGGCGGCGCCGGCGCCGTGAGCCAATACGCCATTCAATTCGCAACAGCGCGAGGCGCAAAGGTTATCGCGACCGTATCCTCTCCCGAGAAAGCCGGGATCGCGCAGGAAGCCGGGGCACAGCACGCCATCGACTACAAGCGCGAGAATGTCGGTGATCGTGTGATGGAGATCACCGGGAAACGCGGCGTCGATGCGGTGATTGAGATGGATCTCAGCGCGAACGCCAAACTGATACCGGGCGTGCTGCGGCCAAAGGGTACCGTCGTCGTCTATGGCACAGGACCAGAAGCGGTCCTGCCCGCCGCGTTTTGTCTCGTCAATTCTGTGCACCTCCAATTCTTCCTAGTATACGAACTTGATTCGATCGAACGCGAGCGCGCAGTGGCGGCCGTAACCGATGCTCTCAGAAACGGATTGCTCAACCGGGTAGCCCGGCCCACTTTTCCGCTGGCGGATACCGTTGTCGCGCACGAAGCTGTCGAGCGGGGGATCATTGGCAATGTCATCATCACGCTTTGAAACTTAGGGCGCCACCGAAGCCTCGGGGAATCCGGCGGCATCAAGGGCGCGTCGCACCACTCCCGATGCTTTCGCAACTTCGAGCAGTTCGCTGGCGATCTTGAGCCCAACGGGCCGTCCCTTGGGCACCGCGATCGCGATGCCGGTCTGCTGGAAAGTTCCCGGCAGCACACGCGCCCCGGGCAGTTTTGGCAGCAACCCCGCAAAAGAATCGTGTGACAGGGCAAACCCATCGCCTAGCCCTTGCTTGGCCAGCTCGGTCATCTGCTCGACGCTCGCGACTTCCTCGACGTTGGCGCTTGGCGCCGTGCGGCGCGCACTGCGCGCCGTCGTGGTGTTGGAGATGGCAATGATCCGGCGACCCGGACGATTGACCTCGTCGATGCTTTTGATCGTCGACCCTGCCGGCACCAGGTAAGTGCTTTCAATGAAATATAGACCGGTCCGAAGTCGACGCGTTTCGCGCGTTCGGCGTCTTGCGGCATGAAAGCAACGTCGCACTCGCCTTTGGCTACGGCATCCGTGACCTGGCCGGAATTGTCGTAGACCTGCAGTGCAAGCGGCAGCTTCAGTGCGACGGAGAAGCTGCGGATCAGGTCGACTGTGACGCCCTTCAGTTCGCCTTTGCCGTCCCTGATTGCGAAAAAGGCAGAGGCGGCAGGCGCAGTGACGACCCCCCCACGCAATTTGCCTGTCGGCGCCAGCTGCTTGAGGTCGTGCGTGGTGGTCATGGCCCGCCTTAACATGCACTCATGCGGCAGGCTACGGTCGGAGCCATACTCGGATGACCGCTCCTATTTGCGCGGGCTGTAGTCCTGATTTGTGAAGGCTGGCCGAGTCGGGCGCTTGATGACGATGAAGCCGTTTTCAGTACCCTGGTGACACGCATTGCATGCCGCGGTGAGTTGATCATAGCCCGCCGCAAAGGTTTTGAAGTCCTTTGCATCGATCGCCTTCTCGATCGCGGCGATTTCCTTGGTAATGACGGCGTCGAGCATGTCGGCGAGCGGCAGGTTCTTGAAGGTCGGTATGTGATCCTGCACGTCCGACATAACTTCCTTGATCTCCCCGAGCTCGTATGCAGCGAGTGGCCAGTTGCGCGCCTGTCCGGCAAACCAGAGCTTGTTATGCTCGATCAGGATCACATTCATGAACTGCTCGAGTCCGGGCAAATAGGCTTTTGGCGAATCTTTAGTGACTTCTTTCGCAGCATCTTTGGCTGCCTGTGTTTCCTGTGCGCCTGGGGCAAAAGGCAATATTGCCGCGACAAGGACAGCAATCATTCGGTGACGCATATAGCGTTCTCGCTTCGCGAAGCGCGGAGACGCGCAATCGCATCTCTGTCATTGCACGACTAGCATTGCAAGCTACGGAAATAACTTTGGAATTTGTCTAATTCAAAATCCGGCGGCGGCAAAAGCCCGTGTCGCCAGCAGGCTCGCCCTCGCATTGCGAGCGGCTGGTATTACCGCCGCCGGTGGCACGAAACAATATAAGACTCTCTTCCGTACATTCGAGGCTTGCAGCCGGTGCAGCGCTGATGCTGGCTATGTCCACGACACCGGGATGGTCAAAGCAGGCCCGAACCAGCCCTTCGTAAACTGAGATACGGTCAGTGGAATGCTTGGCCGGCGAATGGGTAACCGTTGCTAGGTCGGCTTTCGAGCCAAGAAGAAATCGCGCATCGTCACATCGCTCAACGCGTGCTGCTCGGCGCTCCAGGCCTCAAGCACGGCTCGGTCAATCAGTTCTTGTCTGCGCGCAAAGTCGACGATCAGCCGAAGAAGGCCGTCGCTGTAGACGTCCTCGGCGAGCAGCGTTTGATGATCGGATACCCGCTGACGCCAGCGATCGACAGCCCGGCAGCTCTCATGCGGGGAATGATTGCGCGCGGCAAACGTGGATCGGTGCAATGCCGCTCCCACGCTGCAGCACCCGTTGCATGCGCGGCGGATTTTCCGAATGACACACGAGGGCGTCCCAGTCAGTGGCCACTGCCAACGCACGGCCGCCTGGCTTAAGAACTCGCGCCATTTCGCGCATGCCAAGATCGGCGTCTGGGATATATTCAACCACCTGCATACTGATGCTTTCGCTCAGATAGCCCGGTCCGCATCCGATATCGATGACCGCCTCACCAGCCCTGAGTCTCAGCTGGCGCAGCGCCTCTTCCCGCTGTCCACGCACGTCCGGCGTTGAATAGAGAATCTCGAGCCGGCGAGCTGCCTCCTCGTTAAATTCAAAGGTGCCCATGATTTCCCTTGCTGGCGCAGCAGCTCACATCCTGAACACCCCGAACCGGGTTTCCGGCACGGGCGCATTGAGAGTTGCAGAAAATGCGAGTGCGAGCACGCGGCGGGTTTCGGACGGCGCAATGATGCCGTCATCCCAAAGACGAGCCGTGGCGTAATAAGGATTGCCTTTGTGCTCGAACTGCTCGCGCAGGGGCTGCTTGAATTCCTCTTCCTCGACTTCCGACCATTTGCCGCCGCCCGCTTCGATATTATCGCGCCTGACGGTCGCCAGCACGCTCGCAGCCTGTTCGCCACCCATCACCGAAATGCGCGCATTGGGCCATGTGAACAGAAATCGGGGCCCATAAGCCCGTCCACACATGCCGTAATTCCCGGCGCCGTACGAGCCGCCGATGATCAGCGTGATTTTCGGCACCTGCGCGCAAGCCACGGCAGTCACCATCTTCGCGCCATCCTTGGCAATGCCGCCGGCCTCGTAATCGCGACCGACCATGAAGCCGACGATATTCTGCAGAAAGAGCAATGGTATGCGGCGCTGGCAGCAAAGCTCGATGAAGTGCGCTGCCTTCAGCGCGCTCTCTGAAAATAGAATGCCATTGTTGCCTAGAATGCCGACAGGCATTCCATGAATATGGGCAAAGCCGGCAACCAGCGTCGTCCCGTACAGTGCCTTGAACTCGTCGAACTCCGATGCGTCCACAATGCGCGCGATGACCTCCCGCACGTCGTATTGTTTCTTCAGGTCGACCGGCACGATTCCATCGAGCTCCGCCGCATCGAGCGGCGGATCGCGCGACTTGATCAGGGCAATGTCGACATTTTTTCTTGTATTCAAATTGGCAACGATGCGGCGCGCGATGCTCAACGCATGATGATCGTCTTGCGCGTAGTGGTCTGCCACTCCCGATTTGCGCGCATGGACATCGGCACCACCGAGCTCTTCCGCGCTCACCACCTCGCCGGTTGCGGCTTTCACCAACGGCGGGCCGCCGAGAAAGATGGTGCCCTGATTCCTGACGATAATCGTTTCGTCGGACATCGCCGGCATGTAGGCACCCCCTGCCGTGCACGAACCCATCACGACTGCGATTTGAGGGATGCCAAGCGAAGAAAGGGTCGCCTGGTTGTAGAAGATGCGGCCGAAATGCTCGCGGTCAGGGAAAACCTCCGTCTGGTGCGGCAGGTTGGCGCCGCCGCTATCGACCAAGTAGATGCAGGGCAATCTATTCTCTCGCGCGATTTCTTGCGCACGCAGATGCTTTTTTACCGTCATCGGAAAGTAGGTGCCGCCCTTGATGGTGGAATCATTGCAGACCACCACGCATTCCCGGCCTTCGATGCGACCGATCCCGGTGATCAGGCCGGCGCCGTGAATGTCATCGTCATACATCCCGTTGGCGGCAAGAGGCGAGAGCTCAAGAAAGGGCGAAGCGGGATCAATCAGGTTCATGACGCGGTCGCGAGGCAATAATTTGCCCCGTCCAACATGTCGTTCGCGCGCTTTCTCCGAGCCGCCCAAAGCCGCCTCTGCCCGTCGCTCTTGCAACTCAGCGACCAATGCGCGCATGCGTTCGGCATTCGCGCGGAAATCGGCGGCATTTTTGTCGATCGATGTCGAGAGAATCCGCAACGCGCCCTCCCCCTGATGGGAAAGTGCCTTGATGGAACCGGGAACGCAATGGCGCCTCATTGCGATTCCGTAATGTTCGGAACTGGCCAAAGCCGCGGACGTTTTGTTCCGGCGAGGCCCGAGCAGTCGGGCATTCGGGGGCATCCAGAGGAGGCATAAGTGAGGAAAGCCAAACTACTGTCGACCGTTGCAGCCGCGTTGCTGTTAACCCCCGGCGCTGCTTCGGCGCAAATGACTAAAGAGACGCCTGAGCGCGCCCCCGCGGCGCAGCAAAACGCTCCGGCCGAGAAAATGGGGCCCTCAATGAAGAGCGAACCGAAAACGCCCCAAACGACTGGGCAGGCGCCCAAGTCCGAGTCCAAGTCCGATGCTGACCAGAAAGCACAGGCTCCCGCGCGGTCCATGGACAAGGACAGCAATCCAGGCGCCGCGACCGGCAGCAAGTCTGACACGAATGGCGCGTCGAAGACCGAGCAAAAGGCCCAAAGCCCGAGCGGTACACCGTCGCAGTCAACTCAGTCGACGACGGAGCAAAATCGCACCACCACCGGCCAGGGTGCGGCCGGATCGGCCAAGCTGACGACCGAGCAACGCACAAAGATCAGCTCGGTTATCAAATCGCAGAAGGTGGAGTCGGTTAGGCTGAACGTGTCGGTCAGCGTCGGAACCCGCATCCCGGCCGACGTGCGCCTGCACCCGCTCCCGCAGGAAGTGATCGTGATCTATCCGGAATGGCGTGGATATGATTACATCCTGGTCGGTGATCAGATCGTAATCGTTAATCCGCGCACGCACGAGATTGTCGCTATCGTTGAGGCGTAATCTCTCTGTAGCGATGACCGAGTGCCGGCGGCCGGGAGCAATCCCGGCCGCTGCCATTTTGTCACCGCATTAAAATTTTTTTCAAAACCATCGCTGGTTCCGGGAACACGGTCCCGCTCTTTCCGTTGTTCCGATTGCCGCAAAGCCGGCGTCACCCCAACAAGGAGCCAGACGATGAAGACGTTGACCACCCTCACCGCCGTCGCCGCAGTCATCGCGGGCATTTCTGTCGCTCAAGCGCAGGGCACGATGGGTTCGCCATCGGGGAGCATGCAAAAGGCCCAGACAGTTGGAAATTCTGCGTTCTGCATCAACATGTCGGGAGGCGGTGGCCTGAATTGCAAATATGCAAGCATGGCCGCCTGCGAAAAGGACGCGAAACCACAAAATCTGAGTTGTTCGCCAAATCCGAACAAGAGCACGACCGGCTCCAAGCAATAGTCACGCGGGGAGCGAAGCGAAAAGCCCATGCCGGAAGCCGGCATGGGCTTCGCTATGAACGTCCCTGCTGACAAGCCAGGCGTTGCGCCGGGTTTTTTCCGCTGGACGCGTGCTTCACCTTCCCATTGTCCGCCTCTAGGCTGCTGTTCAATGACACGGGAGGGTCGGATGGAAACTCGGCTGCACGACTACCGGGATCTCAAGCTTAAACTCGACGGCATCGTGCCACCCGGCCACGGCTTTCATCGGAATTTGCTTTTCGATGATCTTTACAGCTCGTTGCCGAGAGACCCGCAGGTCAAGGTGCAAATTTACAATGCCGAAATCGTGCCGGGAGGCTACAAAAACTGGCACTGCCACAATGGCGCCGCCTTCTTCGTCGCATTGCAGGGCATCTTCGAGGCGCATTTTCAGGAAGGCGTGTTGGTGAAAGCGAAAGCCGGCGAGTGCTATTCCGAGCCGATTGCCAAATTTCACCGCGGGCACAACCCTCATCCCGATCTGCCGTATCTGTGCATCGGTGTCTGCTTTACCTCCCCCGACCGTGAGCACGTGACCAATTCCGTGGAACGGCCCTGGTAAAAGGATTCTCATCCGAGAAGAACAAGTCGCCATGTCACACCGATCCGAGGTCAGCGCCGGCATTCTTGTTTTCCGGCGCAAGCCGCGACTCGAGCTCCTGCTCGCGCACCCCGGGGGCCCCTATTGGCGCAACAAGGACGACGGCGCCTGGTCCATTCCCAAAGGCAATATTGAATCGGGGGATCTGCTTTCTTGCGCCAGACGGGAATTCAACGAAGAAACCGGTCTCGTAGCTGAAGGCCCATTCATCGCGCTCACGCCCTTGCGTCAAAAGAGCGGGAAAACCGTGCATGCATTCGCGCTCGAGGCGGATTTCAATCTCGCTCGCTTCTCCAGCAATATGTTCGAGCTGGAATGGCCTCCCCGCTCGGGCAAACTGCAAAATTTTCCAGAGATTGACCGTATTACCTATTTTGCACTTCCCTCGGCGCGCAGAAAAATCTTGCCGGGACAGCGCCCCTTTATCGAGGAGTTGGTTGAGCGCCTGAGAAAAAGCGCTCCTTGATCCCGGATCGCTGCCGCAACGCGCTTAGCTTTTCAGCACCGTCGGCCAGTCGACTTCGTCCTCGGCCAGAACCCAAGGTTCTGTAATCGCGGCAACGTGCCACTCCCGCCAGGCCGGCAGCCCCATGACGGCCTCCATATAGCCGCGTGATATCTTGCCAACGTCGACTCCGTAGGTGTGCAACCGAGCCACTACGGGCGCGTACATAGCGTCAGCCGCGCCAAATTGGCCGAACAGGAAGGCCCCATCCGTTTCCGCGCCAAAGCGCGCGCGACAGTCAGTCCAGATTGCTTCGATGCGCTTGATGTTTGCTTCGACCTCGGGAGTCAGCGCGCGTTTTTTAACCGGTCGCCACATGTTCATCGGCATATACCGCCGCAGCGGCACAAATCCGGCATGCATTTCGCTGGATATGGCACGCGCCGTGGCGCGTGCTGCGCTGTCCGTCGGCCAGAGCCGTGCCTGCTGGAATTTTTCCGCCACATATTCCAGAATTGCCAGCGATTCCCAAACTCGGATATCGCCGTCGATCAAGACCGGCACCTTGCCGCTGCCCGACGCAGACCCGACAATTTGCCTGAAGTCGGGCGCGTTCAGCGAAATTACCCTCTCCTCGAAGGGAATGTTGGCCACTTTCATTGCGATCCACGGCCGCATCGACCATGACGAATAGTTCTTGTTTCCGATGATCAATTTCAGCGCCATGACCGCCCCGCTTCTATTCAGGCGTCAAAAATTGCAGAAGCCGACCGCGGTGGACAAGCCATTTGTTGTGATCGATTCGAGCAACGGCGCGAATGGCGGTCAGTTCGACTTCCCTGGCGCGGCCTCTATCGGGCCGCCTGACTTTTTCCAGGCGCTGAAACCACCGTGAATATGGGCCACCGGCCTGAGGCCCATGCGCTGCGCGGTCTGCGCGGCAAGCGCGGAACGTAAGCCACCGGCGCAGAAAAACACGAACTTCTTGTCCTGGGCGAATATGGGCTTGTGATACGGGCTTTGTGGGTCGATCCAGAACTCCAGCATCCCGCGCGGGCAATGGAAGGCGCCTGGCACGCGTCCATCGCGCTCCAGCTCGCGGACATCGCGCACGTCGACCAGCACGGTGTCATCACGGCCCGAGAGCTTAACGGCCTCCTCGACCGGCAAAGTCTCAATCTCCCGTTCCGCGGCCTCGCACAAGGTCTTGTATCCGGTCGTGATCGCTTGCGACATTGCTTCTCTCCCTCGAGCATCATGCTGGCAGAGCCCCGCTCCGCACTCAAGCGGTACGGTTGAAGCCGGCTCCCCATGCGGGCAACATTCCCGCAAGCAGCGACTCGAAGCGCATGACCATCCTCACCCTTCCCGACCTCGCCTCCTTCATCTGGTTCGTCGCTGCCTGGATCGTTTACTCGATCGTCATCGAGCGGTCGGCCAAAGGACGCACCGGCCTCAACGCCCTCATGAACCGCTACCGCGACGAATGGATGGAGCGCCTGCTCGAACGCGACATACGCATGGTCGATGCCCAGGTGACGGCAGCCCTGCAAAATGGGGCGGCCTTCTTTGCCTCAACCAGTTTGATCGCCATCGGGGGCGGACTCACGATCTTGCGGTCAAGCGAAGAAATCATGACCGTCATGTCGCTATTGCCCTTCGGCGCCACGCCCTCGCGCAGCCTGTGGGATCTCAAAATGATGGGGCTGATTGTCATTTTCGTCTACGCGTTCTTCAAGTTCGCCTGGTCGTATCGGCTATTCAACTATTTCGCCATCATGGTCGGCGCTGCGCCGCCGCCCGATCAGAAAGAGACCCCGGCTGCACAGGCTTTCGCGCACCGGGCGGCGCGACTGTGTGCCGACGCGGGCCGCCACTTTAATCGCGGCCAGCGCGCATTCTTCTTTGCGCTTGGCTATCTGGGCTGGTTTGTCGGCCCTGTGCCTTTCGCGTTGTCCACCGCCGGCATCATGATCGTGCTGTGGCAGAGGCAGTTTGCCTCCGAGGCTCGCAAGGCGTTCGGGCCCGTCGAGAACGGCATCGCTGCCCCAACGAGGCCTGAGACTGCTAAGCCATCCCCATCAAGACGGCGATCGCCCCCACAATCAGCACCGCCAACGACGTCCCGAGAACCGTAACGATCCGCTCGCGCCGATCGCTTTGCGCTTCAATGTCCGGACCGTAGAGTGCCTTCGCTTTCGCGACCAAGCCGAAATTACGTGCCATGAGCGCCCCTTTGTTCGGTGAAAGCCGGAGCACGCCTGCCCAAAAAACGGGCGCACGAATCGCCCTGACCGACAAGACTATCATCTTTCTCCAAGGGACGACCCGGGCGGGTGATCAACTCGCCGCCAAATCCACCAGGCGCATTTGAACCCGCTCCTCGCCCTGCCAGCGGTCGACCGCAATCTGGCCGGCCGCATGCACGGCGCGATCGCGGTTATCCAGCAACGCTTTGCCCAGGACTTGGCCCATGGCGCGGAATGCGATTGCGTTGACGAATTTGCCGTCGCCGGAGCGAAGACGCGCGCGTATATGATTGTCCCCGAGCGGCTCCGCATACACGAGCGTGTGCGCCGGAAGCGCAAGGACCGGCTCCGGATTCCCCGCGCCGAAGGGTCCGGCGCGCGTCAGCAGATCCGCGAGGGAAAAATTGAACCCTCCGGCCGCAACCGCTCCGTCAATGAGCAAAGCGCTGTCGCGTCGTGCCAGTTCAACCGGTTCCGCGAGCGCGTCTTCCAGAAAGGTACGAAATGCTGCCAACGCGTCTTTCTTGAGCGTCACTCCGGCCGCCATGGCATGGCCTCCGCCCTTGAGCAGTATTCCTTCCTGCACCGCTCGGCGGACAGTACGCCCAAGATCCACCCCGGCAATCGAGCGTCCGGAGCCGGTGCCAATCCCCCCGGGCTCAAGCGCAATCGCAAATGCCGGCCGCCCGTAACGCTCCTTCAGGCGCGCGGCCACAAGGCCGACGACCCCCGGGTGCCAGCCTTGGGCGGCGGTGACAACCACAGCCCCTTTCTCCCCCAGGCCGAGCGCCGCGAGCGCCTCGGCTTCCGCTTGCGCCAGCGTCGACTGCTCAATTTGCTGGCGCTCGCGATTGAGACGGTCGAGCTCGCTAGCGAGGCGTGCCGCTTCGGCCGGGTCTTCCTCCAAAAGGAGCCGCACGCCGAGATCGGCCCGGCCGATGCGACCGCCGGCATTGATCCGCGGCCCCAGCAGAAACCCGAGATGCCACGGCTCCGGTGGCCCGTTGAGCCGCGCCACATCCATGAGCGCCGTCATGCCCTGGTGCTCGCGCCGCCTCAGTGCGATCAATCCCTTCGCAACAAAGGCGCGGTTAAGACCATGCAGCGGCACAACATCGGCGACCGTGCCGAGCGCGACTAAATGCAAAAGAGATAGAAGGTCCGGCTCGCTCCGCGCGCCGTTCCAGAAATTCCGCCGGCGCAGTTCACGCGTCACTGCAACAAGAGTGAGGAACACCAATCCCACGGCGGCAAGGTGGCCAAGGCCCGAAAGATCGTCGACGCGATTGGGGTCGACGACGGCGGCGGCAGTCGGCAGTTCCTCATCGGCTTGATGATGGTCGATCACAACAGTATCGAGGCCAAGTTTTTTCGCCTCTCCGAGCGGTTCGAGGCTCGTGACCCCGCAATCGACCGTGATCAATAATTTTGCGCCCCGTTCAGCAAAGGAATGGATAGCCTCCTTGTTCGGACCGTAACCCTCGAAGATGCGGTCCGGGATGTGGACGATGGGATCAAGGCCACACTGACGCAGATATCGGCACAACAGAGCTGAAGCTGTCGCGCCGTCGACATCATAGTCGGCGAATATTGCAATGCTTTCGCCTTTTACAATTGCGTCCGCGATGCGTACGCACGCCGCATCCATGTCGGTCAACGTATTCGGATCCGGCATCAGTCGCCTGATAGTGGGATCAAGAAAGTTGTCGACCTGATCCGGATCGACATTCCGTCCGGCCAGGACGCGTGCCAGCAATTCGTCGAGCCCATGACGCTGCGCGATGGTGAGCGCCCGCGCCGATCCTCTCTCGTCGAGACGATCGCGCCATGCGCGCCCGGTCAACGATTGATCGACGCCGAGGAAATGGCGATCGGAATTCTTCAATGACATCGCGGGGACTGCTGCCATGGCTCAATCACCAGGGTGCCGGCCACAGAGGCCGGACCCGAAACGCACGTTTACGGAATACGCAATACTGGGTGGGCCTAATCAGGCGCTTCGGCAAGCGCCCGACGAACTAGTCAAGATGAAATTTGTCGAACTGCCGATGCTCGGCCAATACGCGGCGCACCGTGCCGGTGACCGAGCGCATCACTACCGTTTCGGTCTCAATCACGTCCTTGCCGAATTTTACCCCGCTCAACATGGCGCCGCTGGTGACCCCGGTGGCGGCAAAAAGGCAATCGCCCTTCACCATATCGTCGATCTCGTACTTACGCCTCGGGTCTCTGATCCCCATTTGCAGCGTGCGCTCACGCAATTGTTCGGTATCGATGATCAATCTTGTTTGCATCTGCCCGCCAATGCAACGCAGCGCCGCCGCGGCCAGCACGCCCTCAGGTGCCCCGCCGATGCCCAGATAGATGTCGATGCCCGTTTTCGGCTCGGCGCAATGGATCACGCCGGCCACGTCGCCGTCGCTGATCAGGCTGACGGCGGCGCCGGTTTTGCGCACCGCGGCGATGATGTCGGCATGACGCGGACGGTCGAGCAGGAGTGCGGTGATTTCAGACGGCTTGACGCCCTTGGCTCGCGCCAGATTTACGATGTTTTCGTCGGCCGGCGCGTCGAGATCGATCGTACCCTTCGGATAACCGGGGCCGATTGCGATCTTTTGCATGTAGCAATCCGGCGCGTGCAGCAGCGTGCCGGCATCGGCCATCGCGATGGTGGCAATCGCCCCTGGCATATTCTTGGCGCAAAGCGTCGTGCCCTCCAGCGGATCGACGGCGATGTCGACCTTTGGGCCATGCCTGGTGCCAACTTTTTCGCCGATGAACAGCATCGGCGCTTCGTCGATCTCGCCCTCTCCAATGACGACGGTGCCGTCGATCGGGAGCTTGTTGAGTTCGCGGCGCATGGCGTCGACCGCAGCCTGGTCGGAAGCCTTGTCCTTGCCGTGCCCGCGCAAGCGCGCCGAGGACACAGCCGCGCGCTCGGTGACGCGCACGATTTCGAGGGTGAGAATGCGTTCCAGCAAAAATTCCGGCTGGACGGTAATGCTCGGCATTTTGACACTCCCCTCAGAAACGCGATCCTCGCCGAAAGGTCGCTCAGTTCTTCTCAATCCGTATGACCTGTGGCCGGCCTGAGATCACCCTATCGCGCCCCACCGCCGCAAGAGCCTTGCGCACGGCATCCTCGGTGGTTGCATAAGTAATGAGAATAACGGGGACGGAGCCCGCTTTGGTGTCTTGACCCAGATGTGCCGGATCATGGCGCTGCACAATGGATTCGATTGAAATTTCCTGCTCGGCAAGCCTTTTGGCAATGGTCGCTGCGGTGCCCGGCTTATCGCGCGCGACCAGCCGAATGTAATAGCCGCCTTCATGCCGTTGCATCGGCGCCCTTCGCACGTCCCCCAGCCGTGCGGTCGGCCTGCCGAACGGAGCAGTGCGGACGCCCCGCGCGATGTCGCCAATGTCAGCCAAGACGGCCGAGGCGGTCGCCGCCCCCCCAGCCCCGGGTCCTACCAGCGTCAGTGGATTGATGTCAGCCGCATCGACCGTTACCGCATTGGTCACGCCCATCACCTGGGCGATCGCGGAATCCTTGCGCACCATGGTCGGATGCACGCGCTGCTCTATGCCTTTTGGGGTCTTGACCGCCACGCCCAGCAGCTTCACGCGGTAGCCGAGCTCATCCGCGGCCGAAAGATCGGCAGGCGTGATCGACGATATGCCCTCCACGTAGATCGCGCTTTGGTCAACCTTGTTGCCGAATGCGAGACTCGCCAGGATGGCGAGCTTCTGCGCGGTGTCGTGGCCCTCGATATCGAAGCTGGGATCAGCCTCGGCGTAGCCGAGCCGCTGCGCTTCCTTCAGGCATTCGGCGAACGTCATTTTTTTTTCTTGCTCCATCCGTGTCAGGATGTAGTTGCAGGTGCCGTTCAGGATGCCGTAGATGCGCTCGAACGAATTACCGGCCATTCCTTCCCGCAATGTCTTGACGATCGGAATGGCGCCGCCCACCGCCGCCTCAAAATTCAGGGCAACGCGCTTGCTTTCCGCGACGGCCGCGAGCTTGACGCCGTGCCGGGCTAGCAAAGCCTTGTTTGCTGTCACGACGGACTTGCCAGACGAAAGCGCCGTTTCGACCGCACCTCTGGCGGGGTCCCCGCCCCCGCCGATCAGCTCGACAAATACATCGATGCCGGGTTCACGGGCGAGCGCCCGCGGATCGCCGAACCACTGCATTTCCCTGAGGTCGACACCGCGATCTTTCCGGCGTGAGCGCGCGCAGACCGCGACGATTTCGATCGGGCGGCCACAACGCGCAGCCAAGGCGTCGCGCTGATGCGCAACCTGAGAAACAAGTGCAGCACCGACAGTGCCCAGACCGGCGACACCCACTTTGAGCGATTGATTGCGCATGATTTCAACCGAAAGCCGGTTTCGATCCCCGATCATGGCCGAGGACATGGTCTTGAGAATCATGCGCCCGGGCTGAAGCCATAAAGGTAGCCCGTGGTTAGCGCCGCGTCGCGAGCGGAACGACGTTGTGCAACTGCTCCGGCGCATTTTCCAGGAAGCGCCTGACATTGCGCGCGGCCTGACGAATGCGCTGCTCGTTCTCGACCAATGCAATGCGCACAAAGCCCTCGCCGTATTCGCCGAAGCCAATTCCAGGCGATACCGCGATTTCGGCTTTTTCCACGAGCAGTTTGGAAAACTCCACACTGCCGAGACTTTTGAAAGGTTCGGGGATTGGCGCCCAGGCAAACATCGATGCGCGCGGCGAAGGCACGTGCCAGCCGGCACGATTGAAGCTTTCGACCAGCACGTCGCGCCTGCGCCTGTAAGTCTCCCGCATCTCCTTAATGCAGTTATCGGGCCCGTTGAGCGCGGCCGTGGCTGCCACTTGCACTGGCGTAAAGGCGCCGTAGTCGAGATAGGACTTGACCCGGCCGAGCGCCGCGATGATGCGTTCGTTGCCCACGGCGAAGCCAATTCGCCATCCGGGCATCGAAAATGTTTTCGACATCGAGGTGAATTCAACCGCAATGTCGTTCGCGCCAGGCACCTGAAGCAGCGAAGGCGGAGGATTTCCGTCAAAGTAGACTTCCGCATAGGCGAGGTCGGACAGCACGAGGATGTCGTGTTTTTTCGCAAAGGCGATCAGGTCCTTGTAGAACTCGAGCGTCGCAACATAGGCGGTGGGATTGGCCGGATAACAGACCACCACCGCCCTGGGCTTGGGGATCGAATGCACAATCGCCCGTTCGAGCGTGTGGAAGAAATTAGGAGTCGGCTCCGACGGAACCGAGCGAATAGCGCCGCCCGCCATCAGGAAGCCGAACGCATGAATGGGATAGCTCGGGTTTGGAACAAGCACGACGTCGCCAGGCGCGGTGATGGCCTGAGCGACATTCGCAAAACCTTCCTTTGAGCCGAGCGTGGTGACGACCTGGCTCTCGGGATTGAGCTTCACGCCGAAGCGGCGATCGTAGTAGGCCGCCTGCGCGCGACGCAGTCCAGGAATTCCGCGCGAAGCTGAATATCGGTCGGTGCGGGGCTTGCCGAGAGTCTCCTTGAGCTTCTCGATCACATGCGGCGGCGCGGGAATGTCCGGATTGCCCATGCCGAGGTCAATGATATCCGCTCCAGCATTGCGGGCCTTCGCCTTTGCCTTGTTCACTTCCTCGAACACATAGGGAGGCAAACGAAGAATGCGGTAAAATTCTTCCATCGGCTCAAACCTTAAAGGTCGGCTGCCCTTCCAGCCCGCAGGTGTCCCGGCCGGCTTTTATCACGGGTTCGGCTTCGCGCCAGTGGTCTGCCCGTTTTGACCGGCAGTTGGCGGTTTTTTTGCCGCCGCGGCGGCTTTTTTGCTGGCCGGCGAGCGCCCTTCCTGCCGGTCCCGCAGGGCAGTCAGTTCCTTTTCGGCCTTGACCTGCTCTTCTTCAGTCATCGGTATCGACGACCGGGCCGGCGGCATGTCATGCACGGCCGGGTATTCGAGTGGTTTTTCGGGACGCACCGGAGCGCCGGCGGGCAGCCCAAGGTCGCCGGGCAGGCGGTCAATGATCGGGCCTGCCGAACAGCCCCCCAATGCCGCGAGCAGGCTCAAACCTGCAGCCCGCAGAATTCGCTCGACCACACGTCTCATGTGCACCGCAAGATGGGCCGCTGATCCGGAAACTGATGTGGACTCAATGGATTATATCATAACTCTGTTAGCGGACTAATATGGCCACAGCAAGGTAACCCGGGAGTTACCGCGAGCACGGCGAAACCATGCGATGAAATGCAGCTTGCGCGACGCCAGCGGTCCAGACACTTCTGTCGAAAGACTGAGCGAACGCCGATGGACAAGCCAACGACAGACCTCAACAAGTTCGGCAGCGTCGATGTAGAGGCGTTATCGCGCAACATTGCGCGCCTGATCGAGGAAGGGGGCAAGGCTCTCGCCGCGTATTTGAAGCCGCGCGAAGAAGGCAAGATCAAAACTGAACTCGCCGAGGACATCACCGACGCGGTCAAGTCGCTCGGCCGGGTGGCCGAATACTGGCTGTCGGATCCCGCGCGTGCGCTCGAACTGCAGACCAGCCTCGGTCGCGCCTACCTCGATCTCTGGGCCGGCGCCGTCAAGCGCATGGCGGGCGACCCCTCAAAGCCGGTCGCCGCCCCGGATTCAAAGGACAAGCGGTTCGCCGACCCCGACTGGTCGCAGAATCAGTTTTTCGATTTTCTCAAGCAGGCTTACCTGCTCACCGTGCAGTGGGGCGACAGGCTGGTTAGGGACGCAGCCGGCGTTGACGAGCACACGCGCAAAAAGGCCGAGTTCTATGTCAGGCAGATCGCCAACGCGATCTCACCTTCGAACTTTGTGCTGACGAATCCCGAGTTGCTGCGTGAGACGCTGTCATCGAATGCCGATAATCTCGTCCGCGGCATGCATATGCTCTCGGAGGACATCAAGGAAGGCGAAGGCACACTCAAGATCCGACAATCCGATCCTTCCACGTTCGATGTGGGACGCAATCTCGCCGTCACTCCCGGCAAAGTCGTTTTCCAAAACGATCTGATGCAGTTGATCCAGTACGAAGCGACCAAAAAGCAGGTGATGAAAACCCCGCTTTTGGTCGTCCCGCCATGGATCAACAAATTCTACATTCTCGACCTCACGCCGGAAAAATCGTTCATCAAATGGTGCGTCGATCAGGGCATCACGGTTTTCGTGCTGTCGTGGGTCAATCCGGACGCCAGGCTCGCGCAAAAAAGCTTTGAACAGTACATGCGCGAAGGGGCGATCGAGGCCCTGGACAAAATCGAGCTGGCAACGGGCGAGAAGCAGGTGAATGCCGTCGGATATTGCGTGGGCGGCACGCTTCTTGCGATCACCCTCGCCTACCTGGCTGCCAAGAAAAAGAAGCGCGTCAAGTCAGCGACGTTGTTCGCAGCGCAGGTCGATTTCAGCAATGCCGGCGATCTAATGGTTTTCGTCGATGAGAAGCGCATCCAGCAGCTCGAGACGCACATGAAGCAACGGGGCTACCTGGAAGCGTCGCGCATGGCAAACACTTTCAACATGTTGCGCTCGAACGACCTGATCTGGCCCTACATCGTCAACAACTACATGCGCGGCAAGAAGCCGCTGCCATTCGACATCCTTTACTGGAACTCGGATGCCACCCGGATGCCGGCGGCAAACCATTCGTACTATTTGCGCAACTGCTATCTCGACAACAAGCTGTCCAAGGGCGAGATGGAAATTGGAGGCGTCACCCTTGATCTGCACAAGGTGACTGTGCCGATCTACAATCTTGCCACCCGCGAAGATCACATCGCGCCCGCGAAATCGGTGCTGTACGGTTCGCAGTTTTTCGGCGGGCCGGTAAAATATGTTCTTGCAGGGTCAGGCCACATCGCTGGGGTGATTAACCCCCCCAGCAAGCCAAAGTACCAGTATTGGACCGGCGAAAAGCCCAGCGGCTCGAACGTTGAAAGCTGGCTCAAGACGGCAACCGAGCATCCTGGCTCGTGGTGGCCCGATTGGCTGGAGTGGCTCAAGGCACAAGATAAAAAGATGATCCCGGCGCGAAAGATTGGCGCCGGCAAGCTCAAGCCAACGGAAGCTGCACCCGGCTCGTACGTAAAAGTGAAAAGCTGGACGTGATCGATTCGATGCGGCGGACGGGACAGCGGCCAAGGCATCCATTATGCTGCGGCTGAAAAGCCATCATCACGGGGAGCGGCAATGACCAAGGAACTGTTGTGGCTGACGCTGACGATCATCCTAACCGGCGTGATGTGGGTGCCTTACATGATCGATCGCGCCATGGTGCGCGGGATGTGGGCCTGCATGGACAATCCGTCACGGAGCGACAAGCCGCAATCGCCGTGGGCGCAGCGGCTGTATTTCGCGCACACCAACGCAGTGGAAAATCTCATCATTTTTGCACCGCTGGTGCTCATCCTCGATGCGCAGGGCCACTCCACTCAAAGCACAGTCATCGCCTGCGCGGTCTATTTCTGGTCGCGTCTCGCCCACGCTATCCTTTATGCACTGGGCATCCCCGTTCTGCGCACGCTCGCATTCACCGTGGGGTTCCTTGCACAGGCAGCGCTTGTCTTGGCGGTGTTCGGAAAGCTCTAGTTCACAGGCGCAGCCCTTTCTGCGATCGTGCGCAAATCGAGCCCGCGCGGAAGCAGTCCGAAAGTTGAACCCCCTTCTGCGCCGAGCCGCGAAGCGCAAAACGCGTCGGCGACCGGGGCCGGCGCGTGCTTAATCAGCAGCGCGGCCTGCAGGGCCAGCACCAGTTCGCGCGTGAGCGCGCGAGCCTGGGACTCATCATTGCGTTGGCGAATGCCAAGCAACCGCCTTTCCAATTGCTTGGTAAAAGGCTTTAGCCGCGCCTCCTTGCCGTCTCCAAGCTCGCGGCGCAGCACTTCGATGGCATTCGGAGTTTTTTCCATCGCGCGCGACACATCGAGGCACATGATATTGCCGGAGCCTTCCCAGATCGAGTTGACGGGTGCTTCGCGATAGAGCCGCGGCATGATGCTCTCCTCGATGTAGCCGGACCCACCCAGCACCTCCATCGCCTCGTGCGTGAGAAACGGCGTCCGCTTGCAGATCCAGAACTTTGCCGCCGGCGTGATCACGCGCCGGATTACATGCGCCGCCTCATCGCTTTCGTCATAGGCGCGCGCGAGCCGTATGGTGAGGACAGTTGCGCCTTCAGATTCCAGCGCCAGATCGGCAAGCACATTCGTCATCAGCGGCTGGTCGATCAACTTTTTCTGGAATGCCGTTCGATGCCGGGCGTGATGGATAGCCTGCGCGACAGCCTGTCGCATCAGTCCTGACGAGCCGATGCAACAATCCAGTCGCGTATAATTTCCCATCTCGATGATGGTCGGAATACCGCGCCCCTCTTCCCCGACCAGTTGCGCATACGCGCCATGAAATTCTACCTCGCTGGAAGCGTTAGAACGATTGCCCAGTTTGTCCTTCAGGCGAAGAATCCGAATGGCGTTGCGTTCCTCGTCCGGCGTCCAACGCGGCATCAGAAAGCAGCTCAATCCCTGTGCGGATTGCGCCAGGACCAGGAAGGCGTCGCACATCGGCGCCGACATGAACCATTTGTGGCCATGGAGGCGGTAGCTGCCGTCCCCGACAGGCTCCGCGCGCGTCGTATTGGTGCGCAAGTCCGAGCCGCCCTGGTTCTCCGTCATGCCCATGCCGACGAGCGCCGCGCTTTTCAGCTTTGCCGGGTGGAAGCTGCGATCGTAGTTGCGCGAAAAGATCCTAGGCAGCCATTCGACGGCAATCGCTGGGGCGTGTCGCAGAGTCGGTACTGAGCCGTAAGTCATCGCCAGCGGGCAATACACGCCGCTTTCGATTTGACCGAGCATGTAGGTGCCCGCGGCCCGCGCGACGTGAGCGCCAGGCTTCGGATCTGCCCATGGACTGGAATGGAGGCCGGACCTCAACGCGAGCCCGAGCAACTCATGCCACGCGGGATGGAATTCGACTTCGTCCAGCCGGTGACCATAACGGTCGAACGCGCGCAGTTGCGGCGCGAACCTGTTGGCGTCGTAGCCAAGCTGGATCGTCTCGGGCTTGCCGAGTGTCGCGCCGAGCGCAGTCAGCTCGCTTTCCGCCCAGCTCGCACCTTCTCGCTGAACCGCGTCGCGAAGCACGGCGTCGGTTGCAAACAGATTGTATGGCTCGAGCGGAGGCGGCTGGTTCTGGACCTCGAACATGGGCTCCCTCGTCATTCCGGAGTGTGCAAACGCCAGTGAGCGAACCCAGAATCCAGAAGCAGACTCAGCCAGTGTATCCGGATTCCCGGTCAGGCCCTACCGGAAGCAAGTCATGGAAACAACGCTACCTGCTCGAGTCCCATAGTTTCGGGCCAGCCCATGATCAGGTTCATGTTCTGGATTGCCTGCCCGGAAGCGCCTTTGACCAGATTGTCCAGTGCGGAAATGACAATCGCGCGACCCGGAAGACGGTCTTTGGCCACACCAATAAAGGTCATGTTGGAACCGCGGACGTGGCGCGTCTGCGGCGTCTCCCCGAATGGCAGCACGTGCACAAACGGCTCCTTCGCGTAGAACTTTAAAAGCAGATCATGAAGATCTTCCGGGGTCCGGCCGCGCCGTCCGCGAACGTAGATCGTCGACAGGATTCCACGGTTCATTGGCACCAGATGAGGCGTGAAGGTAACGGTTACCTCTCGCCCGGCAGCGAGCGAAAACTCCTGATCGAGCTCGGCCATGTGTCGGTGATGCCCTACGCCATAGGCGTGAAAGCCTTCCGAGACCTCAGAGAAGAGCATGGCCTCCTTGGCCGCCCGCCCCGCTCCGGTCATGCCTGACTTGGCATCAATGACGATTTCATCGAGCTCGATCGCCTTGTTCTTGAGCAAGGGAACGAGCGGAAGCTGCGCACAGGTTGTGTAGCAGCCGGGATTGGCGACTAGCCGTGCTTTCTTGATGTCCCGCCGGTGAATCTCGGTCAGCCCGTAGACCGCCTCTTTCTGAAGCTCGGGTGCGTGATGCTCGTGGCCGTACCATTTCGCGTATGCCGAGCTGTCCGCCAGGCGAAAGTCAGCAGAGAGATCGATCACTTTCGTTGTCGGCGACTGCTTCAACAGCTCCCTGATTACCTTTTGCGTAGTCGCATGCGGCAGGGCGCAGAACGCGACATCGAGCACTGCGTTTGCCCAATCAAGCCCATCGACCGCGACAAGCTGCGGCAACGCAAAAGGCGAAAAATGCGGAAATACCTCGCGCATCGCCTTACCGGCACTGCGCTCCGCGGTCAGCAGAACAATCTCGGCGCGCGGATGGCGCAGCAACATGCGCACAAGCTCGCCGCCGGTATAACCCGAGGCGCCCAACACACCGATCTTCGCTTTGTTAGCCATGAATCGATCCTTATCCAGAAGTCTTAAAGAACGACCGGAAGAAGGCCAACAGCGCGGTTTCGATTGGGGACACGTGCCGCAGCTTCAAATCCGGCGGCACGGGAGACGCAATGCTACGCTCGTGCCAGGGTGGCACGGCGGCGGGACTTCTTTACTGCAACAGGCGTCATGCGGCGGCATATAGGCCGCGCGCCTTTGCCGGTCAAGAACAACGGCCGCACGCGTGGGCGCCCGTTGATGTGTCATTCAAGTCAGATCGTCAAATTCCACGATACAGGAGTTTCGCGATAACCGGATGCCGTTTTCTTGATATAGGCAACCGACAGGAAACAGTCCGCATCAGAGATGAGTGTTGGTTGCTTTTTTGTTGAGGCAGATCTGGAATGCCGCGCGCATTAACCCCCGCGGTCTTGCGTTATTCCGCCATCCTCCGCGTTTCGACCATATAGGCGAACATCGATCGGTTGGATAAGCTCCGCAGCGGGTTAATCCTGCAACACCCATGGCAGGGCAAAAGCCCAGCCGGTTTAACCGGAAATCAATCACTTGGGAGGGAGGTAGCACAAATGCTTCGTTTGATTGTAGCGAGCGCCTTCGGCGCCGCGATACTGATGAGTTCGGCTGTCTTTGCGCAGGTACCGGCCGATCCAAATAATCCAAACGAAAACTTGCCCGACGCGATGACTCCGCCGGCGTAAGGAGAGACCATCAATATTGAAACCGCCAAAAAGGCGGCCGCGGCCGCGATCGCGGAAGCTCAAAAGCGCAACTGGAACGCTTTGTGTGTGGCAATCGTCGCACCATCGGGTGATCTCGTTTGTTTCGAGAAGCAGGACAATTGCCAGTTCAGGTCGGTTTCGATTTCGCAACACAAGGCGCGCACTGCGGCGCGCTACCGGCGTCCGACTCTGGTGTTCGAACGATTGCTCGGTAAGGGCGACTTTTTCACCTAGCTAACGACGCTCGATGATGTCATCGCCTCGCGCGGTGGCAACCCGCTCGTGGTCGGCGGCAAGGTCGTCGGCGCCATCGGCGTCAGTGGCGGCACAGGCTCGCAGGACGACGTGGTATCAATGGCCGGCGCAGCCGCGCTGAAAAGCGTTCCACCAGTACTTCGTATGAAAACCGCCGGGACAAGCCCGGCGGTTTTTATTGCATCGTCACCAGAACCACATAATGGCTTTCGATATGACGTCACCGATCGTGAGCAGCGTCGCCGCCCAGACGAAGGCGGATACAAAATTCGCAATCTGGAATTGCCAGAACGGCATTTCGAAGATGCCGGCGATCAGGGGCACGGAAGCCCGCAACGGCCCAAAGAACCGGCCGATAAAAATCCCGACAACTCCCCACTTCTTCATGAAGGCTTCGCCGCGCGGAATGAGTTCGGGATGGCGCGATAACGGCCACATGTGCGCGACCGTATATTCGAGCTTGAGCCCGATCCAATAGGACAGCCAATCGCCCAACGCGGCACCGACCGATGCGGAAATCCAGATGGGCCAGAAACTGATGCCGCTGTGGCCGATCAGGGCGCCGATCGCGACCAGCGCACCCCAGGCCGGAATTAGAAGTGAAATGAAGGCCAGCGACTCGCCGAACGCGAGGGCGAAAACGATCGGTACCGCCCATCCACCGTTATTGTGGACGAACTGGACAACGTTTTGGGCAAGGCCTTGGAGGTCCATCGGGAGGGTTGGGCAAATACTTTGTCAATCGTGTGTAGCCCGACACCGACCAGTGCGCCAGCGCTCTAAGCCGGAAGCTCTGGCTCATCCTCCGGGAAGAGATGGTCGATCACGACCATTGCGACAATTAGCAGCGGCACGGCTAGAAACGCGCCTACGGGTCCCCAGAGCCAGGTCCAGAAGACCAGCGCCAAGAACACCGTAAGCGGATTGAGGGTGAGCCTGTGACCCATAATGCTTGGCGTAATAAAGTGCCCCTCCAGTGTCGCGAGGCCCAGAAAAACCAACGGCGCAAACAACGCCTGCGTGAGCGTAGGAAACGTCACCAGCCCAACCATGAACATGCTGACCTCCACGATCAGCGCGCCGATATACGGAATGAAGTTGAGAATAAATGCGAGCACAGCCCAGGCGACCGAGTCGGGAAGCCCTGCCATCCAAGCGGCGAAACCACCACACACACCAACCGCCGCATTGATGACGGTTACGACGCTCAGATAGCCAGTCAGATTGTGCTCAATATCATTCATTATCTTGAGAATTCGGAGCCGCGATTCACGATGTTCGAAAAACACCACCAGGACGCGCCGCAGTTGGGAGCGGCCCAGCAGCATGAAAAACAGGGTGCCGAAAAAGATCAGCATCTGACCGATGGCGGGTGTGACGATCGCCAGTGCTGTCTGCACGAAGGCCATGATGTCGACGCCAAGGCTCCCCTTTTTGTCCGCCGGAAGCAGCACGTCGCGCAGCTCCTGCAACGCCGCCAACGGGCGATCCAGAACATGCATTTTTTCCTGAATGCTGCGGCCGATGTCCGGTGTCTTGCCGATCCAATCCACTGCCGGGGCACCCAGGAGAACGACGACGCCGTAACAGACAGCGATGACGAGAAGCCAGAAAACGAGGGCCGACAGCAGAGCGGGGACGCGATAGCGCTCGGCTCGTGATGATAGCGGACCGAGCATCATGGTGACGACAAAAGCCGAGGCGACTGGCAGCAAAATCGGACGGGCCAGGCTCAGCGCTGCAATCAATAGAATGACGAACATGCCGATGGTCGAAGCCTGGCCGGCGGTACGCCAAAACTGGGCAACCTCAGTAAGGGGCCGAGGATCGCGGACGGCAAACGCGAAACGCGCACCCTGCCCGGCCCGAGAGATATCGGCGGACTCCGGGCGTTTCGGACCGGCCTTGGCCTCGACACGCTTCTGGTCCGCCTTGGCAACCGTTGTCTCCATGGCCTTGATAACTGTCGAGTTTCCGTTTAGTTGCCCCCTCCTCCACAGGCCGGAAACGCCCGGCTGGAATCGGGCCAATTGCTCCTTTAAACGGTCTCTTAAGCGGTGTGGCGCAGGTTTTGCGATGGACCAGCCATGGCATAGTGGCTGGCAACCGATTCGCCGCGACCTTAACTGAAGGCTGCCATGGCCAAGACAGCGACCAGGAAAAAGCCCGCAAAACACCCCGATCTTTTTGATCTGCCTCCAGCCGGAAGACCATCCGCGCGGGGCCGCGGTAAAAACGCGCGCACAAAGTCGGCCGCGAGGGGATCAAGCGTGGAAGCCGGATATACCGCCAAGCATATCGAGGTCCTTGAAGGACTCGAGCCTGTTCGCCGGCGGCCCGGAATGTACATCGGCGGCACCGACGAAAAAGCGCTGCATCACCTGTTTGCCGAAGTCATCGACAACGCCATGGACGAGGCGTTGGCCGGTCACGCTGACTGGATTGAAGTCGAAATGGAAGCAAACGGCTTCGTCAGCGTGACCGACAATGGGCGGGGCATCCCGGTCGATCCCCACCCGAAATTCAAGAACAAGTCCGCGCTTGAAGTGATCATGTGCATGCTGCATGCGGGCGGAAAATTCGACTCGAAAGTCTATGAGACTTCGGGCGGTCTGCACGGGGTCGGCGTTTCCGTCGCCAACGCTCTCTCGGAGCGGATGGAGGTCGAGGTAGCGCGCGAGCAGCAGCTCTATCGCATGGCTTTCGAGCGGGGAAAGCCGAAAGGGAAACTGGAAAAAGCCGGACGCGCACCCAACCGCCGCGGCACCCGCGTGCGCTTCAAGCCGGATCCTGAGATCTTTGGACCGAAAGCGGCCTTCAAGCCCGAGCGCGTTTTCAAGATAGCGCGCTCGAAAGCCTACCTTTACGGCGGCGTCGAGATCCGCTGGCATTGCGACAAGGCGCTGCTCAAGAGCGTTGAGGACGTCCCTGAGAAAGCCACATTCCATTTTGCCGACGGATTGAAAGATTACCTTGCTGCCAATCTGACCGCCGCGACGCTGGTGCATCCGGATATCTTCACCGGCTCGGTGGGCAAGAGCGGTCGCCACGGCGCGGTGGAATGGGCGGTCGCCTGGACTGCCGATACAGATGGATTCCTCAACTCTTACTGCAACACGATTCCGACTCCGGATGGCGGCACGCATGAGTCCGGTTTGCGCTCAGCGCTGCTGCGCGGACTGAAAGATCACGCCGATCGCGTCGGCCAGGAAAAGCGTGCCGCTCCCGTCACTAGCGACGATGTCATGACCGGTGCCGGCTGCATGCTGTCCGTGTTCGTGCGTGAGCCGGAATTCCAGGGTCAGACCAAGGACCGGCTTGCTACTGCCGAAGCACAGCGCATCGTCGAACAGGCGATCAAGGATCCATTCGACCACTGGCTCGCCGGGAATCCGATGCAGGCCAACAAGCTGCTCGATTTCGTCATCGAGCGAGCTGAAGAACGAATTCGTCGCCGCCAGGAGAAAGATATCGCGCGCAAGACAGCGGTGCGCAAATTGCGCCTGCCCGGAAAGCTCGCCGATTGCACGTCGTCGGCTTCAGAAGGCTCGGAAATTTTCATCGTTGAGGGCGACAGCGCCGGCGGCTCTGCCAAGCAGGCGCGCGACCGCCGCACGCAGGCTGTGCTGCCGCTGCGCGGAAAGATCCTGAACGTCGCCTCGGCCGGCAAGGACAAGCTCGCGCAAAATGCGCAGCTTGCCGATCTGATCCAGGCCCTCGGTTGTGGCACCGGCTCGCACTATCATGAGAAGGACTTGCGCTACGAGAAGGTCATTGTGATGACCGACGCCGATGTGGACGGCGCACATATCGCTTCGCTGCTGATCACCTTCTTCTATCGTCAGATGCCAAAGCTGATCGAGGGCGGAAAGCTCTATCTTGCAGTGCCGCCGCTCTATCGGCTCTCGCATGGCGGCAAAATCGTCTACGCCCGCGACGATAAGCACAGGGAAGCGCTGCTCAAGAAGGAATTCCATGCCAATGCCAAGGTGGAAGTCAGCCGCTTCAAGGGCCTCGGTGAGATGATGGCAGCGCAGTTGAAGGAAACCACCATGGATCCGGCCAAGCGGACGCTCCTGCGCGTGGTGCTGGCGGACAAGGAGACGAAGCCGACCGCGCGAGCCGTCGAGCGCCTGATGGGCACAAAGGCCGAGGCGCGCTTCGAATTTATCCAGGAAAAAGCGGAGTTCGCGAGCGCAGACTTGCTGGACGTTTGACATCCCACCAATCGGTGGGCGCGCCAAGACCATGGCGGCTTTTTCCTGCGACAACGCGCAAAAAGACGACGTGGGCGCCGTCTATTTAGTCCCAAAACTTTTATTTCGCCGCAAAGCATCAATACCTTTACGGGATTGGTACTCGGTTACGCAACGCCGGGGGCACAGTGCGGCTCGCCGGCGGGTTCTCGGGAATCTCACCCGCCGCTATCGTCTTGTCGTCCCAAAGTTGATCTTGGGAATGTCCGGATTATTGGTCAATTTGTGCTTGAGATAATGATGCGGAAATTTGTTCTCACTAGCACCGCGGTAGCGGTCCTCATGACCTTGACCAATGTCACACTGGCTGGGGCAAACGACTACGTGTTCGAGCCCGTCAAAACCGATATCAAATCGAGCAACGTGGCCACCATTGCCGTGCGGTTACTCCACAAGCCCAGCGAAAGGCCTGTCACCGACGCGGTAATCGTCCAGATGCGCATTGGCATGGCGCACGATGGAGGGGCCGAAATGGACACGGCGTTCGTTCCGCTGGCCAGCCCGGAACCTGGCGTGTACGCCTTCATGGCGCCTCTCACGATGACGGGAAGCTGGTTCTTGTCCATTGCGGCCAAGGTACCGGGCGAGCCGGAAACTGTGGTCGGCAAGATCATTTTTCGTGTGACTCCCTCTGCGAAGTGACAGAAGCGGACATTGCGCTCTATTCAATGATCGTCATCGCGGGCGAGCAGCACGGCGGGCATCGATAGGCCGAGCGCCTTGGCGGTTTTGAGATTGATCAACAACTCATACCCTGTCGACGCGTGCACCGGCAGATCGGCTGGCTTCTTGCAATTGAGGGCGTGATCGACATAGCCGGCCACCCTTTATTGAGGTCGGGTGCGACTCTGGCCTCTGTAGTGGCGTCGGACTTTAGTTTTTCGGCTTCGGCCTTCTTGTTCTTGCGGAACCACTGTGACCTCGATCGGCTTGGACATTACTGGAGGGTTGTGCGGTATATGGTTGGCGTCGCCGAGGAGCAGTAGAAGCGTGTGCTTGCCCAAAGGAAGGTTAACTGTCGCTTCGGACTGTCCCGCTCCGAAGTGCAGATGATTGAAGTCATTCGGTATCGGTTGATCCAGCGGAGGCAGCTTGGCGTCGATCAGGAGATGGTGGTGGCCGGTGTTGGCCTTTTCGATGCCCGCCGGCGCCACGCCCATGTTGACAAGACCAAAGTGAATGGTCGCCTTCTGCGGAAGCACGGATTTGTTCCGCAGGCCGACGAAATAAACCCGGGCGTCCGCTGGCGCAGCAGTCCGGGTCGAGGCGTCGACGACACGGACCTTGATGCGCGGCGAAAGCACCGGCGGCGTGTGCGGAATGTGATCCTTGTCTCCGAGAAGCAGTTGCAGCGTGTGATCCCCGGGCTTCAGAGTTACCGTGGCCTCAGTCTGGCCGCTGCCGAAGTGGAGATGATTGAAGTCGTTCGGGATCGGCCGGTCGAGCGGTGGCAGTTCGGTATCGATCAGCAAATGGTGGTGGCCTGAATTCGCGCGATCCGAGCTAGCGGGCACGACGTTCATGTTTCTCAAGCCGAAACGAATGTTCACTTTGGGCTCAATGGTGGCTCCATCCTTTAGATCGGTAAAATAAACCGCGGCTCCAGGAGCCGATGCCGTCGGCCCTCCGGTTAGCGCGACATTGACCCGAATGCGGGCCGACATGACCGGCGGCGTGTGCGGAATATGGTCCTGGTCTCCCAAGAGCAGCTGCAATGTATGCTGGCCCGGCTTGAGCGTAATCTCCGCCTCGGTCTGGCCGGCGCCGAAGTGCAAGTGGTTAAAGTCGTTCGGAATCGGCTGGTCGAGCTGCGGCAATTCGGTGTCGATCAGCAAATGGTGGTGCCCTGAGTTCTCACGATCCGATCCTGCGGGGGCAACGCCCATGTTGCGCAGCCCGAAATAGATTTTCAGATTCGCGGGGACGGTGGCACCGTCCTTGAGATCGATGAAATAGACCTCGGCCCCGGCCGGCGAGGTGCTAGGACCGCCGGTGCGTTTGGTCTGGGCAACCGCAACCCCACCGCATATGACCCCGGCAAACAGCACGGCCAAGATTGCAATGCCAGACTTGCTGCAGCGGTTCCCGACTTTGCCGCGCACGCGCATTCCTTGCGATCGCCATTCTCTCGACGAGACCATCGATGTGCCCAATGGCGAATAATTTAGGTGAATTCAACCCTGCTGGGAAGTGCGCGCGTCTTGATAGACCTCGCCATCGGCAAGAGGCCTGCAATGGATCGGCGTGGTATCGCGCTGCCTGTGACCCCTCGGGCTCTCGGCGGCATGTTTTCTCGATCGCAGCGGCTTTGGTTCCTACTGTTGTCCAAAATCATCAATATGTCTAAACTATTTAGTCCGAAATAAGTGATAGATTCTTGAGAGACGATAGAAGTCTCCAATAATAAAGCCGAAATGTAAGGAGCCGTTGGCTTCTATGACGAAAAGGTTTCGTCTGAGAAGACTACATCACAGCAAACTTTAGACGCCATTGGACCACTGCATGGTAACAGCAGGTGCGGCATGAACAAAGGGCTTCTGTTCTGGCTATGCTTGTTGGTCCTTTCCTCATCGCTCACGTCGGCTGCCTTGCCCGCCGCACGCGTCGCGCTCGTCATCGGAAATGCCAACTACCCCGATGCAAGAACGCCGCTTTCCAACACGATCAAGGATGCTCGGACATTGGCCGATGAATTTCGTCGAATTGATTTCGACGTCGACTTCAAGGAGAACCTCAACAAACAAAATATGCAAAATGCGATCACGGCCTTTACCGGCAAGATCACCAACGGCACGGTTGCACTTCTCTACTTCAGCGGATTCGGCCTTGATGTCGGGAGACAGACCTATCTGATTCCAGTCAACGCCCAAATTTGGACCGAAGCCGACGCTCGCCGCGATGGAATCAGCGTCGATGCAGTGCTCGCCGACATGCACCGCGCAGGCGCAAAAGTAAAAATTATCATACTCGATGCTGCTCGAAGAAACCCATTCGAACGCCGCTTCAGAGCATCAGCCGCGGGACTTGCCCCGGTTGATGCGCCAGTCGGCACGCTTGCTTTATACTCCACTGCGCCCGGCCAGGTGCTTGATGAGAATTCTGGTGCAAACAGTCTTTTCGTCGGCGAGCTGATCAAGGAGCTCCGTTCTCCGGACTTGACCGCCGAGGATATTTTCAAGCGCGCCCGCATTGGCGTATCTCGCGCCTCCAATAACGAGCAGGTTCCCTGGGTGACTTCGTCTCTTGTCGAGGAGTTCTACTTCAGGCCATCAGTCGCGATGACGCCCGCACCGGCCCCATCACCGCCACCCCAGCCCTCGCCGCCATCACCAAGTACCTCGACGACTTCAAGAAGTTCGGCGGCCGTCTCAACGCCGCCGCCACAGGAATCCCCTCGGGCGGGATCCAAGCCGGGAGATATTTTCCGTGATTGTCCCGACTGTCCTGAAATGGTGGTGGTGCCCGCCGGCTCGTTCGCAATGGGATCCTCATCGGAGTACGAAAAACCAGTACACCGCGTGAACATTGCGAAAAACTTTGCGGTCGGTCGTCGCGAAGTGACCTTCAATGAATGGGACAAATGCGTGGATGATGGCGGATGCAAAACTCGTCCCCAGGATCGAGGATGGGGACGTGGCGACCGTCCGGTCATCAACGTCAGTTGGCTTGATGCAAAAGAGTTCGTGGTTTGGATGTCTCGGAAGACGGGACAGGTCTATCGCCTTCCGTCGGAAGCTGAATGGGAATATGCCGCCCGCGCCGGAACCGACACCCCCTTTTGGTGGGGCGGCGCCGCCGGCTCGCGCCAGGCCAACTGCCGAGAATGCAATACGGGCCAACCTGAACAGACTTTGCCGGTCGGCACATTCCAGGCAAATCGGTTCGGCCTTTATGACACCGCAGGCAATGCGGCGGAGTGGGTGGAAGATTGCTGGAACGACAATTATGTTGGTGGCCCGACAGATGGCTCGGCGTGGACCAGTGGACAGTGTCGGCTGCGGGTATTGCGCGGCGGCTCATTCGACAGTGCACCCACGTATGCGCGGTCAATGGCGCGCTTCAGATATGATTTCGATGTGCGATATTATGCCAACGGATTCCGCGTAGTGCGGGAGCTGCAATAGTTGCGTTACCGATTGTCAACACGGACCAGGATGTTGGTATCGGTGATGAGGTCTTTTGTTATGGCGTTAACTGCCGCAACAGGAGGGCCATGCCTGTCGCTTACAATCCCGAGCGGAACGGTTATTGCGGCCGAGACTGAATCGCTAGCCGCTGCTGAAATCCGCGAAGGGCTCTGTGAAGCGACATCGTGGCCAATGCCGGCGGTTCCCTGCACGATGGCTACAGAGTGAGGCCGATTTAGCCGACGCCGTACGCACGGAGCTGCGCTAAATGTCCCTCCACGTCGGGCTAGATGATGTCGACAATTGAAACGAAATTATCTCAACGGGATAGTGCCCCACATAAGGGCTTGTTTCGCCGAAGAGGCATCTTTAGCAAGTTCGTCGTCTCGTTCGTCGGACTGGTCGTACTTGTACTGATCGTCAATGGTGGCCTAGAGACGTGGTTCATGTACCGCGAAACCACGCAGATATTGGCAAAAGCCCAGTCGGAAAAGGCGACCACCACGGCCAATCGCATTGACCAGTTCTTATCGGATATCGAACGACAGATTAGCTGGGCCACACGAGCCAGCTCTACCACAGTTGAACAACGTCGATCTGATTACGCTCAGCTACTTCAGCAGGTGCCCGCAATCGACAGGCTGATTTACCTTGATGGCGCTGGGAAGGAGCAATTGAGGCTTACTCGCGGACAGTTCGTCATTGCGAGCGGGGTCGACTACTCAGACGATCCCAAGTTCAAGGAAACGCAAGATAAGCCAGTTTGGTTGTCGCCGGTTCATTTTGACGGTTTTGATCCGTTCCTTGCGATAGCAATGGCGCATTCCGGTCGAAATGCAGGTTCAACCGTTGCGGAAATCAATCTCAAGTTCCTGTCAGATTTCATAGATCAAAGACAGCAGATCGGTACGGACATCGACGCTTATGTCTTAGGGCCGGAGGGGCGATTGCTCGCTCATTCCGACATTGGTCCCAATCACTTGGGCGCGGACTTGTCGAATCTTCCTCAGGTAAAATCTATGATCAAGCCACGCGCCGAACCAATGACTCTCGGGCAAGACCCCGACGGACATGCGGTCTTGACCGGGTCGGCAGCTATCTCGCGGATGAATTGGTACGTTTTTTTTGAGCAGCCTTTGAGCAAGGCACTTCAGCCAGTCTATGGTCTGCTTTACCGCACCGGGTGGCTGCTCGCTCTGGCCATCATGCTTGCTGTGCTTGCCGGCACGCTGCTGGCGCGCCAATTGGTCACCCCGATTCGAGCGCTACAAGTTGGTGCCCGGCAACTGGAGGCGAGCGATTTCGGACACCGCATTAACGTAAAAACGGCAGATGAAATCGAGGAACTGGCCGACCATTTCAATCGGATGGCCGATCAGCTTCAGGGGTCCTACAGCCGGCTAGAGCAGAAAGTCGCGGACCGCACACGCGATCTTGCCCAGTCGAATAGTGAATTGAAGGCGCTTGAGGAGATCGGGCGCGCCGTCGCATCATCTCTCGATATTAACGCGGTATTGGCCACGATCGTCATCCGAGCGGTGAAATTTTCTCGTGCAGACGCTGGCGCGATCTACAGCTATGACGCATCACGGGGCATTTTCGAGCTCGCTGAAGCCCATGCGCTTGATCAATCATTTCTGGATAAAGTCCGGGCTACCAGGATCACACTCGACGAAAGCGCCTTGGGTCTCTCCGCAAAGCAGCGAGGTCCTATCTCTATTCCCGATCTTTCGAAAGCTCCGAATTTTCCGCTTAAGGAAATCGTCCTTTCGGCTGGCTTCAACTCCGTCCTAATCGTTCCACTCTTTGCTCAGGATGACATTCTTGGCGCTTTGGTATTGCAGCGCCGCCAGACCGGAGATTTTCCGGCCAGTACAATCGATCTCATGCAGACCTTTGCCAATCAGTCGGTCCTCGCGATGAAGAATGCGCAGCTGTTCCGTGAAGTCGATCAAAAGGGGCGCGAGCTCGCAATTGCGAGTGAGCACAAATCCCAGTTCGTCGCCAACATGAGCCACGAGCTGCGCACGCCGTTGAACGCTGTCCTGGGCTATTCCGAACTGCTCGCCGATGGGCTTTACGGTAGCATTCCGCAGAAAGGATTAGACGTCTTGGAACGCATTCAAGCCAATGGAAAGCATCTTTTGGGTTTGATCAATGACGTGCTCGACATATCCAAAATCGAGGCCGGCCAGCTCACGTTGGCGCTAGATGACTATTCCGTCGAGGCGATTGTGCAATCAGTCGTGGCTGCAACGGGTTCGCTTGCACAAGCCAAGGGGATCGAAGTTAAGACCAGCGTACCTAATGACCTTCCGATGGGCCGAGGCGACGAACGCCGTCTTACTCAGGTACTTCTGAATCTCGTGAGCAACGCCATAAAATTCACTGATACCGGCGAGGTCGAGGTACGCGTCCAGGCGGTCAATGGGGAATTCAATATTATGGTTTGTGACACTGGGCCTGGGATCGCACCTAAAGATCAAGCAACAATATTTGAGCAGTTCCAGCAGATTGATAATACCAGTACACGGAAGAAAGGCGGCACTGGACTTGGATTATCAATTTCGCGCCAGCTGGTCAGTATGCACGGCGGCCGTATCGACTTGGATTCAACCCTCGGTGTAGGTTCCACCTTCAACATCGTCGTTCCAGTACGCGTGCAACAGCAGAGGGAGCCGGCGTGAGGAAACGCATTCTCATTATTGAGGACACCGAGGACAATCGGCGCATCCTCCGAGATTTGCTCACCCACGCTGGATACGATTTAATTGAAGCGGATGACGGCGCCAAAGGCGTCGCGATGGCGGTCGAACATCGGCCGGACCTTATCCTCATGGATATCCAACTTCCGACCATAGACGGTTATGAAGCTACGCGCCAAATTAAGTCCAATCCGGACTTGCGGCACATTCCAATCGTCGCGGTCACCTCATATGCCCTGTCCGGCGACGAGGCAAAGACACTGGCTGCCGGATGCGACGGGTATATCGCCAAGCCATTTAGCCCGCGAAAAATTCTCGCAATGATGCGCGATTTGCTGCGTTGATCTGAGAGGAGCCGGTGCGAACTCCCCCTCGAATTCTTGCCGTCGACGATATGCCGACTAATCTGGAAATCCTGCGTGTCCGGCTGGAAGCCCAAGGCTATGAAGTCATCACGGCGGAAGACGGCGAGCAGGCACTAACAAAGGCGCGCGAGCTCGAACCTGACCTAGTCCTGCTCGATATCATGATGCCGAAGCTCGACGGAATCGCGGTGTTGAAGCAACTAAAGCAAGACGCAATGCTGCGCTTCGTGCCAGTTATCTTGGTCACCGCAAAGTCCGATATTCGTGACGTTGTGAACGGCCTTGACGCAGGTGGCGATGAGTACCTCACAAAGCCATTTGAACATGCTGCGTTAACTGCCCGCGTTCGATCGCTGCTCCGCGTGAAGGAACTTCACGATACGGTTCAACACCAAGCAACAAAATTGCAGGAGCAGACCGAGCAACTTTCCAGTTGGAATCGTCTGCTTGAGGAGCGCGTGGCAGAACAATTAACGGAAATCGAACGGGTCGGTCGTTTGAAGCGATTTTTGGCGCCGCAGGTGGCGCAGATGATAGCGTCTTCCGACTTACCCGATTCGGTGTTGGCCAGTCATCGACAAGAGATCACGGTCCTGTTCTGCGATTTGCGTGGCTTTACCAACTTTACCGAGACATCCGAACCCGAAGAGGTCATGGCGGTCCTGCGTGATTACCACGAGAACTTGGGAGAACTCATCTTCCGTTACGAGGGCACGCTAGAACGATTCCTCGGCGACGGGATCATGATTGTGTTCAACGATCCAATTCCATGTGTTGATCACACCGAGCGTGCCGTCCGGCTGGCGCTGGACATGCGGGAACGAGTGAACGCACTGGGGACGCAGTGGCGACGCAAGGGCCACGAACTTGGATTTGGAATTGGGATCGCCACCGGCTTTGCGACCGTCGGACAAATTGGCTTCCAGGAGCGACGGGAGTACACGGCAATCGGTAGCGTCATAAATCTTGCATCGCGGCTTTGCGATGAGGCGGGGACTGGCCAAATTGTGATCCCCGCGCGCGTGTTGGCTTCTGTTGACCAATCGGTGAAGGTAAAAACACTGGGTGAGCTTACTTTGAAGGGTTTCGACAAGCCATTGGCTGCATACGATGTCCTTAGCTGGCACAACCAGCCACCCAATCGTAAATCGGCTCCGGCGCAGACACTCGAAAAAAAGAGAGCGAAAAAGGGGGTTTGAACGCGGCACGCTCACACCGCAGGTTTGCCGGGCGCGGGTCCCATTTGGGATAGATGTCGGGCTCCCCCAAAAATTCGAGACAATCAGCCGCACAAGCCAAGGTACGCTTCGAATTTATCGAGGAGAAGGTGGAATTCGCACGCGGAGCTACTCGACAATTAATCCGGAGCTGGTGACCCCAACATCGTCACACTTGCGCAACAGCGGCGTCTTGCTGCCGCGCGCCAACGCAATGCCGTCCCTGACGCGAACTGAACCTCTATCGGTCTGATTGAACATGGTGCGGCGCGTCTTATCGCGCACGGCAAAAACGAGCTTTTGCCGCTCTTCGACCTCGGTGCCCGGCTGAAAAATCACACTGACCGACAGATTGGTTGGCGATACTTTTTCCGCGGACAATACGCTGTAGCGGTTGACCGTATAGTCGGGACCGAGATTGTGGTCCTCGAGGACCAGCCCCGCACTCGGCATCGTGATGCTGACGTGGGGATTAGCAGGTGTCGGAGGCGTGTTGCAATTCGTCGCCCAGTTTCCAAACAGACTGAACTGATTGAATAGGTCTTCGACCGATTCCGCTCTCGCACTACTGAGCATTGCGAAGGACACACATAAGGCAAGTACTGCCGACAACCGCATCGCTTCGCCACTCCACCTGCAAGTAGAATAGCAGCCATCGGCGCGGCGGCAATTGATTTAGGTCAGGAGGCGGAAAGATTTAGAACGCAGGTAACGATGATACCTACCTGAAAGTCAGGTTGGCCGCCTTCACCACGTCGGCAAAACTTCGGATATCCTCATCGATACGCTTCTTGAATGCATCCCCGGTCGGGCCTCCCGGCTTGACGGCCATCTTACGAAGACCATCCTGGACGGCAGGATCGGCAAGCGCCTTGCCGAATTCCGCCGTCAGCTTGGCAACGATCGGAGCCGGCGTGCTGGCAGGAACAAAGAATCCGCTCCATAACTCGGTGTTGACGGCCGGAAATCCGGCTTCGGCCATGCTCGGCACATCCGGCAGCTCGGCCGAGCGCTCGGACCCGGTGACCGCAAGGGCACGGATCTTGCCCGCCTTGACCAGCGGGATGACGGGAGGACCATCTGATATGGTGAAAAGGCTCTGTCCCGAGACCACGCTTAGGTTCGATTCATTGCTGCTTTTGTAGGGGATTCCCACGGCAGGCATCCCGCTTTTGAGCTTGAGCAGCTCGCTTGCAATGGTGAAGGCGGGCGATGACGTGCCATAGTTTGACTTCTCCGGATTGGCTTTCGCCCAGGCGATAAGTTCTTTCAGGTCCTTCGCGGAGTGGTCCGCCGGTATGACGAGCACGAGTGGGAACGAGGCAATCATGGTCAACGGAATAAAACTGTTGCTTGCATGATAGCCCAGGTCGGGAAAGATCGCGGTGGCAATCGACATTTGTCCGGTTGCACCCACGAGAACTGTGTATCCATCGGCCGGTTGTCGGGCGACAAATTCGGCGGCGATCCGGCCCCCCGCGCCCACGCGGTTTTCGATCACGGTCGTGACGCCAGTAGTTTCCTGAAACTTTTGCACCACAAGGCGAGCGAACAAGTCGTTGCCGCCACCGGCCGCGAAGCCGACAATGAAATGGATCGGCTTGTTCGGATAGTCAGATTGCGCACGCGCGTCTCCGGCACATGCGAGAAACACTAACAATGCGCACAATATGCCGCTGCGAATCCTCGCCATGTTTTTTTATCCCCGTTTGCGCGCCTTCCCTTCCCGGCCGCGATGGCAAAAGCGTACACTGGCGATGCCGGCGGGAAAAAGCTTTGGCCATGATCTCCCGTAGTTTGATGCGCCCAGCAGTCACCTAAGACCCGGCCATGACGACAATACGGGGTTTCCGTCGATACAACCATGGCGCGAGCGAGGAAATTTTCGGTCATCCACGGGCGCTTGCATACCTGTTCGCAACCGAGATGTGGGAACGCTTCTCCTACTACGGAATGCGGGCACTGCTCGTTCTCTACATGGTCAAGTATCTGTTTGCCTCGCCACGCGAAGGGGCAGTGATTGGCCTTGCGTCCTTTCAAAGTGCGGTGGAACTCGTGTTCGGCCCACTCGCTCCCCAACCCCTCGCATCGCAAGTCTATGGTTTCTACACAGGGCTGGTCTATTTGACGCCCATCCTCGGTGGATTGCTCGCCGACCGGGTGCTGGGTCAGCGCCGCACGGTGGTCATTGGCGCCACGCTGATGGCCATTGGCCATTTCATGATGGCGTTCGAACGGCTCTTCTTGATCGCGCTGGTATTTCTCATCTTGGGCAATGGTGCCTTCAAGCCGAACATATCGACCCAGGTCGGCTCCCTTTATCCGCCTGGCGATCGGCGCAGGGACCGGGCCTTTTCGATCTTTTACGTCGGCATCAATCTCGGCGCGTTCCTTGCGCCATTGATCTGCGGCACCCTCGGCGAAGAGCTTGGCTGGCACTACGGGTTCGCTGCGGCCGGAATCGGCATGACCCTCGGTCTCACGATCTATCTCATTGCAACACCTCACCTGCCTGACGATGCGTTCGCCCGGCGCGCCCTGCCGCCCGGCGGCCTGGATGCCAATGCATGGCGGTCGATCGTCGCGCTACTTTTGCTGTTCGTGCCGGTCAGCCTGTTCTGGGCCACGTATGAGCAACAGGGCAACACGATCACGCTTTGGGCAGATCAATTTACCGATCGTCGCGTCATCGGCGGCGAAATCCCGGTGACCTGGTTTCAAGCGTTCAATCCGTTCATGATTTTCGCCTTCACGCCAATCATCGTTGCGTTCTGGCGCAGCCAAGGGACGAGAGAGCCATCAACGATCACCAAACTCGCGATTGGATGCTTGATCAATGGGTTTGCCTATCTTGTCATGGTGGCCGCGGCCTTGATTGCCGGAGGCGGAAAGGCAAGCTGGCTGTGGTTATTTATGTACTTCGTGACCATCACGGTGGGTGAGCTATACCTTTCGCCGACGAGCTTATCGCTGGTGACAAAGATCGCACCAAAGCCGCTGTTGTCGATGATGATGGGTGTATGGCTCGCAACTAGTTTCGTCGGCGGATTCCTCGCCGGCTATCTCGGCACGTTCTGGTCGACGATGGATAGGAGCAGTTTTTTCCTGATGCTTGCCCTGATCTCGCTCGTTTCCGGCGTCGCGATCCTCCTCTTGCGCGCCCCGCTTCGTTCGGTGCTGCAAGACTAGTCGAGCGGCAGGCCGACATATTGCTCGGCAAGCGGGGTCGAGGCCGCGCGCGAGCTCGTGAGATAATCGAGATCGGAGAGCTGCCGACGGCGGTCAAACGCCGACTCATTCGGAAAGCGGTGCATAATCTGGGTCATCCACCATGAAAACCGCTGCGCGTACCATACCCGTCGCAGGCACTTCGACGAATAATTCTCCAGCCGGTCGCTTCGTTTGTTTTTGTAGAAATCTTCAAGCGCACGCGAGAGCATCACCACGTCGGCAAATGCCAGGTTCATGCCTTTCGCTCCGGTCGGCGGCACGATGTGCGCGCTATCCCCCGCGAGGAATAGCCGTCCGTATTGCATCGGCTCGACAACAAAGCTGCGCATCGGCGTAATGCCCTTTTGCAGCATCTTGCCTTCTTGAAGCTTGCGCGCGCCGCCGAGCCGCTTGTGCAGCTCGTCCCAGATGCGCTGGTCGGGCCAGTTTTCGATCTCCTCATCGTGATCGCATTGCAGGTAGAGCCGCGCCAGCGTCGGCGAGCGCATGGTATAGAGCGCAAAACCGCGATCGGTGTAGGAATATATCAGTTCGTGGTCGGGCGGTGGCGATTCAGAAAGTATGCCGAGCCACCCGAACGGATATTCGCGCTCGAAGACGCTGAGCACGCCGTCAGGAATGCTTGGCCGGCAAATTCCGTGAAATCCGTCGCACCCGGCAACGTAATCGCAGTCGATCTCTTGCGGCCGACCTTCGTGCCTGAAGCGGATCTTCGGTTTTTGCGTCTTCAGGTCATGAACCGTGACGTCGTCGACCTCGAACAGCAATGGCCCTCCGTCAGCCAGGCGGCGCGCCACCAGATCCTTCACGACCTCCTGTTGGCCGTAGATGGTGACGCGCTTGTTCACCAGGGCCTTGAAATCGATGCGATGGAGGTCGCCGTTGATGCCGATATTGATCCCCCAATGCACCATGCCCTCCCGCTTCAGGCGCTCACCTACGCCTACATCAGCGAGCAGATCGGCGGCCCAATGCTCGATCAACCCGGCGCGGATTCTGTTTTCGATATAGTCGCGGCTGCGATTTTCGATAATGATCGATTCAATGCCCTGCAGATACAGGAGCCTTGCCAACATAAGACCGGCAGGCCCTGCTCCGATAATTCCAACCTGGGTGCGCATGACTGGCTTTCGGCAAATAGTTCGTTGTCGCTATAGACTCGAGGTCCATGGAGGCAAAGGGACGAAGACCGGAAACCCTTGTACAATGGGGCACGCGCAGAACGCGCCAGTGGTAAAAACGGCCGCCGTCGCGACGCTCTGGAAGCCGAAAGATTAAGAATTAATACGACTTATCGCGATGCAAAGCATTGACTTTGGCTCTTTGCACCCTATGTTCCGAGCAACCGGTCTGACATGAAGATTCGGCGGTCCTCCGCGCAAAGCAACTGGCTTTCTCTGGTCCGGCGCGAACTGGGCGGTTTCTGAGGTTTTATGCCTTTTTCCCATCTGGGCCTTTCCCCCAAAGTTCTCGCCGCTATCAAAGCGGCTGGCTACAAAACTCCCACTCCCATTCAGGACCAGGCTATCCCGCACGTGCTCGCCCGGCGCGACGTGCTCGGCATTGCGCAAACCGGCACCGGTAAGACCGCAGCATTCGTGCTGCCGAGGCTGACAATGCTCGAGAAAGGACGCGCGCGCGCGCGCATGCCGCGGACGCTCATTCTCGAGCCAACGCGTGAGCTCGCTGCGCAGGTCGCGGAGCATTTCGAGAAGTACGGCAAGAACCACAAGCTCAACGTCGCGCTGATCATTGGCGGCGTTTCTTTCGACGATCAGGATGCCAAGTTGCTCCGCGGTGTCGACGTCCTGATCGCGACGCCAGGACGTCTGCTGGACCATTTCGAGCGCGGGCGGCTGCTTTTGTCGGGGTGCGAGCTTCTCATTATCGATGAAGCCGACCGCATGCTCGACATGGGCTTCATTCCGGACATCGAGCGCATCGGCAAACTAGTGCCTTTCACGCGGCAAACGCTTTTCTTCACCGCAACCATGCCGCCCGAGATCCAGCGCATCGCCGACAACTTTCTGCACAATCCCGTTCGTGTTGAGGTGGCCAAGCCGGCCACAACCGCGGCGACCATCACGCAATTGCTGGTTTCGACCGGTCGCGAGCCGCATCAGAAGCGCGATACGCTGCGCCGGCTGATCCGTTCTGCGACCGGCTTCAAGAACGCGATTATCTTTTGCAATCGCAAGCGCGAGGTCGCCAATCTGCATCGCTCGCTGCTGCGGCACAACTTCAACGCCGTCGCTCTGCACGGCGATATGGATCAGGCAGCGCGCACGGCGGCGCTGGACCGTTTCCGTCGTGGCGAGGCCGAGTTGTTGATCGCGTCGGACGTCGCCGCTCGCGGTCTCGATATTCCTGAAGTCAGCCACGTTTTGAATTTCGACGTGCCGCATCATCCCGACGACTACGTGCACCGAATTGGCCGAACTGGTCGCGCCGGCCGCAGCGGTACCGCTATAACGATCGTCGCGCCCATTGACAGCAAGGCGGTCGGCGCGATTGAGCGCCTCATCGGCCAGAGCATCCCCTGGATGGACTCCCCACCCGCCGAGATCCGCGAAAGTCGCTCCATGAACGGTCACGAGGCTTCCCACGCCGAGCGCTCGCGCGGGCCGAGCCGCGGCCGAAAGCATGGGCACCCGGCAAAAAAAGCAGGTCCGAGCCACAAGCCGATTTCACATAGGCCAGTTCGGGAGCCCGACGGTGGCCATTTGCCGGCCTTTTTGCTCAAGCCCGTCTCGGTCAAAGCCTGATCCGTAACCATTAAGGCGCGCAACCGTTGATTGAACGACGGTTGCGAATTTACTTCCCATTTCACCTACCTCGAAGACCGTCCGCACAGAGGCGCCGCGGGCCGTCCTCCGCAAGCGACAGCTTGCACCTGGGTTCAACAATGACCGGCCGCGTCGAGGACTACGAACGCGCGATGGCGTTCGCAGACATTGCTCTCGGCCAAATGAAGGCCCTGCGCCAGAACGCAACTCCGCGCAACTATGAGATCTGGTACGCCTATGCGAGCGGGTATCATCCCGCGCTGAACCAACAGATCAACGCGACCCTCAAAGCCAAGGGCAGCATTTCGGAAGCCGACCTGGTTCAGATCTACGAAAAGCCTATCGGCGTCGCGGCTGACGGAGCGGATCGAACAGGTTGGCGTTCAAGTGAAAGGCGAGATCGATCAGGTAATGGCTATGATCGACGCGGCCCTTGGTTCGGCAACCAGCTATACTGAGAGCTTGGCCGGCGCAACCGCGCAGCTCGGCCAGTCAAACATTTCAAGGCCTTCAAACGATAACTTTGGCCACCTCACCGACGATCAGGTTTTACGCCTCGTTGCCACGTCGGTGAGACATAACGCGTCAAGGGCAAGGACACCGCGGCACGCTACGGCGGCGAGGAATTTGCAGTCATTCTTCCGAACACGGTGTTGCGGGCGGCAGTAACGGTTGCCGAGCACATACGCCGCGCGGTGATGGCGAAGGAGTTGATGAAGCGTTCGACGGGCGAGCACCTCGGCCGGATGACCATCTCAATTGGTGTTGCCACGGTACGCGCAGGCGACACCGGTCAGTCGCTTATCGAGCAGGCCGATACGTGCCTTTACGCGGCCAAACAACACGGCCGCAATCGCGTGATGTGCGAAACCGATCCCGAAGCCGTGGCGGACAGCGCGGAAGTCGCCTGATCCGCTCTACTCTGCCCCCTTGGCCGGCATAAGCTGAACCGACTCCCCGCATCCGCACGCGCTTGTCTGGTTCGGATTGTTGAAGACAAATTGGGCGGAGAGCTTGTCGGTCTTGTAGTCCATCTCGGTGCCGAGCAGGAATAGGACTGCCTTCGGATCGATCATGATCGTCACGCCCTTCTCCTCGATCACCTCATCGGCAGGGTTTACCGCCTCGGCATATTCCATGGTGTATTCCATGCCGGCGCAGCCGCCGTTCTTGACGCCGACACGCACGCCGGCGACAGGCTTGTCGGCACGCGCCATTACCTCCTTGATGCGCATCGCGGCGGCATCGGTGAGTCGCATCACCTGGGGTCTGGGTCGTGCTGTAGCCATGGTCTGTCAAACCTTATCTGTTGTCTCATCGGTCCCGTTGCAACTCACCACATATTCAATACGAGTCGCGCCTCGTCCGACATCCGGCTTGGATCCCACGGCGGATCCCATACGACGGCAACCTTGGTTTCTTTCACTCCAGGAACGCTCGATACCGCGTTTTCCACCATAATCGGCAAATCCTGCGCAGCGGGGCAGTTTGGAGATGTAAGTGACATGTCAATCTTCACTTCCCGATCATCCCCGATGTCGATTTTATAGATGAGGCCGAGCTCATAGATATCGGCTGGAATTTCCGGGTCATAGACGGTTTTGAGCGCTGCAACGATCTCATCCGTCAGCTTGTGCAGCTCCTCCTGCGGCAGCGCCGACGAGCCGACGACGGCGGCATTTTCCGGCGGCTTTTCCGCAACTGGCGCTTGATCGGGCGTGTCTTCAGTCATGCAAAGAATTCCTGCGCCTTGACGAGAGAAGCAGCGAGCGTATCCACCTCATCTTTCGTGTTGTACATGCCGAATGAAGCACGGCATGTGGCCGTCAACCCGTAGCGCGCCAGGAGTGGCATGACACAGTGCGTCCCCGCCCGCACTGCGATTCCCGAACGATCGATAATCGTGGCGACGTCGTGCGGATGCGCGCCTTTCATCTCGAAAGACACAATAGGTCCCTTGTCGGGGGCATTGCCAATAATGCGAAGGGAGTTGATCTGGCCGAGGCGTTCGTGCGCGTATTTGAGCAAAGCATTCTCGTGGCTACGAATGCGCCCTTTGCCAACCGAGTTGACGTAATCGATCGCCGCAGCAAGCCCAATTGCCTGAACAATCGCCGGCGTGCCAGCTTCGAATTTGTGCGGCGAATGCCCATAAGTGATGCGATCCTCGAACACTTCGTGAATCATCTCGCCGCCGCCATTGAATGGCGGCATCGATTCGAGATGCTCATATTTGCCGTAGAGCGCGCCGATACCGGTAGGCCCGTAAATCTTGTGACCGGTGAAAACATAAAAATCGCAGCCGATATCGCGAACGTCCACATCCATGTGGACGGCGGCCTGCGCGCCATCGATGAGCACCGGAGTGCCCCGCGCATGCGCAAGACGCACAACGTCTTTGACCGGCACCACCGTCCCCAACGCATTCGACATATGGGTCATGGCCACCAGCTTGGTCCGGGGCGTCAGGAGTTTCTCGAATTCGTCAAGCAGGAAATTCCCGTCATCATCGATCGGCGCCCACTTGATCACGGCGCCCTGGCGTTCGCGCAGGAAATGCCACGGCACGATATTGGAGTGGTGCTCCATGATCGAAAGCACAATTTCATCGCCCGCCTTGATCCGCTCCCGCCCGAAGGTATAGGCCACAAGATTGGTCGCCTCGGTGGCATTGCGCGTGAAAATGATTTCTTCTTTGCGGGTGGCGTTCAGGAATGCGCGCACCGTCTCCCGGGCATTCTCATAGGCCTCGGTCGCCTCGTTGGCGAGATAATGTAGGCCGCGATGTACGTTCGCGTATTGCTCGGTGTAGGCGCGCTGCAACCGATCAAGGACCTGCTTCGGCTTCTGCGCGGATGCGGCATTATCGAGGTAGACCAGCGGCTTGCCATAAACCTCAAGCGCCAACGCGGGAAAATCCTCGCGAATGCGGGCCACATCGTACGAGCCGTTTTTGACAGCCGGATGCATGTTACGCCCTCGCACTCAGCCAATTGATGGCAGATTGCCCGACCGCTTCGCGAATGCCTTCGTGCGCAATCTCCTCGATCGCTTCGCCGACAAAGGCCTGGATCAGCAAGGCTTCAGCCTGCTTTTCTGGGATGCCGCGCGACATCAGATAGAATTTAAGCGCGCTATCGAGTGCGCCTGCAGTGGCGCCGTGGCCGCACTGTACGTCGTCTGCAAAAATTTCCAATTCGGGCTTGTTGTCCGCCTCCGCCTCGTCGGAGAGCAACAGCGCATGGCTCGCCATTTTGGCATCTGTTTTCTGAGCATGCGGATTGACGATGATCTTGCCCTGAAAAATGCCGTGGCTCTGCCCATCGAGTACCGATCGGAAGCGTTCGCGGCTTGTGCAGCCGCCTGCTGCGTGCTCGATCACCAGTGTGTTGTCCACGTGCTGACGATTTTTCAACAGCGTCGCGCCGCCGATCGACGCCTCGGTCCCCTCTCCACTGAACCGCACGAACGTCTGGTTGCGTACGATCGCGCCGCCCCTGGTGAACGCGAAGTCGTTATAGGTCGCGTTGGCAGCCACCGCGACGCCGAGCGTCGAAAGCCGCAGCGCCGCCTCGCCGTCATTGCCGATTTTAATATGATCGACTCTCGCGCGATCGCCGATGACGAGTTCAAGAACGGAGTTGACCTGATAGTCGAGGTTTTCCGGCCCTTCGAAACTTTCGATCAGCGTGAGCTGCGCGCCCGGTTCGACGATCACTACGCAGCACGGATACATCGCCGCCGCCGAATCGCCCGCGAACACGTGGGCGATATGCACTGGCTGACGCGCATTCTTTTTCACGCGCAGCGCGACACCGCCGGTCATGAAGGCGGTGTTCAACCAGAATGCAATTTCGTCTTTGCCCGGGACTTCCCCGAGACGATAAGTCGTTTGCTCTGCTGCAAAGGCGAAAAGCTCGCTAAGCGTGACGCCCGGATCGTCCGCGTTAAAATCGCTCCAACCCGGCTCGTAACGTCCGTTGACGATAGCGACTCGACCAGCCTCGACACCCGCGAGCCCCGTCACCACCCCTGTTCGCGTAGCAGGTTCTGCCAACGGCTTGGCTTCGCGCATGAGCGCGCGCAGATCGGTGTATTTCCATTCCTCGATCCGCCGATGCGGCAAGCCATGCGCGTCAAAGCGGCGGAAGGCCTCGTCGCGCAGTGTCGTGACGGCGCCGCTGCCCGGCAGCTTGCCCCGTGCAGCCGCAAACGCGGCGCTAAGGGCCTGCTCGGCCGGCGTCTTGATGGCGCGCACGTCTGCGTTCATCAGGCCGCCTCGTCCTGAAATTGGGTATAGCCCTTGGCCTCAAGCTCAACCGCGAGCTGCTTGCCGCCGGATTTCACGACCCGGCCCTTGGCCAGCACGTGCACCACATCCGGCACGATGTAATTGAGCAGTCGTTGATAGTGGGTAATCACGACAATCGATCGCGCAGGAGACCGCAGGCGGTTGACGCCATCCGCCACGATCTTGAGCGCGTCGATGTCAAGGCCTGAATCTGTTTCATCGAGCACCGCGAGTTGCGGCTGCAGCACCGCCATCTGCAAAATTTCGTTGCGCTTCTTCTCTCCGCCCGAGAACCCGACGTTAACGGCACGCCGCAGCATCTCCTGGCTGATCCCGAGGCGGCTGGCGGTATCGCGCACAAGCTTCATGAATTCCGGCGTGGAGACCTCCGGCTCGCCCCGCGTCTTACGTTGAGCGTTGAGCGCGGTGCGAAGGAACGTCATCGTCGCGACACCCGGAACCTCGACGGGATATTGAAAGGCGAGGAACACGCCCTTGGCGGCGCGCTCGTCCGGCGCCATCTCAAGAATGCTTTCGCCATTGAGTAGGACATCGCCCTCGGTGACCTTGTAGTTGTCCTTGCCCGCGAGCACATAGGCGAGCGTCGACTTGCCGGAGCCGTTTGGCCCCATGATCGCGGCGACCTGTCCCTTCTCGACATTAAGCGTCAAACCGTTGAGGATCTTCTTGTCCTCGACTTCGACATGCAGATTTTTGACTTCCAGAAACGCCATAAGATTAACCCACGCTTCCTTCCAAGCTGATTGAAATGAGTTTCTGCGCCTCGACCGCGAATTCCATCGGCAGCTGCTGCAGCACATCCTTTACGAAACCGTTGACCACAAGCGCGGTGGCCTCTTCCGCCGACATTCCTCGCTGACGGCAGTAGAACAGCATGTCCTCGGAAATCTTCGAGGTGGTCGCCTCGTGCTCGAATGTCGCCGATGAATTCTTCGCCTCGATATACGGCACCGTATGCGCACCGCACTGGTCGCCGATGAGGAGCGAATCGCAGTTCGTGAAGTTGCGGGCGCCCTTGGCTTTGCGATGCGCCGATACAAGGCCACGATAGGTGTTGTTGGATTTCCCCGCGGCGATGCCCTTGGAGATGATGCGGCTCACGGTATTCTTGCCGAGATGCAGCATCTTGGTGCCGCTGTCGACCTGCTGGTGACCGTTCGAGATTGCAATCGAGTAGAACTCGCCGCGCGAATTGTCGCCGCGCAAGATGCAGCTCGGATATTTCCAGGTGATCGCCGAGCCCGTCTCCACCTGCGTCCAGGAGATCTTCGAGTTCTTGCCGCGGCAGTCCCCGCGCTTGGTCACGAAGTTGAAGATGCCGCCCCTGCCTTCGGCATCGCCCGGATACCAGTTCTGCACCGTCGAATACTTGATCTCGGCATTGTCGAGCGCGACGAGCTCGACGACCGCCGCGTGCAGCTGGTTCTCGTCGCGCATCGGCGCCGTGCAGCCTTCGAGATAGCTCACATAGGCGCCCTTGTCGGCGATGATCAGCGTGCGCTCGAACTGGCCGGTCGACCTCTCGTTGATCCGGAAATAAGTCGATAGCTCCATCGGGCAGCGCACGCCCTCCGGCACGTAGACGAAGGAGCCGTCGGAAAATACCGCCGAATTGAGCGTGGCGAAGAAGTTGTCCGACGTCGGCACCACCAAGCCCAGATACTTTTTCACCAGTTCGGAATGTTCGCGGATCGCCTCCGAGATCGGCATGAAAATCACGCCAGCCTTCTTCAACTCCTCCTTGAAGGTGGTGGCGACCGAAACGGAATCGAACACGGCATCGACCGCGACGCGGCCGGAGCGGAAATCGCCGCCGGTCTCCTCGTCATCAAGGGCGCTCGGCTCACCCTGCTTGCGCACGCCGGCGAGGATCTCCTGCTCTTTAAGTGGAATTCCAAGCTTCTCGTAGGTGCGGAGAATCTCGGGGTCGACATCGGCGAGCGACTTCGGCGCATTGAACGCCTTTGGCGCCGCGTAGTAGTAGATGTTTTGGTAATCGATCTTCGGATAGTTCACGCGCGCCCACGTCGGCTCGCGCATGGTCAGCCAGCGCCGATACGCCTCGAAACGCCAGGCCAGCATCCAGTCCGGCTCGTTCTTCTTGCTCGATATGAAGCGGATTGTGTCTTCCGACAGACCCTTCGGGGCCTTCTCGGATTCGATCTTGGTCTCGAAACCATACTTGTATTGATCAACGTCGATACGGCGGACCTGATCGACGGTTTCTTGTACTGCCGGCATTCTTCCCTCCGCTCACGGTTGCAAGGACCGCGGGTTGGATTTGTCGGTTATGGTGCTCGCGCTATCCCGGTGCACTGGTTCCCATGGTTGATGGTTGCAAACGCGCCTGAGTCGCCTCAGGCGGCAATGCCGCTTCTCCCTTCAAGTAGTGATCCGGCAAGAACATTCCAAGTTTCAAGGAAATGCCCGACGTCGGCGTCCGTGGTGCTCCAGCCAAGGCTAACGCGCACGCCGCCACGAACGAGCGCCGGATCAGCGCCCATTGCGGTCAAAACGTGCGAGGCCTGAACCTTTCCCGAGGAGCATGCGGAACCCGACGAAACCGCTATGCCATTGAGGTCAAAGGCGATTATTGCGGTTTCTGCCTTTATACCGGGAACCGCAAATGCGGTTGTATTGGGTAGGCGGCGCGCGTTTGCTCCAAAAATTATGACTTCCGACGTAACAGCCTTGAGGCCTGTCTCGATGCGGTCGCGCAGCTCCGACATCCGCCCTGCGTCTGTCGATTTGGCGGCAGCCGCGGCGGCACCAAAACCCGCGATCGCAGCTACGTTTTCGGTTCCCGCTCGTTGGCCGCGCTCCTGCCCCCCGCCCCTGATCAGCGGCTCGCCAACATGAATGTCGCCGCGGCGCACAAGTGCGCCGACGCCCTGCGGCCCGCCAAGCTTGTGCGAGGAAATGCTCACGAGGTCGGCGCCAAGCTGCGTGATCTCGCAGTCGATCCGCCCCAGTCCCTGTACCGCGTCGACGTGCAATACGCCCGAGGCTGCGTGTACAATTTCCGCGATTTGCGCGATGGGCTGGATGACACCAGTTTCGTTGTTGGCAAGCATCACCGATACCATTGGCCGCGCAGCCTTCCCGATGGCCTCTTTGAACGCGGCAAGATCGAGGATGCCGTCGCTGGTGACCGGCAATTCTTCGATAGAGCCGGCAGCAAAGCGGCCTCCGCTTCGCACCGAGACATGCTCGATTGCCGATACGAACAGACGGTCACGCGGTTCCTTGCGCCCGGCAATTTCCAGTGCCGGCGTCAGAGCAAGCATGTTCGCTTCGGTCGCGCCGCTGGTGAAGATAACGTTCTTCGTGTCGGCACCCATAAGCTGAGCGACTCGCTCGCGCGCCTCCTCGATTAAACTGCGCACGGCCCGACCTTCCGCATGCACGGACGAGGCATTCCCCGTCAGGGCCAGGGCGGCCTCCATTGAGGAACGTGCCTCCGCGCGCAGCGGAGCTGTAGCGTTCCAGTCCAGGTAAGATCGTCCAATCACAGGCTGTGAATACCTGGTTACCACTCTGTACTATAGCACCCGGAAAAAGCTTGCTTTTTGCCCCCGGGGTCGTGCTAGAAGCCCCGAAATCGCTTGCCCTTATAGCGCGTGTTGCAGCCAGGAACAGCGGAATTCATATAGTTAGAATAATTCTAAACAGATGACCCGCCGGCGATCGAGAGACATCCCGACGCCCGCTACCACTGTAGGCAACCCGGTTAGAGGTCGATAGCGAGGTCGATAGCAATGCCTGAGATTATCTTCGCCGGACCGGCCGGTCGCATCGAAGGGCGGTATCATCCTGCCCGGCAGAAAAATGCACCAATCGCCATCGTTCTGCACCCGCACCCGCAATTTGGCGGAACGATGAACCACCTGATCATTTACCAGCTTTACTATGCCTTCGTGCACCGCGGATTCTCCGCGCTGCGTTTCAACTTCCGCGGCGTCGGACGCAGCCAGGGTTCGTTCGATCACGGCCAGGGGGAATTGTCCGACGCGGCAGCGGCGCTCGATTGGGCGCAGACCATCAATCCTGAAGCGAAGAGTTGCTGGATTGCCGGCTTCTCTTTTGGAGCCTGGATCGGCATGCAGCTTTTGATGCGCCGGCCGGAGATCGAAGGCTTCATATCGATCTGTCCGCCCGCCAATCTCTATGATTTCTCATTCCTGGCGCCCTGCCCCTCGTCAGGCCTGATCATTCATGGCGATAAGGATGCAGTCGTTCCGCACAAGGATGTCACGACGCTTGTCGACAAGCTCAAGACCCAAAAGGGCATCGTAATCGAACAAAAGGTTGTGCAAGGCGCCAATCATTTCTTTGACGGCAAGGTGGAAGCGCTGCTTACTTCGATCAGCGCCTATCTCGACAAGCGGCTGAAGACTGAACGCAAGCCGGCGGCGTAGAATTTAGCCGGTGCGCCTTGCGCGGCTTGCACGCGTATGGCGCTCAAATTGGCGACACGCGGATTGACCGTCCGCAAATGACCCATATGCTTCTTGTCAAAACCTACCTTGATAAAAGCGCCATTCACGGTCTTGGTGTTTTTGCGGGACAAGTCATTCGCAAAGACACGAAGGTCTGGCGTTTCGTGGAAGGCTTCGACCGAGTCTACTCGCCCACCGAATTCGCGAAACTGCCGAAGCCTGCGCGGGACTATATCTGGAACTACGGTTATCGGGTGGATGGCGAAATCCTGCTGACTAGCGACCATGACCACCACATGAATCACTCCGACAACGCCAATACGCATTGGCGCAATGGCCACATTGTTGCGCGTCGTACCATCCGCAAAGGCGAAGAGATTACGAACAATTATCGTGAGTTCGATGCGGGATTTTGTGCTGCCTTCTTGGGGAAACGACCCAACCGGACTCGTGTCCGCTGAGACCCACCGAAGCAACGGCCCCTCGCGTTGTTGAATCCAATGCTGGACCTGTTACACCCACCACCGCTGGAAGAAGCCGCGAGAACCGAGCAATGAGCGCGTATAAGTCCGATTTTCTTAACGTCCTTGCCGAGCGCGGGTTTATTCATCAGGTGTCCGAACCGGACATCCTGGATGCACGGGCAAAGGGCGGGCCCGTTACGGCCTATATCGGATTCGATTGTACGGCCTCGTCCCTGCACGTCGGCTCGCTGCTGCCGATCATGCTGCTGTACTGGCTGCAGCAGACCGGACACCGCCCGATCGCGTTGATGGGCGGAGGCACCACCCGCGTCGGCGATCCGTCCGGCAAAGATGAAACCCGCCGCGTTCTCACCGATGAAGTGATCAACGAGAACCTCAAGGGCATCCGGACGATCTTTGCGAAGTTTCTGAAGTTCGAGGGTGCCGGCGGCAATGCCGTGATGGCCAACAATGCCGAATGGCTTAATAAGTTAAACTATATCGACTTCCTGCGCGATGTTGGCCGCCACTTTTCGGTAAACCGCATGTTGTCCTTTGATTCCGTAAAGCTCCGGCTCGATCGTCAACAGGAGCTGTCGTTTCTCGAATTCAACTACATGGTGCTCCAGGCCTACGACTTCGTGGAACTGAACAAGCGTTACGGCTGCATTCTCCAGATGGGTGGCTCCGATCAGTGGGGCAACATCGTGAGCGGCATCGATCTCGGCCGTCGCATGCTCAATGCGCAATTGTTTGCGCTTACCGCCCCGCTGATTACGACCTCCTCGGGCGCAAAAATGGGCAAGACTGCTGCCGGCGCGGTGTGGCTGAACCCCGACCTAGTGAGCCCGTACGACTACTGGCAATACTGGCGCAATACCGAGGATGGCGACATTGCCCGTTTCCTCAAGCTGTTCACGGTGCTGCCGCTTGACGAGATCGCGCGACTGGCTGCGCTCAAGGGAAACGAGATCAACGAGGCAAAGAAGGTGCTCGCGACCGAGGCGACGGCGCTCGTGCATGGCCGGTCCGCCGCCGAGCAAGCCGCCGAGACCGCGCGCAAAACGTTTGAGGAAGGTGCGCCGGCGGAGACCTTGCCGACCATCAAAATTGAAAATGGAACCGGGATTCTGAATGCTGCCGTGGCGACGGGCGCCGTATCATCGACGAGCGAAGCGCGCCGCCAGATAAAGAGCGGCGGCATTAAATTGAATGGCGTTGTGGTGAGCGACGAGAGGACCGTTCTCACTGACGACAATGCAACGCCCGATGGCGTGCACGTTCTGTCGTTTGGCAAGAAACGCCACTTCCAGCTCAGACGGAATTAATCCCAATCATCGCGATGGCGGCGGAGCGAAATTGGGATCGAATGTTCCCGGGGATGGGATGAATTTGCGCAACAGTCCCGGCGCTATGGCACTGACCGGGTTGACTGAGATGCGCGGAGCACTGGGAGGACCGACGGCTTCGTAGGTGATGCCAAGGAGGCCTTCCTTGTTGCCGCCACCCAGGAACAAGCCAACGATCGGAATCTGCCCGAACATGTTGTTGATGCCGTAGAACGGCACGAAGGTGCCCCGCAGGTGTACCTCGTCCCGTATATAGTCGATATTTCCTTCCACCGTCGCGCCGACGAGAGGCCCGCGTACGACGCCGTCGCGGATCGACATCTTGCCCGGGACCCGGGTGAACTCGGCCCGCATCTCGGAGAAGTCGACGCCGGCCGAGCCGGGCGTGCCTGGCGCGCCCGACACTACTTTTTCCAAGGCAGGCTCGCCGCGCACGGAAAATCTCCGGATGTAAAGGGTACCGATTTGCGGCGACTGCTCCTGGGTCAGCGGATCCATCGCTATCCACATCTGGCCGCCGGCCATCCTCGGATACATGTCGGTGAAGCGGAAGAGCGCACCGGCATCGTCGGTCTCGAAATAAATTACCTGGTGATTGTCGCGCGAGCGCACGCGCAAATCCCCATTGAGCGGCGTGTCACGCCCGATCTTGCTTGACATTGCAAAGCTACGTATGCGCCCGCTGCGACGCGACAGCTTCAGTTCGAGGCCACGCAAAGTCTCGCCGTTATGCCCGGCAACCGTGCCAAGCTTGATGTCGAGATCGAGGTCTTCCTGCTTTTGCTTGGTTCTGTCGGTGGACGCTAAAACCGACTTCACAAAATTTCGACCGTCAAAAATGTCGCCCCGCGCCGCGACGCGCAACGTCCCATCGGTCATTCGATCAGCCTTCAGGCTGAGCTTATCGCCGTCCGACAAGGCGAAGATCGGAAAGCTCGCCGTGGTGAGTTCATTCGAGCTGTCTAATTCGATCGAACCGCGCACCGTTGCGCCAGACCCATCGATGCTCAAATCGTCAAAGCGAACCGTCTTGCCGGTTTTTATCAACGTATAAGTGGCGCGCGCCGCCCTTCCTGCGGGCTTTACCCAGCCGGGCAGGAGATTTTCGATCTTCACCGGCGTGAGATCGGCTTCCACGCTCAGGCCGTCGTCGTTCGCGCTATCGCTGAGACGGCCGACGACTTTGACGGGAATGGCACCGCTGACGGCAGTGCCGAGCTCAATGCCGAGGCGGCGCCGGGCTGCCTCATCGAGTATTGCCTGCAAGCGTAAGTCTGTGTCGGCTTGCCCTTTCGGCTTGCGCAGGTCTATCGCCGCGGGCGTGCCGTTAACCTTGACGTCTCCCTTGATCTGGAAGCCATCGCTTGTTGCTACCGCCTTGAGGGTCGATGCCTCCAGTTTCTGGCCGAAAAGCAGTTTGTCGGCCGAAAAATTCGCAAGGTCCGCATTGATTGTGTAGCTCGAGGCATCCTCCGGCATAGGTCGTGCAATTGCCAATCTGACCGCAACCTGGGCGGCAATCGTGCCGCGGGTCGATGTTGGATCAAGGGAAATGCCGACCTCATCGCGCAATCCCTCGCTTGCAAGCAGCGCTGCAGCGGCCGGCATGGCGCCATCGATACGGAAGCTCGCGCGTGCCGGCGCAGGCTTTGGATGCGTATCGGGGACCTCGAACACACCCCCCGCGATATTGAGTCGTCGTCCCGGCGCTGATTCAACCGTGCCGCGGCCGAGATTGACAACGGCATTGCGCCCGCGAATGCGGACAGTCAGGTCCGCGTCGCGGATTGGCGGCAGATTCGCGATCGGGCGAAGGGTCGTTCCGGTGGTCTCAATATCGACGGACAGACCATCATCCGGTATTGGCGGCCCGCCGTGCTTGAAATCTTCGAGCGGCGCGTTGCCGGCAACCACGAGGCGCTCGACCGTTCCGCCCCAAATATGGTCATCAACCCAGGCACGGACCTCGCCGGCCGCAAATATGGGCCAAATCCGCTTCAAAGCTGACCCGGGCATGCGCGTGCCCGCAACGCCGAAGGCAACGTGCGGTTCGGCGCCGGAGTAGTCGAGGCGCCCAGTGACCGCGATACCGATGTTGTGCGATGGACGCGTATCGAGACGGCTGAAATCGCCCTGTTCGAGATCGATACGTTTTCGTTCCGTGTCCAGGCGTGCGCGTACCGTTAGGCGGTTGATCGCTATTCCCTCGTCATCTCCGGATGTACTGGGAGCAATTATGATCGGGTCAATTACGGAATCGCCTCGCGTCACACCGAGGAGCCAGGTGCCATTGTGGTCGGACGACGGCTCCAATGTCGCGCGCATGGTAAATTGGTTGGCGCCCGATTGAACCTGGAAGGGCACGATCAGACTTTGCCGCCGAACGTCCCAATTGAATCGGAAGTCCGCGCGATCGATGTTCACGTTAAGTCTGTCGTTGGCCCGATCGACGATCATGCCTGCATCGGCGATCAACTGGCCCTGCACCGCTTGCGGCATGCCCTCGCGAGAAACCTCGGCACGAATGCTTGCCGATAGAGGCACGTCGATATCGAAACTGCCCGTGTTCAACCGCAGCGCCAGTAAGATATCGCGAGTCGAAACCCGGCGAGCCTCGATCCCGACCGCGCGCACGCCATCGGCAAGTGGGCGCATTGCGGCGCTCAGCACCCACGGCCGCTCCGGAGTGTCGGACTCAAGTCGAAAAACAACGCCGCCTTGCCGGGGCCGCGTCAGGCTCACATTGATGCCTTCGAACTTCCACTGCTTGCCATTGCGCCGATCGTCGACAACGAGGTTGCCGTTCTTTAGGCCCAGCTCACGCAGATCGTGGCCGTCAAGACCGGTCTCTCCCACGGCATCGATTTTGGACAGAATGCCGGCGAGGCTTTCAAACTCGTTGCGCACGTCAGTTTGGGAAGCGGCAGCTGAGGTCGGCGTTCTTGAGGCTGGAGGCGGCGCCGCCGGCGCCGCGGTTGCGATCGGCCGCTTGTCGGCGCCGGCAAATACAGTCAGGCGGCCGTCAGTCTCGATCCGAACCGACATTTCCGCGCCCACGAGGTTAAGGCTTTGGGCGCGCAATCGACCCATCATGAGACTTCTACCCGAAAGCCCGACTTCAGCCTTCGGCGCGCTTGCCACAACTGTGCCGTCCGAATCGCGAACGACGATGTCCCGCAGGCGCAGTGATGTGCGTCCTCTCTCGTCCCGCTCGAGCTGAGTGCCGCCAACGGCAACGGTGTGACTACCCCCGAAATTCTCCTCGATTGCCGCTTTTAACCAAGGCGTCGCGAGGTCGAGCTCGATCGGCCCGCTGGATAAGCGCCACCAGAGGCCGAGCGCTGCGAGGGTTGCAATGGCAAAGCAGGCGGCCGAGCCAATGAGTAGCCGCAGCGCGAGCCGCGAGCGAACGAAATGAAATGTCGAGCGCCGCAGCCTAATCCACGTTCGGGGCGAAAAATCAATCCACGCTCGTGGTGATAGACCGGTCCAGCTCCGAGGCCAGAGCCCAGTCCAAGTCCGAGCCAGGCCGGTCCAATATCGAGGCCATCGACCAAGGCGAGGCATCATTCGACGTCGGTGCGGCGCATGACCCGCGGCGACAGCTTGGGCGCGGTGCCCGTGTTCCTGCTCGCTCCCCGTCATAATATAGGTTGCGCCCTTCGTCTGGCGATGCACGCGTAAGTTTCTGGTGGGCGGACAAATACCGGGCGCGGCTCACGGCACAAATATGCTGAACCCGTTGCGCCCCTCCCACGCAAATGGCATGCCCGACATGACCGCCCGAAAGCGACGAAAGGAAGGCATATGGCCCGAGAACTCGTTGCAGGCGCGAAAGCGCCGCCTTTTACGCTGCCCCGCGACGGCGGCAGCAAGGTCTCGCTCAAGGATTTCAAGGGCGGCAATCTCGTCCTTTATTTCTATCCCAAAGCCGATACCCCCGCCTGCACCAAGGAGGCGATCGCATTCTCACGCCTGCGCGGCGATTTTGCCAAGGCCGGAACCGCGATCCTCGGGGTTTCCGCCGACCCCGTAGCGGCCCAGGACAAGTTCAAGTCGAAGCATAAGCTCTCCATTGCCCTTGGATCCGACGAAACCAAAAAGATGCTGACCGCCTATGGCGCCTGGGGAGAGAAATCGATGTACGGGCGCAAATTCATAGGCGTCATCCGTAAGACCTTTCTGATCGATGCAGCCGCCCGGATCGTCCGGATTTGGCCGAAAGTCAGCGTGGCAGATCATGCGGAGGAGGTGCTGACTGCTGCCCGCGAACTCTAATCCCCTGTCATGAGACCGATGAACCACATCCATACCCCTTCGGGATTACGGGTTTCTTAACTATATCCGACTGATATCGATGCGCTGGACCTATGGCTCGACAGCGGCCAGGGCCGCGGAGCGTCGATGTCGTATTCGTCCCCTCAATACTACCCAGCCTTCGAGGGCGTTCGCCAGGCGGAGCCAAAAGCACGATGAGCCGCCGCTATCTCTGGTCATCCGCAGCGGACACACGACGGCTACACGCCTGCCCATGGCGGGCACCAAATCCGGATTGGGCCGGTGGCCTTCTGGATCGTTGTCGGCGCACTGGTGATCACGGCGGTTTGGTCAATTGCGACCGGCACCTATTTTGCTTTTCGCGACAATGTCCTGACCCGATTGATCGGGCGGCAAACCGAATTGGAATTCGCGTATGAGGACCGCATTGCCCAACCGCGCGCCCAGGTCGACCGCATCATGAGTCGCCAGCTCTTTGATCAGGAGCAGTTCAAAAAAAAATCAATACCCTGCTTCAACGTACCGCGACACTCACCGGCGATCCGTCAACCACCGGCACCATCAAACCTGCCCACACGGTACCAACGGCGACCAAGTTGGAGAGGTTGGGCGGCGGAAGTGTAGTCAGAAACCGGAACGTTAACAGCAACACAATGAGTACAGTAAGCGCAGCCATCCGCAGTCTCCTTATGCGGACTGATTACATCACTCGTGAATGTCTGGCTTGTGAGTTCGTGCCAAAGATTTGTTGGTTGAGGGCGCCAACGCGATGATGCGCGGACGGCGATACTTAAAGGACCTATCCAGATTTTACGCATGTATAAGCCTACCGCCGCATTTGTGTGACGCTTCCTTTGCGATTTATTCAAGTCTGCAATCTTTGAGAGCAAACGCCTCTCAGGAGCAGACGAAGGAGACTTTCGATGTGTCCGCTATTCGGAATCGCTATCACAAGCGGACATCGCCTTAGCTCATCGCAATATGACCGTCTCAATTACAAAACATTAATTCCGGCGAAAGGTCGCGGTATTCAGCGATCCCATTTAGATGCATCGAGCCAGGCGCGCTGAAGCGGGCAAAGATGGAGCCCGTCCTATGTAGCATGTAATTTCAACCGCGCCGTTTGATCGCGATTTTAGAACGGGCGCTTATTGATGCAAACGCCGTTCACACAATCTTTTTTCCCTGCCGCCGGATTCTTGGCGGTTGGATCAAAGCGGAAATGAAAACACCTATTAACGCGCATCCGACACATTGGCGCGATTGGGCGAAAAATTTCTGACTTTTCTGGAATCGTCCCGAGACCGATGTCCGCTTTAGGTCATTAGCGGACATTCTGGGATGTCTGAACAATGTCCGCTTTACCCTCGAAAGCGGACATGTGCGGTGCAGCTACAGATGCCCGCTTTGGGCCAATAGTGGACATTCCGCAATTCATCCAACGCTCATGGTTGGTAGTTAGCTGTCGATTGCTCTGATTTGAATTTTTCGATGGCGGCATAGAGATTGGGCGGCCTGTCGTGCGTACCGCGCACAGCTTCGACATGTCCGCAATCGCCGAAGCGGCAACCATCATAGAGGCCAGCCTGCCTGATCAGATCGCCGACATGGTACATGTAGGAGGGCGCTTTGTTCCAACCGTACTGATTGTCGCAAGCGGCGCCGATGTAATGGTTGGAGCCAGGGACGTGACCGCCGCGCGAAAAACATTTGTTGATGCGGGGGTCGACCTTGTAGCCGCGTTCCTTCAGCAAGGCATAGAACTTCAGGAACTTGCTGGCGTAGGCGGGATGCACCGTGATGTTGAAGCCATACGCTGTTTGCGCCGTCACCATCATGCTGTTGCCATTGGCATCGACGGCGCGGTGCGTTTTACGCTCTGACGTGCGCCGCAAGCTTGGTATCTTGCTCGATGTGGGCGCGGCGTCATGCAGCGGCCTTCATTGTTACAAGATGGCGAAACATTATTTTGACGATGGCGCTGGCCAGCTTCTGCCGGAAGAGCGATGAGCACACTGAGGACGGCAAGTACGGCGACCTTCATGCTCTTCTCCTAGCTAGACCGCTGCGGCGGAAGCGGTCTTCTACATTTTCTGATGAGTCGCCCGCCGATCCACGGTATTCACGTCGCATTTTCAAATTTACCGCAAGGAAGAAACGTTAATGCGGAGCGGTGCATGTCCGCTTTGGGGTCATTAGAATGTAACGGTCGGGATTAGAATCGTCGCGTTCTAGGCACGGTCGGCCATGCCGCCTTCTCAGCGGCGGGTGAGGCTAACAGTTCAGGCACAGATTTTGGCCGATCACCAGCTGCCACCACCTGCACTACACGGAAACCGCGCGCCTTGAGCTCCTTGAGCAACGTTGGCAACGCCAGGGCCGTGGCCGGATGGATGTCATGCAGCAGTAGGATGCCTCGACCTTTTGCTTCCAGCCGTTGGATGGCCCTTTGTACAATGGTCTTTGCGGTGA